>JAZOBQ010000085.1:0-44549 GCA_045596005.1 Oscillospiraceae bacterium
CCGTCCCGCGGTATGCCTCGACGGCAGTGTCGTCCCCGGCAGCTTCTTCGGCTGCGTCCACTACATCGTCAAGGACCTCGTCACCGAGGGTCTCATTTCTCACGAAACCGACGAGCTGCATATGTTCATCGGCAGTGACCCCGCCGACCACGAGAACCTCAACGCAACCGTCGATTTCCAGATCGAAAACGACCATCTCGTGTTCTCCGACACCTGCTTCGTCTTCGTTCCCGCAGGCTGCGCCCACAACATCGTATCCGTCAAGGATATGAAAAAACCCTTCATGCACTACATCATGCATGTTGATGCCGAGTTCTACAAGTCCGCTCCCGCCGAGGCCAGCGAGGCCGAGGGCAAGTACGCCGGCAACCGCGTAGTGAAGTACGCCCCCGTCAGCGGAGAGATCCCTCAGGCTCCCGAAGGCTTCCTCACCTTCCTGCTCTGGATAGACGGCGTCAAGCTCCCCGGCGCACCTTACACCGAAGCCGTTTGGTTCCACACCACAAACGACACCGGCCCCGTAAACCATATGCACGACAACCTCGATGAGTTTGTCGCCTTCATCAGCGGCGACCCCGAAAATCCCGAGGAGCTCGGTGCGGACGTCAGCTTCCTCATCGGCGATGAGACCATACACACCACCAAGTCCACCCTCGTGTATGTCCCCCGCCGCGTTGCTCACAGTCCCATCCTTGTCCACGCTCTCGACAGAGACATCATCCACTTCTCCGGCGGTAACGGCGGAGCTTACAGCAAGGACGCTGTCGAATAAAAAAGCTCAAAAAGGGCGAAGCCTGTATGGGCTTCGCCCTTTTTCCAAATTATCAGCAAAGGACTGTTCAAGAAAATGACTACTATCGAGTTTTCCGCACTGCGCGAGGTGCTGCGCCCTCTCGGACGCTGCCGCGAATATGAGGGCAAGCTCTGGTTCAACTGGAGCTGCTCCGGCTTTGCGCTGCGCTTTCGCGGCAAGGAGCTTTTCGCCGACTTTGAGGCGATCAGCGAGGACATGACCGCACCCTTTGAGCATGAGCCTATGATGATGGAACCCGTCATAGCCATCCATGTTGACGGCGGAGAGGAAAAACGCGTAAAGCTCCGCCATGGCAGCCAGCGTGTGGAGCTCTTTTCCGGCAGCGATGGCGAGCACTGCGTTTATGTGCGCAAGCTCTCGGAAAACGTCATGGGAAAATGCGCTGTCTGCGCACTGGAAACGGACGGCGAAATGCTCGCACCTCCTGATGAGCCGAAGCTGCGGCTTGAGTTCGTCGGCGACTCCATCACCTGCGGCTACGGCAACGAGAGCAGCGAACCCGGTTTCCGTACCGAGACCGAAAACGGCGAGCGTGCCTTCGGCTTCCTCTGCGCCGA
The DNA here is from genome assembly GCA_045596005.1 of Oscillospiraceae bacterium. GTDB lineage: Bacteria > Bacillota > Clostridia > Oscillospirales > Oscillospiraceae > SIG459. The sequence goes on from JAZOBQ010000085.1 coordinate 1,372, forward strand.
GGCCCTCGGCGCGGACTATTCCGCGATTTCCGTCAGCGGCTGCTGTGTTCCGGAATCGCTGCACCCCGGCATGATAAATCGCGGTATGCTCAGCATGTACGAGCTTACCGACGCTCCCTTTGAACGGCTTATGGGCAGCGCCGAACCCGAAAAATGGGATTTCACCTCCCATCCCCGGGATGCCGTTATTATTAATCTCGGCACCAACGATGCCTTTGAGCTCGGCATGCAGGCTTTCTCCGACGAAGCTCACGGGCGCTTCAAGTCCGCTTATCTCGAGCTTGTCCGTCTTGTCCGCAGCTGCAACGGCCCCGACACCCGGATATTCTGCGTCCTCGGCTCCATGGACTACTACGTCTGGGACGAGATAGTGGACGTAGTTTCCTCTTATAAAGCCTCGAGCGGAGATGAGCGCATTTTCTGCGCCAAGCTCGGCAAGCAAAACTTCATGATAGAGGGCAACGGCTCCGACGGACATCCCTCCGCGCAGGCGCACGAGCGAATGGCTAAAGAGCTGAGCAAGATCATTAAAAATCATTTGAACTGACATGCGAAAAAGACAGCGATCTAAAAGATCGCTGTCTTTTTTTATACCAAGAATTGATCAGATATTGCAGCTTCTGTCGTAAGCCGTCAGGTTTGCACCCAGGACGTTGCCGACCTTGTCGCAGTCGCCGACGAAGTAGACATAGGGTGTCAGTTCACGGAAGGCCTCTGCCGCGGGATTGGGTTTCATACCGAGCGCATTGACCACATAGTCAGCCTCCAGCAGCTTATACTGCCAGTCTCTACCCTCGACGAGCACGCCTTCGTCCGTGATCTCGCGGACAATGTGGTCGCCGATAAGCTCGACCTTGTAATCGTCGATGAGCTTGAGGAGCATACCGCGCAGGCAGGTGCTGGCATCGGAGGCGAACTCTGCTTCGGGTTTGATGTCCACTACCTTGACGCTGCAGCCTTCCATAGCGAGAGCAAGAGCGGACTCCATGCCGCTGAGTCCGCCGCCGCAGACAACGACCTTGCCGCTTATCTTTTCTCTGCCGGAGTCTACGTCAAGAACTCCCTTGACCTTTGCGCTGTCCATACCCTTGATGGGAGGCTTTATGGGCACAGAGCCGACCGCAACGATAATGGCGTCGGGTTTTTCGGCCAGCACGAGCTCGGGAGTGGCCTCGACGCCAAGGCGGATATCCGCGCCGCATTCCATGGTCTCTCTGACGAGCCATTCCTCATAGCGGAGCATATCGTCCTTGAAGGGAAGCTTGTCCACATCGGGAAGCAGCCCGCCGAGACGCTCGCTCTTTTCAAAAAGCACCACCTCATGTCCGCGCTCGCAGAGCGTTCTCGCCGCCTGGGTGCCGGCTATACCACCACCCACGACGACGACCTTTTTCACCTTGCGTGCAGGCCATGGCTGACGGTAGCGCTCCGTGCGGCAAAGCTGGGGGTTGACAGAGCAGCGCACATGCTGTCCAGCATCGCTGATGCAGTTCCAGCATCGCAGGCAGGGTCTGGCTTTTTCGGGATGTCCGGCATAGGACTTGTTGAGCATATCGGGGTCACTTAACAGGGCGCGGGCGATCGCGACCATGTCGGCGCTGCCCTCGTCGATTATCTGATCGGCCATCTCGGCGCTGACTATACCGCCGACAACGCTGACCGGAATGTGAATATCCGGGCACTGCTTGACCTTGCGTGCAAGGGGCACATTGGCTCCCTTGGGGTGATAATAGGGAGGCATGCAGTAGTAGCTGTTTTTCAGATCGACAATAATGCCGCAGGAGATGGTGACGAGGTCGATATACTCCTGAGCGATTTTCAGGAATTCGATAACATCGTCAATTCCCATGCCGCCGGGAACTTTTTCGTCGCCGCTGATGCGGTATTCAATGACGAAATCGGGGCCGACGCGCTCTCTGACAGCCTTGAGCACCATCAGCGGGAAACGGCAGCGGTTTTCAAAGCTTCCGCCATACATATCCGTGCGGTGGTTGACGTAGGGAGACAGGAAAGCCGCGAGCAGATTTCCGTGGGCACCGTGGATAAGCACGCCGTCAAAGCCGCAGCGCTTGAGTCTGGCGGCGCAGTCGGCAAAGCACTCAACGGTATGCTCGATATCGTGCTGGTCCATCTCCTTGATGTAGTGTCCGCGCTCTTCGAGGTAGAAGTTGCTGGGCGCGAGCATGGTGTCGGAAGAGCAGGCTCGCGGGTCGGCGCCGCGTCCGGCGTGGACAAGCTCCACGGAGAGCTTCGCGCCGTGTCTGTGAGCAGCCTCGACCATGCGGACAAGTCCTCCGACCTTGCGGTCGTCGGTGACGTCGATCTCCGCGGGATGGTCGGGGGCGGTCTCCCAGTTGACGGGAGTAGCTCCGATATGGATAACGGCGGTCCCGGCCTCAGCCTGCTGCTCGATAAAGTCTATGTAGCCGTCGAGGGGTTCTCCGAGACAGTTGGTCATGTCGCAGACCAGAGGGGAGAATTCCACGCGGTTTTTATACGTTGTATGACCGACTTTCAGCGGAGTGAAGAGGTGCTTATAGTTATTGAAGCTGCTCATAGCTCAGCCTCCTTTTCATCTTTTTTGTCGAGGGTTCACAGCCACTTTTCGCAGCTGCCGTCCATCTTATTGAGGTCGGCTTCCATACCCTCGAGATAGAAGGGAGCGAAATAGAGTCCGCTCTCGGGAGCGTACTTTTTGCGCAGGAACTCGTTGCCGGCGAAAATCTCCTCCAGCACAGCAGGATCCTCGCTGAAAACGGCCTTGCCGCGCACGCGCAGCCACTGCTTGTCGGCGTTGCAGGCGCAGACTTCCACCTCGGGAGCATCGTGGATCTGCTTGCAGCAGCGCTTCTCGCTGCCCATTCCGAAATAGAGCTTGCCGTCGCTCAGCACGGCGCAGAAGCCCATGGGACGAACTCTGGCAGCACCCTCATCAACGGATGCGAGGAAGTACCAGCCGCAGCTCTTCAGAAAATCACGGATCTTGTTATTCATATTCTTATTTCCTTTCCGGTTATTATTTTCATTTTATCGCGCAGGGGAACATGCCCCTCCAGGATTATTATAACTGAGCCGCGAGCCTTGCAAAAGATGTATTTGCAACGAAATTTGAACTTTTTTGCTGTGTATTTCCTACGAAAAGGACCGAGCCAAAAGGCTCGGTCCCGTAATATAAATCGCTGCGTATCAGTCTCTGAGAACAGGCAGGCGCTTTGCCTGACGCACGATCGGAAGTCCCGCCACGGCGAAAACGAGAGCCAGCACAGCGGCGACGATGAGGCGGCACCGCACGCTCGGATGGAAGATAGCAGCAAGCGGAGTGACGACGATGGAGGAGAAAAATCCTCCGGCAAAGGTCACGGCGAGATACACGGAGTTGCTGCGCTCGATCCTGTCCGCGCGGAACTTTCTGCTGCTTGCGCGCAGTCCCGCGGGCATACCCATGGAAACTCCGGCGCCCGCGAGGTAAGCGCCCAGTATCACGGTTGCAAGACTGTCGATAAGTCCGATGCACATTCCGGCACCGGCGAGAATAAAGGCAAGCGTGAAGGTGTCCTCCTCAATGCGCTTGACAAGCTTGGGGAAAAACAGCGACGCGCATATTCCGCCGAACATACCGATGCCGTTCGCTATACCTGCGAGCACCTCGCTGTTGACATAGCCGCGCTCATGCAGCAGCATGGCCGTGTTGGAGGGATAGACGTTGTAGAGAAGCATGAAGCAGAAGTTCAGCACACAATAGCGCCATACGGCAGGCTCTACCTTTCCGCCGGGTTTCGCAGTACGCCGCTCCTCCTTCGTGGGAAGATCGTTGGACGGCAGCATCGTGGCGGTAAGCATGGCTACCACTATTGCAGGTACATACACGAGATAGTTCGTACGCCAGCTGATGGCGGAGAGCAGTCCGCCGACCACGGTCAGCATTATGCCGCCTATATTGAGGAAGCACGACTGGAAGCCCAGCACCTCGCTTCTCTCATCGCCGGCAAAGCAGTGCGCAACCACAGTTGCCATAGTCGGTGTGAACATTCCCATGCCGAGGCCGAGCATTGCCGCCCACAGGAAAAGGATTGGGAAGGAATTGCTGAACAGGTATCCGCAAATGCCTGCAACAAAATAGATTCCCACGCCGGTCGTTGCTATCCACTTCCATTTTACGCGTGTGGTCAGGAAGCTCGCCATAAGCGTGGACAAAATAATAATTATATCGGGACAGGTCATAAGTACCTGCACCGCAGCATCACCTGCATCAGGGAACTCCTGAGCGATTTTGGAAAGCGAGGGTGAAATGCCCACATTGCCCATCTGGAACATCGCCATCATATATACTACTATCTTTGTTTTGGTGTTTTGTTTCATCCCTTTTCCTCCCGGGGAACGTTTGATATTGATCAAGCTTCTTGATTTTTGCAGCGCGAATTGATAGAATGTATTTGTATATTCTGAAAATCGATTTTGCTCTGCCGATATGTATAAACAATCCCTATACATATGATTATATTGGGTTTCCCCCTTTTTTACATCATCACTTTTTACGAAATATGTCAGTTTATTTCGTTAAAAGGGAACAGCAGGATCCGAAAGGAGCAGAAACATGGTACTGAAGATTAACCAAATAAACCAATATTTGAGCGCCTATTCCCCCATATACCGCGTGGAGAGCACGCCCAATCTCCAGTTGAAGGCCATCGTGCCCTATCAGCCGGGAATGGAATATGACGACAGCACCCTCTATGTCGGCAGGGCGGACAGTTTCCCCGAAGTCCTTCCGCGCAACTTCGTCAACATAGGCGGCATACTTCCCCCGAAGAACTGGACTCCCAGCCCGGGCACAAATCTTACCATTCTGCCCCGCGATACCGATTTTTCCGAAGTGCTTATGTTCCTGTGCAACCAGCTCATGGCCGACGATGACAGCCGCGTGGCATCTTTCTCCACCGCACTTCTCGGCAGCCTTTCTTCCGCCAGCGACTTTCGCTCTCTCGTCGAGATCGCCTATCAATATTTCGGCAATCCTATAATCATCTCCGACAAAAACTGGCGCGCCATGGCCATGTATCCCGATATCGACATCCCCGAGGACGAGGACTGGATGCAGTTCAGGCACGAAGGTATGCTCTCGAGCGAGATCGTCACGCAGAACATGCGCGCAAATCTCGCGGAGATACTCTCCAACGCCACCGCACCCTTCTACTGGAAGGACGAGCGCATGCCATACCCCAGACTCTTCTGCACTGTGAATGTGGCCAAGCATTCCGCCGCAACGATCTCTGTGCTCGAATATGAGCGCCCCATCTCCGAGCAGGACAGCGTATTCCTCAACATACTCGCCGACGCCATGTCCACCGAGCTTCAGAAAAAGGAAAACCTCGGTTTTTCCAGAGGTCTGAAGTATGAAGAGTTTCTGGCCGATATGCTCGACGGCACGCTCACCTCTCCCGCCATCATCAGCGACAGAGTCAATTCTCTGGGCATCAATTCCAATAAGTATTTCCTGCTCTTCGTCATCGATATCCGGAGCTTTGACAGCGGCAACTTCTCTGTGAGCTACTTCCGTGATTTCCTCGAGCGCGTGGTCAGCCAGTGCAAGGGTCTCGTATATCAGCACTACATAGTACTGTTCAAAGGATACGCCCGACAGAAGAGCATACAAAGTCTCGAGGAGTTCGAGGCCGAACGCGATTTCCGCAGCTTCCTCACAGAGCACAATGCCGTTTGCGGCGTAAGCCGCTATTTCGAGCAGATCACCGATCTGCGCGCCGCCTTCCATCAGGCGGAGGAAGCCATCAATATCGGACGCCATCTCGGCTCCGAAGGCCCCTTCCATTTCTACAGCGAGCTGGAGCTTTACCATATCGCAAAGCTCTGCTGCGAGCACGAGGATGTCATGAAGCTCTGCCACCCCAAGCTGCTCGAGCTCGTGGAATACGACCGCAAGCACAACACCACCTTCACAAAGAGCCTGCGCGCGTGGTTTGAAAACTCCAGAAATATCACCCGTACCGCAAACGCCCTGAATCTCCACCGCAACTCTACCATATACCATATCAAAAAAATCGAGGAGATCCTTGGCTTCACCCTCGGCGACGCCGACACGCTGCTCTATCTCGAGCTTTCTTTCCGTCTGCTCGAATATAACGACAAACTCTTCGACTGAGTCATCATATAAAACAAAAAACCGTTACGGCGATGCCGGGAGAAAGGCTCTCGGCACCGACTCAGCTCTTACGGCTTGTAAGAATTCCCGGCAGTTCCCTTAAGCCTACCCTGGCATTAAAGTGTGTTGAAAAAAAACAGGCAATGCTATATAATATTCAGCGTGGCAAAAATACATTTTTGCCACGCTTCAAGCTGCATTTTTTGAACAGAAAAGTTAAAAATGCATTGGGTTATGCGAGCAGCGTGGTCTTTGCCCCTGTACACGCCCCTGCTGCTCCGTTTCTTCAATCTAAAGCGTGGCTTTTTGACAGTCTCAATATTTATCACTCATAAAAGGAGGGACATCGCCGCATGAAAAACCGCACAAAGCTCGCTGCCGCCGTTTTTTGCAGCCTTTTTGCCTTTTTCCGCCTGCCCTCCGTATCCGTTCTTGCCTCCGGCGCGGCAAACGCCGCTGTGAAGGACGGCAATGCCTCCGTTTTCTACGGCGCCGTTTTCATTGTGAGCCTCGTTTTGTTCTTTGTTTATCTGCTGTGCGGAAAGCGCAGGGATGCAAAGTTCCTCTGGCTCTACGGCTGCATAGTCGTTGCCAACCTCGGCTATTTCCTGCTCTCCACAGCCAAAACTCTGGAGTGGGCGCTTTGGGCAAACCGCATCGGTTATCTTGGCTCCGCCTTTGCCGTGCTGGCCATGCTTATTATCGTTGCGGACGTATGTCAGCTCAAGCTCTCCCGTTTCCACAGGATACTGTTGTTTTCCGTCAGCGCCGCAGCCTTCCTTTTTGCATCCACGGGCGGCTGGCTCGACATCTACTACTCGCAGGTTAGCTTTGAGATAGTCAACGGAGTCGGCAAACTTGTGAAAAGCTACGCCCCGCTGCACCTTCTTTACACCGTTTATGTTCTCGCTTACTTCGCAATTATGGTGGCAATAATCGTTTTTGCAAGAAGAAAAGGTAATCTTTCCTCCACAAAGTATGCAATATTCCTCGCCGCGGTAGTGCTGTGCAATATCGCCGTTTGGGCTGTTGAGCAGCTGATACAGATAGACTTCGAATTCCTCTCCATCTCCTATGTGGCGACCGGAATTTTCATGCTTCTCATGCGCTTTGTGATTCAGGACTACACCGAGCTGCGCGAAAAGGAGTCCGCTTTCCGAAGCGCTCCCGCCGACAGTTCTCTTCCCCCCGACATTGAGCTGCTGTTCAGCAGCTTCAGTGCCCGTGTCACCACCCTAACCCCCAGTGAGAGAATGATACTTCAGTACATCATCGACGGCTACAGCCTCGAAGAAGCTGCCGACAGTCTTTTCATAAGCGTGAACACCGCGAGAAAACACAACACAAACCTCAAGCGCAAGCTTGAGCTCAGCTCCAGAGAGGAGCTGAGTCTCTACATAGATCTTTTCCGGCGCGCCGGTCGTCTGGACGAGATCACTTATATGCAATAAAAAATGGCTGCAGCCTGCCGCAGCGCACTCGCTGCGCTCGCACGTTTGCAGGCTGATAAGTGTTTTTTCCGACGCACATGTCGCCGGGAAAAACCAATTAAATTTTATTCGCGTCTGCGGACGCGAAATCTGTGATACCATTTTTATAAGCTGAGCCGTACAGATTTTCTGTGCGGCTTTTTTGTGTTGCCTAACAAAAATTCTCTCCGCATGATGCACAAAGGTGCCACCTGCTCCTTTGTGCATTTCATCTACTCGCGGCGAGTATTTTGCCCTTTTGTGTCTCAAAATACTCACGGGGATTATTTTTCCATGGCTGATTATCTGATATATATTTTAATAGGAAAGAACAATCAGCGATATCAAACGGAGGTGAAGCGATGAGCGATGTTCTGAGAAAAAATCTGACGGATCTTTCCTCGCCGGACGAATTCTGTTTTGCCCTGCGCTGCGCCGAATGCGGCAGAGTGCTCAAAAGCACGCCTGTCAAATTTTCCAGATCCGGTGTGACGCCCGCCAGCAGCGGGAAGCAGGTGGTGTTCGACGCACTCTACCGCCGGGAAAAGGAGGCAGCACTCGACCGTGCAGCCGCGGAGCTGAAAACACTTTTCAGCGAATGTCCGATCTGCCGCAACATGGTGTGCGACCACTGCTTTCTGATCTGCGACGAGCTTGATATGTGCGTCAGCTGCGCCCATCGGCTCAACGAGCACGGCGAACCTGTACTCGCATAGTCCACCCAAAACCCAAGTATCGAAAACAAAAAACTATATTCATCCAAATTTGAAAGGAGACTAAACCATGGGTCTTATCAAAGCTGCACTCGGTTCCGCAGGCGGCGTCCTTGCCGACCAGTGGAAGGACTATTTTTATTGCGAGGCTCTGCCTGCTGACGTTCTTGCCGTAAAAGGCCAGAAACGCGTTTCCGGACGCTCCTCCAATACCAGGGGCGGAGAAAACATTATCTCCAACGGCTCCGTCATCGCTGTTGCAGACGGTCAGTGCATGATGATCGTTGAGCAGGGCAAGGTCGTTGACGTCTGCGCTGAGCCCGGCGAATATACATACGACATGTCCACCGAACCCTCCATCTTCACCGGTGACCTGAGCCAGAGCATCAGCGAAGTCTTTGCCAATGTGGGCAAGCGCTTCACTTTCGGCGGCGAAGCTCCCAAAGATCAGAGGATCTACTTCTTCAACACCAAAGAGATCATGGGCAACAAGTACGGCACCCCCGCCCCCATCTCCATCACCGCACTCGTTGACCGCGCCATCGCACGCAGCCTCACCATCGGCATCCGCTGCTTCGGCGAATACTCCTACCGCATCTCCAATCCCCTGCTTTTCTACACCAACGTCTGCTCCAATGTTGAGCAGAACTTCACCCGCGACAAGCTCGAAAGCCAGCTGCGCACCGAGCTTCTCACCGCGCTCTCTCCCGCCTTCGGCCAGATCGCCCAGAAGGGCATTATCTATTCCGACTTCACCATGCACACCATGGACATGGCCGACTCTCTCAACGAGATCCTCTCCAGAAAATGGCGCGACCTGCGCGGCATCGAGATAGTCTCCTTCGGCATTTCCTCCATCCGTCCCGATGAGGAATCCGAAAAGAAGATCCGCGAGATGCAGGAATCTCTGTTCTATTCCGACCCCACCCTCGCTGCCTCCCGCACTTTCGCCGCAAGAGCCAGCGCCATGGAAACCGCCGCCGGAAACAGCGCAGGTGCCATGACCGGATTCATGGGCATGGGCATGGTCGGTGGTATGGGCGGCGACGCAACGAACCTTTTCGCCATGGGTCAGCAGCAGGCTGCTCAGCCTGCACCGGCAGCGCCTGCAGCACCTGCAGCGGGCGTATGGGCCTGCTCCTGCGGCGCACAGGCCACCGGAAAATTCTGCCCCGAGTGCGGCAGCAAGAAACCCGAACCCAAACCTGCTGCCGCTGCGTGGACCTGTCCCGGCTGCGGAGCCAGTGCAAGCGGCAAGTTCTGCCCCGAATGCGGAACCAAAAAGCCTGAAGAACCCGCAGGCTGGACCTGCAGCTGCGGCGCTGTGAACAAGGGTAAGTTCTGTCCCGAGTGCGGCGCAAAGAAACCCGCAGGAGTGCCCCAGTACAAGTGCGACAAGTGCGGCTGGGAGCCCGAGAAGGGCGTAAAGCCCCCCAAGTTCTGCCCCGAGTGCGGCGATCCCTTTGATGACGGCGACATAGTCTGAAACCACGATTTCTATAATTATTAGGAGGTACAGTAATGGGACTTTTTGATGCTTTCAAGAAAAAGAACTGCGATATTTGCGGCGGCGAGATAGGACTTCTGGGCAACCGCAAGCTGGAAGACGGCAACATGTGCAAGGTCTGCGCGAAGAAGCTCTCCCCCTGGTTTGACGAGCGCCGCCATTCCACCATCGCACAGATAAACGATCAGCTGGCTTACCGCGAGGCAAACAAGGAGAAGCTCGCCAGCTTCAATGTCACGAGAGTACTTGGAGACGATTACCGCGTCTACCTCGATGAGGACGCAGGAAACTTCATCGTCACCGACCAATCGGAGAGATATTGGGCTGAGTCCAACCCCGACGTCATTCCTTTCGGCGACGTTACCGGCTGCAAGCTTGAGATAGACGAGGATAAAACCGAGCTAATGCGCGAGGACAGCGATGGCAACGAGGTCAGCTATGTGCCTCCCCGCTATTCCTATGACTACGATTTCAATATGGTCATAAACGTCCGCCACCCCTTCTTCGACGATATGTGCTTCAGACTCAATTCCTCCAATGTGACCATCGAGAATGTTGCAGGCAGACGTTTCGGCGCTGCTGCCGGATTCAATCCCGAAAACAATGTGGAATACCGCCATTACAAGGAGATGGGCGAGGAGATAAAGGACGCCCTTCTCAATGTTCGCCAGCAGGCTCGCGACGCGGCAGTTGCAGCAGCCGCCCCCAAGTCCGCCGTCACCTGCCCCTGGTGCGGTGCCACCACCATGCCTGACGCCAACGGCTGCTGCGAATACTGCGGAGGCGCTGTAAACACCTGAGCCGTTAGCGGCAATCAAGGGAGGTTAATAAAATGAAAAAAAGACTTATCTGCTTTATCCTCTGCATCATACTGCTCGCCGGACTGATGCCCGGCTTCGCCCTTGCCGATGAAGCTCAGCCGATCGCATACATCGCGCTCGAGATAAAAGAGCCTGTGGCCGGCATCGAAGCCAACTTCTCCGCGCTTGACCTCAGCAGCGGTGCCATCGGCGCTGTGGGTTATGATTTCTACGGAGCCAAGCCTGTGACATGGTACGACGTGACCGAGGGCAGACTTCTCAATGATGGCGACGTCTTTGAAAAAGGACATATTTACGTAGTTTATGTCTATGTATGTGCCACAGATGGCTATGCATTCCCCCTTTATGAGGGTCAGCCCTCTGTTATTGCCAATCTGAACTGGAACTTCGCCGAAGTATTCGCAGTGCACGGTCTTGACCCGACCAAGGTCGTTGCGCTTTGCTGCGAGTTCCCCGTGCTGGGAGATCACAGCCATGTGTATAATCTCGAGTACAACGCCGACACCCATTGGCAGGAATGCCGCGACTGCGGCCATACTCAGGGTCTTGCAAAGCACATCGCCGACATGGAAAACGTATGCATCGAGTGCGGCTGCAAGCTTTCCGGCGCACCGGAGCATGATGACAGCTACATTTTCCCCTTCACCGACGTTCCGGAAAACGAATGGTACTACAGCTGGATAGAGGGCGCCCACCGCATGGGACTCATTAACGGTAAGACCGCCACCACCTATTGCCCGACGGACAACATGACCTATGCCGAGGCGATCAAGCTGGCCGCCTGTATGCATCAGCTCTATCACGAGGGTACAGTCACGCTTGGCAACGGAAGTCCTTACTGGTACAGCAGCTATTATAACTATTGCCTCGATGCCGGAATAATCCGCAGCCATGCCAATGCCGCCGAGCCCGGATACAACGAGCTTCTCTCCGTTGCCAACCTGTTCATCACCCGTCAGGCCTATGTCTACCTCTTCTCCCGCGCCCTGCCCAAGGAGGCTTTCACGGAGATCAACACCATACCCGATAACTCCATCCCCGACGTTTACGTCAATCAGGGAGTCTGGGACGATGGCATCTATCTTTTCTACCGCGCCGGCATACTCAACGGCACCGACGCCAAGGGCACCTTCAATCCCTACGGAAACATCCAGCGCAGCGAAGTTGCCGCCATACTCAACCGCATGATGGACGAATCCGTCCGCGTGGGTCCGCCTCCCCAGCTCGGAAAATAAGCTCCCGTCAGCACAGCTATTAAGAAAGGAAAGTCTTTCTATGGCAACTCAAATCACCAATTACCAATGCCCTGCCTGCACGGGTCCGCTGAATTATTCGGCGGACTCCGGCAAGCTGGAATGCGAATACTGCGGCAGCAGCTACAGCGTGGAGGAAGTTGAGGCTCTCTACGCGGCGAAGGACGAAGCCGCGGCAGAGGCCAAAGCGCAGGCCGACACCAAAGCCGCCTCCCTCCAAAACGAGTGGGGCGACGACGCCGCGCATATGAAAGCATACAGCTGTCCCTCCTGCGGCGCGGAGCTGATCTGCGACGAGTCCACCGCCGCGACTTCCTGCCCCTATTGCGGAAATCCGACAGTAGTTCCGGGACAGTTCTCAGGCAGTCTCAAGCCGGACTACGTGATCCCCTTCAAAATCGAGAAGGAGACCGCCGTGGAGGCACTCAAAAACCACTGCAAAGGCAAGGTACTGCTCCCAAAGATTTTCGCCAGCCAGAATCAGATAGAGAAAATCCAGGGCGTCTACGTCCCATTCTGGCTCTTCGACGGCGAGGCCGAAGGCGGAGTATGTTACGACACCACAAGAAGCAGATCTTACCGCCGGGGCGACTATCAGATAACCGAAACCGACCATTTCGTGGTCGAGCGCGAGGGTTCCATAGCTTTTGAGCGCGTCCCCGTTGACGCCTCCAGCAAAATGCCCGACGACTATATGGACTCCATCGAACCCTTCGATTACTCCGCGCTCAGACCTTTTTCCACGGCCTATCTCCCCGGCTATCTCGCCGACAGGTTCGATATGTCCGTTGACGATTGCCGCCAGCGCGTGGATGAGCGCTTCGAGCGCTCGTTCAAAGACGCGATGGCTTCCACCGTTATAGGCTACAGCACCGTTATCCCACGCAGCGCCGATATCGGTATCAACTGCAAAAATGTCCGCTACGCTCTGATGCCCGTGTGGCTGCTCAGCACACGCTGGAACGGCAAGAACTATCTCTTCGCCGTAAACGGCCAGACCGGCAAGCTCGTGGGCGACCTCCCGATGGATAAGCGCAAATTCTGGACTTTGTTCGCGGCGATAACCGCCGTGGCCGGAGCGATCGCCACCGTGATCGTTCATCTCGCAGGCTGAGAGGGGGAGGAAATATGAAACGCAAAGTATCTGTTTTTATAGTTCTCCTCGCTTTTGTCTGTCTGCTCTGTCTGCCTGTTTCCGCCGCAGGCGGAAACTATGTGGTGGATGACGCCGGATTCCTCAGCGGCAGCGAACTCGACCGTCTCGAAGAAGCCGCAGCCGAGGTCTCCGAAAAGTACAGCTGCGGTGTGTACATTCTGACCGTCCCCGACCTCGATGACATGGGTTACGGCAGCGACCCCTATGTGGCAGCCTATTCCCACTATCACGACAATTCCCTCGGTCTCGGATATGAGCGAGACGGTATCATCCTCTTCATAAGCGCCGAGTACATGGACTACGCCGTTTTCGTCTACGGAGATGGTGCGGAATACGCCTTCGACGAATACGGACTGCTGGAGCTGGAAAGCGAGTACATCGGATATCTCTCCGACCGCGACTGGTTTAACGGCTTCGCACACTACATAAGCGGCTGCGGAAGATATCTCGCCCTTGCAGAAGAAGGAGATCCCGTGCGTGAGGGCATCGCCGGTTCCCTCGGCCTCGGCCTTATAATCGGCGCAGCCATCGCTTTCATCGTCTGCATGATCCTTAAAGCTCAGCTCAAGAGCGTTCGCAAGGCGACCGAGGCTCTGCACTACAATGTGGGCGGCCTCAATCTCTCGCTGCAGCGCGACCAGTTCACCCATACAACAGTCACGAAAACAAAAATTCAAACCGAATCCAAGGGAGGCGGCTCCTCTTCCGCACGCAGCGGAGGCGGCGGTCATGGCCGAAGCGGCCGTCTTTGATTTTAGAAAGATAAGAAAAAAGGAGGAAAGAGCATGAGATTTTGTCCCAATTGCGGCGCTCAGGTGTCCGATACCTCAAAATTCTGCACCGAATGCGGAGAAAAACTGGCTCCACAGGCTGCACCCGTTCCTGCGGAAGTGCATGCCGAGCCCGTTTTCGAAATGCCCGCCTCTCCCGTGATCGAGAGAGTTGTAATCCCCGAATACGAAGCCACCGTTAAGGCGCCCGTTCCCACACCCGCTCCCGAATGGCAAGCTCCCGTTCAGGAGCCGACACCTGCTCCTGCACCTGCTCCTGCACCGGCTCCCGCACCTGCGCCCACTCCTGCACCGGAACCCGCGCCCAAAGCCGCGTGGCATTCCCCCGTTGAGGAAGCAGCGCCCGTGAAGCCGGCTCCCACCTCCACCAAGAAAGCTCCCCAAAGTGCAAGCGCAAAGGGAAGCAAAGGCGTGAGCAAAAAGGCGATCATCATCGGCGTCGTAGCTGCGGTCGTGATTCTGGCGATCGTTCTCATCTTTGCTCTTGGCGGCGGAGGCGACGCCGATGACCCGACTCTCGGTCTTTATAATGCCGTCTCCTGCGAAAGCACCGGACTCACACTCGACTGCAAAGGCGAATGGATAGAGCTTAAGGCCAAGGGCAAGGCCACCATTCTTCTCCGCGGCGAGGAATACAACGGCAAATGGAGTCTCGACGGAGAAAAGTTTACTCTCACCCAGGCAGGCGATGAATACGAAGGCACGCTGAAAGACGGCGTTTTGACCGTCGACTTTGCAGGTCTCGTTTACACCTACAAAAAAGAGGGTGCCATTGCTCCTGCCGCCCCCGGCAAGGCCGACACCCCCACCGAGCCTGCAAAAGCTCCCGAAATCGGCTACTGGACCCTTCTTTACACCGAGGGTGCAGAAGCGATGGATGAGGAGGCTGTAAAGTCGCTCAAGGAACTCGGCATAGAGATATTTGTGGAGCTGCGCGAGGATGGCACCGGCATATTTATGGTGGATGAAGCCACTGCTATCACCTGGGCCGACGGAAAGATCAGCGCCGATGGCGAAAGTTTCGCATATTCCGTTGAAAACGGAAAGCTCGTCTGTGATCTTTACGGCACCAAGTACTTCTTCACTCCCGGCGAGGGCAAAGCTCCCGCAGTGAGCGTTCCCGCGAAGCCCGAGGAACCCACCGAAGAACCTCTCGACAGCGAGTATGCGTGGTGGAACGGCGACTGGTACGGCTGGTGGATAGTCGAGACCGGCTACGGCGCATATGAAAGCTGGGAGGACACCTTCTGGGATGCCTACGCCACCATCGAAGTCTATGACGACGGCACCGGTTGGGTAGACCTCTGGGATACCGACACCGGCTATGACTCTCCTCTCGCCTCCATGGAAGTTTACTTCGGCCCCGGCGTTACCGAACATGGCGCGATGGGAGTCGAAAGCGGTTACTTCATGGACTATGAATTCGAGCATGCCGACTGGATCGCAGATCCCGGTGCCATGGGCTTCGAAATCGAGGACATGATCTGGATAGATTTCAGATATGTTGACCCTGCCGATCCCGACGACATGATGAACGTTTATGTCTTCCTGCGTCCCTGGGGCACCGAGTGGGACGATGTGGACGGCAAAAGCGACAGCAAATGGCCTTACAGCGATATGATGCCCCTGTACTATCATGACTGGTATAAACCCCTCATCGACAGCGGCAAGGATATGCCCGAAAGCTATACAGCCGGACTTGAAATCCTTGGCGGCGGCAAAACCGTCGGCAGCGGCGACGTACTCGCCAGCGCCGTGTGGGACGAGTGCATCATAGAGGTGGTCGGAGCAGAGAGCTTTGTTGACTGGAACGGTAAGGACGCCATCCGCGTTTATTACGACTACACCAACATCAGTTCCGACACCGCCTACCCCAGTGACATTCTGTCCTTCCTCGTAACTCAGGACGAATATGAACAGTCCGCCACCTATGCCGACTGGGATAAGGAAGTTGCGGAAGAAGGCAACTACTATCTGGCCATCCGTCCCGGTGTCACGATACGCTGCGTGGCCGAATATCCTCTCAAACTCACAGGCGGAGAGCTTGTCATGAAATTCTATGACTACTGGAACGACAGCCAGAGCCTGACCGTGAAATTCGATCCCAAAAATCTCCCCGGCCGTCCTCCTGAGTGGGAAGAGGAGTTCATCGGAACTCCCCTCTGGCTCGACGGTATTTCCGATTCCGGCACCGTGGGTGACTACTATGTGAGCCTCGACCATGTGGACATTGTTGAAGGCTTCGACTCCGAGGAAGCTTTCAAGGTAGTTCTCAACTTCACCAACAACTCCGACACCGCAACCTCATTCCCTTGGGCGCTGAACTACAAAGCCTATCAAAACGGCATTGAGCTCGAGACCACCTCTCCCTCCGCCGCCGCCTCGACCAATGCAGACGCCATCCTTTATGACGATGTTCCACCCGGACAGACAGTTCAGGTCGCCGTGTGCTACACACTCCGCAACGAACAAAGTCCCGTCGAGTTCGAAATTTACGACTTTTGGTCCGACAGCATCGTCGGCAATGTTTACGAGCTGACCTGGGGCGGCTGATAAAACAGCAAAATGTGAAAGGAGAAGCCGTGCTCTTTTCATCGGGCCATTCTCCCTCCGCACCGCCGGTTTTTTAGCCTAATAAACCAAAAAATCCCGTCAACTTTCGTTGACGGGATTTACATTTGGAGCTGGTGGCGTGACTCGAACACGTGACCTTCTCATTACGAGTGAGATGCTCTACCGACTGAGCTACACCAGCATATTTCCGAATAAAAATTATAGCACACACTCATAGCAAAGTCAACCGCGGATAGGCACGAAGCTTGTTGATTACGCTCTGTAATCCCCCAGTTATTTCCACTTTCGCCTTTCTATGGGCGGCCTTGTGTCAAGCTGTATTTTTGCACAAAGATTTTGCACAATAATCTAAAAATGCGTCATCCTTTGTGAAAACGCTCATACCTACAACCGCGAAATAAGTGTAAATCAGCTTTACATAAAAGCATAAAATAAGGGTCTTGCCTGTAAGTTATCAACATTTTCAACAAGCTTGTCAACAAGTCCCAAAGCCTTGCGCTGCAAGGCTTTGGGCGATTTATTCCATTTATTTACAATCGCGCTAATGCAATTTTCGCCGGTTTTCGACATTGAAACAGAGTTTGCATAACCGCCCTTTTTGCACACTCTTGCAAGCGGCGCATTGCAAAAAAATGCAGCGCCGCAAAGGCGCTGCATCATCGTCGATTTTCGCTTTCAAAGGTCCGCGAAAAAACCGCTTTCGCGCATGGACACGGATTCGTCTCCGCTTACGATTATATGGTCTGCCAGTTTTACACCTATGTTTGCAAGTGTCTGATAAATCAGCTTTGTGGCCGCATAGTCCGCATTGGACGGCAGGGCAACGTCACTGAGGTGATTATGCGCCAGAATAATATACGCGGCATTGTCGCGAAGCGCGGCCTCCACCACCTGTCGCGCTGAGAACTCCACGCGGTTGCTGATGCCCTTGGCCAGCTCGTGGCAGCGAATGACATTTCCCGCGCTGTTTACACTCACGGCATAGGCGACCTCATCCGTGCAGTAGGCGAAAAGAGGCTTGATATATTTCACGGTCGCTTCTGTACTTTTTAATATATCAAAGACGTTTCCGCGCTCAGCGAGCATATAGCGCCTGTTCATCTGGCTCACAAGGCTTATTAAAAGCGCGGCATTTCTGCCCACACCCTTGACCAGTTCAAGCTCGCTCGCGTCCGCCTCCAGTACGGCCTTGTAGCTGCCGAAGCGTTTCAAAAGCTCATGTGCGATCTCATTTGTATTGCAGCGCGGGAGGGCATAGCACAAAATCAGCTCCAATGCCTCCACATCGCTGAATGCCTTGAGTCCGTTTTCGGCAAAACGCTGTTTCAGGCGCTCGCGGTGTCCCTTATGGATATTGTCCATATCCGCTCACCTCACATGGTCGAGATCCATGCTGGCATACGCATTGAGGTCGCTGTCGGCAGTATTGCCGGCAAGATACTCATAGTAGGCCTGTGCTCCTATCATCGCGCCGTTATCTCCGCAAAGCTTGAGAGGAGGCACGAAAAGTTCCAGTCCGGCAGCCTTGGCTGCGGCCTCAAAGTCGCGGCGTATGCGGCTGTTTGCGGCAACACCTCCGGCGACAACGAGCTTATCGTAGCCAAGTTCCTTCGCAGCGGCGATCGTGCGCGGCACGAGACTGTCGCTCACAGCCTTGGCAAAGGAGGCGCAGAGACTGGGCTTGTCGAGTTCCTCGCCCTTCTGCTCGGCATTATGGACAAGGTTAATGACCGCGGTCTTGAGACCGGAAAAGCTCATGTCATAAGGACTGCCGTCGATATGTGCGATGGGCAGGACGTACTTGCTGTCGTCGCCGGTCTGGCTGAGCTGGTCGACAGGCTTGCCGCCGGGATAGCCGAGACCGAGCACGCGCGCAGTCTTGTCGAAGCATTCTCCGGCTGCGTCATCGCGGGTAGCGCCGACGATGCGCATATCGGTATAGCCGCGCACATCCACAATAATAGTGTTGCCTCCGGAAATGGCAAGGCAGACGAATGGAGGCTCCAGCTCCGGATAAGCCAGATAGTTCGCCGCCATGTGACCGCGTATGTGATGCACAGGGATAAGCGGCACGCCCAGAGCGCTCGCAACGCTCTTTGCGAAATTCACGCCGACGAGCACCGCGCCGATAAGGCCGGGAGCAAAACTGACCGCAACGGCGTCGATCTCGCTCTTGCTGATGCCTGCAGCGGCGATCGCACGGTCGGCAAGCTGATATATGACCTCGACATGACTGCGGGAGGCTATCTCGGGCACGACGCCGCCGTAAATGGCATGGAGATCCGCCTGAGAGAAAATCTGATCTGTGAGAACTTCGCGTCCGTCGCGGACAAGAGCCACCGCGGTCTCGTCGCAGGTGGATTCAACGCTCATAATTATCATAGTTTTTCTTCCTCGATTCAAGTATCATTATTCGGGCGCTCGTCCCATTCTCTGCGATCAAAGGGTCTCTCTCCCTCGCCGAGAGGGAGCTGAATGGCCGAAGCATAAAGCTCCGGCGTGAAATTGCGTCTGTAAAAACCGTCGTGGCGGCGGCACAGCTCAGTCTCGTCCACCTCGCCCTCAGACCAGACTATGGTTTTATAGTGTACGCCGAACAGGGCGCAGTCGTACCCGACGCCTTTCGCTCCGCAGCGCTCATAAAACCCGAGGCGGCGATATATGATGCGGTCGGCATCCTCGTCGCCCGTGGGGGCTTCCACCTCGCCAATGAACACGGTGTCGGACGGGTAGTGGGCGCGGGTCATGGAGATTATTTCGGCTCCGACGCCGCCGTTGCGCTGAGAACGCTCGACGCAAAGATAGTCGATGAGCACCCAGGGCAGGTCGAGCCAGCAGCAGATATATCCGATGGCCTTTCCGTCGCGGAAAAGTCCGAGTGTGTCGTACTGCCCCTCGTCGCGCATCTTTGAGATGGCGAAAAGAGGTTTTAGTTCTTCGGGAGGAAAAGCCTCGCGGAAAACACTCTCATACGCCGTGGCGAGTTCTTCGTCTGTAAGTTTTCTGAGTATGTCCATATCAATCCTCAAGATAAAAATCCATCAGCACCGCATCCTCGCGCGGTTTTTCATAGTAATTCTTCCGTCTGCCTACCTCAACAAAGCCGCGCTTTTCATACAGCGCGATGGCAGCCGCATTCCCCGCTCTCACTTCGAGCGTGATGCGCTCAAGCTCCGCCGCTTTTTTCAGCTCAAAGGCAAGCGTCTGAATACTCTCCACGAGCGCCTCGCCGATATGTCCGCGGCGGCAGCTCTCGTCCACCGCCACATTGAATATCTCCATCTCGTCAACAACTACGGTCGCTCCGATGTAGCCGACAAGCGCATCTCCGCGGAAAGCGCCGCGGAAATGGCAGTTCTCGCGCTGCATATAAGCCTTCAGCTGCTTTTCGGTCCATGGCAGGGAGAAATACTTTCTCTCCATCTCCGCGATGACAGGGATGTATTTTTCCGCTTCCTCGCCCTCGATGGGAACGATTTCGACCGTCTCTGCAGCTTCGTCATCAATGTGCAGCTGATGGGCGAGTTCGTTTGCCACGGCATTCACACGCGCGACCGCCTTTTTCCAGCCGCCGCGAAGCTTGGGACGGAATATGTCCGTGTCGTCCATGCACATCACCTTTTCCTCGCTGCCGGGGAAGCGTTCAAGCAGCTCGTCCACCTGCGCGAGGGTCATGCACATGACCGTGTCATATTTTTCAAAGATTTCCTCTGTGATGAGCTTGCTCCCGTGTCCGGAGAAATCAGCTCCCATAACCTCGGCGGCGGCGCGGCAGTCCGGGTGCAGCTGTTTGCCGGCTTCGAAAATGCCTGCGCTTTCCGCGGGTATATCCGGGCAGCGTTCGGCGGCATACATTTTGAAAAGCGCCTTAGCAGCGGGAGCAAGGGCGGTATCGTCATCGTCGGCAAAGAGTATGCTGCCGGTGATGTGACACTCTGCATCCATCAGCTCGTCCCACAGCGCATCCTGGTCTTCGTCCCAGTGTTCAAGGCTGCGGTCACCGGCAAGTCCCTCGATATGGTGGGTCAGCTCGTGGTGGAGGGTGCTGCGAAGTCTGCGCTCAAACTGTGCGGGCGGAATATCTCCGTAAAGCTCCACGAAAGAGCCGTAGAATATCTCGATATACCGGCCCATCATGTTGTTGTGGTAAAGTCCGAGAATGTGGCTGCCGTTCTCGCTTTTATGGGCGTCCTCTATGAGGTTCACGCCGCCGTTGAGTCCGTCGAAAATGCCCGTGGGCAGAGCCTCCATGGCCTTGTCCAGCATTTTGCCGGCTTCCCTGTAAGTTACCATATCAGTGCGCCTCCGCCCATGTTTTGCCGACCGCGGCATCTGCCGTCAGTTCAACGTCAAAGCTGGCCGCGTTTTCCATTTCTTCGCAGAGGATGGCGCGGACGGTCTCGCTCTCGTGCTCGGGAGCTTCGACTATAAGTTCATCGTGAACCTGAAGTATGAGCTTCGCGGCGAGTCCCTCACGCTTAAGCCTGCGGTGTACGTTCACCATTGCTATCTTGATAACGTCCGCCGCCGTGCCCTGAATGGGCATATTGAGCGCCACTCGCTCGCCGAAAGAGCGCATGGCGAAATTGCTCGCCTTAAGCTCCGGCAGAGCTCTCTGTCTGCCGAAGAGGGTCGTCACCGCGCCTTCGGCCTTCGCTTTTTCAACTATATTCTTCTGGTATTCGCGCACACCGCTGTATTTTTCGAGATATGCGTCCATGTATGCCTTGGCCTCGGCGGGGGAAACACCGATATCCTGAGCGAGAGACCAGGCGGAAATGCCGTAGACAATGCCGAAGTTGACGGCCTTGGCGGCGCTTCTCTGCTGGGCGCTTACCTCAGAAAGAGGTATTCCGAAAACCTGAGAGGCGGTGACGCGATGGATGTCCTCGCCGCTGCGGAAAGCGCTGATCATATTCTCGTCGCCGGAAATATGGGCGAGCAGTCTCAGCTCGATCTGGCTGTAGTCGGCGTCGACGAGCTTTTTGCCCTCGGGCGCGACGAACATACGGCGTATCTGGGCGCCGAAGGATTTTCGGATGGGAATATTCTGCAGATTCGGCTCGGTGGAGGAGAGCCGCCCCGTGGCGGTGACGGTCATCTGGAAAGAGGTGTGGATGCGCCCGTCGGGGGCGATGACCTTCAGAAGTCCGTCGGCATAGGTGCTCTTGAGCTTCGTGAGTGTGCGGTATTCAAGTATTTCGTTTATGATCGGATGCTTATCACGGAGCTTTTCAAGAATGTCCGCGTTCGTGCTCCAGCCGGTCTTGGTCTTTTTGCCGTGGGGCAGCATGAGCTTTTCGAAAAGCACCACGCCGAGCTGCTTGGGGGAGTTGATATTGAACTTCTCTCCCGCCATGTCCCATATGCTCTGCTGCAGGGCTTCAATGCTGCCCTCCATACTCTCGCCGAACTCATGCAGCGCAGCCTTGTCCACAAGGAAGCCCTCGTTTTCCATGTCCGCGAGTACGGTGCACAGTGGCATTTCTATTTCGAAAAAGAGCTTTTCCATGCCCTTTTCACGGAGCAGAGGCAGCATTTTTTCCTCGAGACAGGCGATGGCTGCGCCCTGCGAGGCAAGCTTTGAAGCTCGCACAGCATCGTCGGGAATGTCGAGCAGGCTCATCTGGCCGCTCTCCTCTGCCTCACCCGTCCAGGGTTCAAAGCCGCAATAGCGGACGCAGAGGCGGTTTATTTCATAGCTGCCTGCGGTGGAGTCGAGCAGATATGCGGCGAGGGCGCTGTCGAATACCCAGTTGCCGCTCTCGATGCCAAGGGTAAGGAGGGCGCGGAGGGTGTCTTTGACATTGTGTCCCGCTTTTTTTATACCGGAGGCAAAGATAATGCGCAGTGCTTCGGCGTAGTCTCCGCCAAAAACGGCGCGGTCAAGCACCCATGCGGTGCCCGAGTTTTCGCCGCCGGACTGGAAAACAATGTAGTCGAGCCCGTCCTCAAAAACGAAGTAGGCAGTCTCCGTGCCGACACTCTCAACAGCAGCGGCAGCTTCGGCCACAGAGCCGATGTGCTCTATCGTGCACTCGCCCTCGAAAACTTCGGGCGCTGCTGTATCTTCAGCGGAGGGCGTCAGCTTGTATTTATCAATGAACTTGGTAAAGCCCAGGCGCAGGAAAAGTCCGTAAAGCTCCGGCTTGAAATCATTATTCCACGCGGCGGATTTCGGCGCGATATCCACGGGTGCGTCGGTTACTATGGTGGCGAGAGAATAGCTCATACGCGCGGATTCCTCGCCCGCGATGAGCTTTTTGCGCACGCCGTCCTTTACGTCTATGGTCTCTACATTTTCATATATGTTTCCGAGGCTCTCGAAACGGCGCACAAGGTCGAGGGCGGTCTTTTCACCCACGCCGGCTACGCCGGGGATATTGTCGCTCGTGTCACCCATCAGCGCCTTGAGGTCTATCATCTTTATCGGCTCGAAGCCATATTCTTCCTCGAAACGAGAGCGCGTATAATTGATGGTCTCGGTCTGACCCATGCGGGACTTGACGTGCAGAACGCGCGTTTCGTCGGTGATGAGCTGGAAGGAATCCTTATCGCCGGTGACGATGACGCACTCATCGCCGTCGCGCTCGCAGATGCGGCTGAGCGTACCGAGCAGGTCATCGGCCTCGAAGCCCTCTTTTTCCACGCGCATTATGCCCATGGCGTCGAGAACTTCCTTCAAAATCGGCATCTGCACCGCGAGTTCCTCGGGCATGCCCTTGCGCTGTGCCTTATATCCGTCATACTGCAGATGGCGGAAGGTGGGCGCGCGAAGATCGAAGGCCACGCAGACTCCGTCCGGCTTTTCCTCGTCGAGAAGACGCTGGAGTATGGTAATGAAACCGTATATTCCGTTTGTGGGGGTGCCGTCGGGGGCATTGAGCATTCTGATGCCGAAAAAGGCACGGTTTACTATGCTGTTTCCGTCGATGGCGAGAAGCTTGAATCTCTTCATTTCGAGGCTCCTTAGTTTAATGTTAACTTATATTATACCACGATTTTGGACTATGTGTAAATACAGGGCAGAGATTTTGCTTCCCTGCTGCCATATTTCTCAGCACGAGCAAAGCTTTATAAATCGGAAAGCACAAATGCGGCTTGCCTCGCGCTATGCTTTCATGATAAAATGGATTGTTTGAAAAACTATTCCATGGAGGTTGATCCCACATGTTTGACGTTTTGATCATCGGCTGCGGCGTCACAGGCGCGGCCTGCGCGTACTCACTCTCCCGTTATGACCTGTCCCTGTGCATCATAGACCGCTCCAACGATGTGGCAAACGGAACGAGCAAGGCCAATTCCGCCATTATCCATGCCGGATATGACCCCGCCCCCGGCACCCTCATGGCAAAGCTGAACATCGAAGGCAACGCCATGGCCGGAGACATCTGCGAAAAGCTCGACGTTCCTTTCAAGCGCATCGGAAGCCTCGTCCTCGGCTTTAACGAGGGCGACAAGTCCCATCTGCAGAAGCTCTATGAGCGCGGACTTGCAAACGGTGTGCCCGGTATCCGTCTCCTTGACGCAGACGAAGTGAAGGCCATGGAGCCGAACATCGCCGAAAACGTGGTCGGCGCGCTCTATGCCCCCTCCGCAGGTGTCATCAGTCCCTGGGAATACACCCTCGCCATGGCCGAGACCGCCGTTAAAAACGGCACCGAACTGCATCTTTGCACCCGCGCCGAGGCCATCGAACCCATCGAGGGCGGTTACCGCGTGAAGACAAACAAGGGCGATTTCGAAGCAAAGTACGTCATCTCCGCCGTTGGCGTGGACGCGGAGGAAGTGCGCTCCATGCTCGAACAGCCCGACTACAAGATCGTCCCCACCCGCGGACAGTACTATCTCCTCGACAAGAGCGAGGGGGATATCGTCAGCCACGTCATCTTCCAGTGCCCCGACGAAAAGGGCAAAGGCGTCCTCGTCTCCCCCACCGTCCACGGCAACCTCATCGTCGGCCCCGACGCGGAGAAAACCGCGCGCGACGATACCGGCGTTTCCTCCGAGGGTCTGGGCAAGATAGCCGCGACCGCCCGCCGCAGTGTTCCCGCGCTGAATGTGCGCGCCAACATCCGCAACTTCGCCGGAGTGCGCGCGAACTCCAACCGCGACGAATTCATCATCAGCGAATCCGCCGCCTTCCCCCATTTCATTGACCTCGCGGGCATCAAGAGCCCCGGCCTCAGCGCCGCCCCCGCAATTGGAGAGTATGTCGCGGAGATGATACGCTCCGGCGGAGTGCTGAGCTTCACCGAGCGCGAAAACTTCATCGATTCCCGCCGCCGTCTGCGCTTTGCCGAGCTCAGCCACGAGGAAAAGGCTGCGATAGTCGCCGAAAATCCCGCTTTCGGACGCATAGTATGCCGCTGCGAGACCGTCACGGAGGGCGAGATTGTCGCGGCGCTGCACGAGCCCATTCCTCCCGTCTCCGTCAACGCGGTAAAACGCCGCTGCGGCGCGGGTATGGGCAGATGTCAGGGCGGTTTCTGCTCCGCCGTGGTGCATGAGCTCATCTCCCGCGAGCTCGGCATTCCCATGGAGGACATCCCCAAGGAAGAACCGGGCAGCTATATCCTCGTCAAGGAGGTTGAGTGAACATGAAAAAATACCAGCTTGCAGTCATAGGCGGCGGTCCTGCCGGACTGGCAGCCGCAGTCACCGCTTGGAACGAGGGTCTGCGCAGCATTCTTATCATCGAGCGCGGCAGCCATCTCGGTGGAATTCTCAACCAGTGCATACACAACGGCTTTGGTCTCCACTATTTCAAAGAGGAGCTCACCGGCCCCGAATATGCCGGACGCTTCATTAAAATGCTTGAGGAAACCGGAGTCGAGGTCATGACCGAGACCATGGTGCTTGGACTCGACGCCGACAAGAAGATTTATCTCTCCGGCAGCAAGACCGGATATCAGAGCATAGAGGCCGAGAGCATCGTCCTCGCCATGGGCTGCCGCGAGCGCGCCCGCGGCGCAGTCGGCATCCCCGGCACCCGTCCCTCCGGCGTTTTTACCGCCGGAACCGCCCAGCTTTACATGAACCTCATGGGCAAGAGTGTGGGCAAAAAGGTGGTCATCCGCGGCACCGGCGATATCGGCCTCATCATGGCGCGCCGTATCACCCTCGAAGGAGGCCAGGTCCTCGCCTGCATCGGCGCGAGCGACCACGCCGACGGTCTCACCCGCAATGTCGTGCAGTGCCTGCAGGATTACGATATCCCCCTGCTGCTCAACCACACGGTCACCGATATCCGCGGTAAAGACCGCCTTGAGCAGGTCGTCGCCATGCAGGTGGACGAAAACCGCAATCCCATCCCCGGCACCGAGAAAGTCTTTGACTGCGACACGCTGCTGCTCTCCATCGGTCTCATTCCCGAAAACGAGCTCAGCCGTCAGGCCGGCATAGAGATGGACCGCCGCACCAACGGCGCCGTGGTCTTCGAGAACATGGAAACTTCCATCCCCGGCGTTTTCGCCTGCGGCAACGTTGTGCAGGTGCATGACCTCGTAGACTATGTCACCGCCGAGAGCATCCGCGCCGGCAAGGCCGCAGCCGAATTCGTGCAAAGCGGCAGCGCAGCCGAGGGCGAAGTGCTCCGGCTCACGAACGGCGACAAGGTGGGCTATACTGTGCCCATGAAGATACGCAAGAGCAATATCAAAGGCAATGTTGAAGTCTTTTTCCGCGTTAAAAAGGTCTTCGGCGCCTCCGCGCTCGAAGTCACACAGGGCGACAGACAGATCGCGCGATATCGCCGCAGCTATATGCTCCCGAGCGAGATGGAGAAGATCATCCTGCCCAAAAAGATACTCGACAGTCTCGACCCCGCCGACGGCCCCATCAGCATCCGCGCCGTTGAAGAAAAGGAGGGCAAGGAATAATGAAGGAACTCATCTGCATAGTCTGCCCTCAGGGCTGCCGCCTCAAGGTGGACGAAGATAACGACTACGCCGTGAGCGGCAACCGCTGCGAGCGCGGCGAGGACTACGGCCGCACGGAGCTTCAAAACCCCACCCGTGTGCTGACAAGCACTGTGGACGTCATCGGAAGCCACATCGCGCGCTGCCCCGTCAAGACCAACGGAGTTATCCCCAAGGCAAAGATGTTCGAGGCCATGGAGAAAGTCCGTGCCGCCAAAGTCACCGCTCCCGTCACGAGCGGTCAGGTCATCATTGCAAACATCCTCGGCACCGGCGTTGACATCGTCGCGACGAGAGATATGGAAGCAAAATAAAAACTGCCTCGGAGGTTCCCGAATGGCTGAACATTTGAAGAAAAAGAAAAAAAGCGCCGCGCCGCTTATAGCCGCCATCGTGGTCGTGCTTATCCTTGCCTCAGCCGCCCTTGCCGCGAGACTGCTTTTCGCGTTCCCCGGCGGCGCACCTGTCTCCCGTTCAGCGACGGAGATAGACCTCAATGGCGCCGGCATAAAGAGTACCGGCGAGCTGATGAAGCTGCGCGCCCCCAAAAAGATGGATCTTCGCGGAAACGAGATAAGCGCCGAGGATTTCGCTGCACTCTCCGCCGCATTCCCCGACTGCGAGATACTCTGGGACGTACCTCTCGGCGGCGTTGGCGAGGTCTACGACTGCCTTTCCGAAAGCGTGAGTGTGCCGGTTTTCCACCCGGACAAGGCGAAACTCTACGCCCTCATGCCTAATCTCAGGGAGATCGACCTGCGCGACGCCATGCTGACGGTCGAAGATTTCAAAGTGCTGCAAAGTGCAGTACCCAACTGCCGCATCATATGGAACATTCCCATCGCGGGTCAGAGCTTCGACTCCACGGCGGAGAGCATCACCCTCTCCGATTTTTCCGTGTCGGACGCTGAGAATTTCGCTTTTTTTGAAAACCTTAAACTGCTCGACACCGCGGACGGCACTTCCTACGCAGCCTATCTCGTGGTTGAGACACTCCTGCCCGACTGCGAGGTAAAGTGGAGCGTCGCGCTCGGCAATATGCGCTGTGACCCCGAAGCGGAAAAGCTGGAGCTCGCTGGCAGCGGCGTCACGGTTTCGGAACTCATTAACCGCATCGGACTTTTCGCCAACATTGAGCGTGTGGAGCTGGGAGAGGTGGACTTCAGCGATACCGAGCTTGAGCAGCTTTGCGCCTGCTTCCCCGGTCTGCCCATCAACTACAATGTGGAGCTGTGGGGAAGAACTTTCTTCAGCCTTGACGAAAAACTGTTCCTCAGAGGCGATGACATGGGGCACAGAGAGCTTATTGATGCCGCCCGACACTTTGTCGAAGTGGAAGAAATTGACCTAAGGGAAACCGCTTACACCGCAGAAGAGCTCATAGCTGTCGCGGAGGCTTACCCGGGAGCCTTTATTCTGGCAGACGTGGAGCTTTATGGGAAGCAGTTCTGCACAGACGTCGAGGAGATAGACCTCAGCGGCATTGAGATAAGCGACACCGCCGAGATCGAAAACGCACTCGTCCTGTTCCCGAATCTCAAAAAAGTTATCATGTGCGACTGCGGCATTTACGACGAAGATATGGACGCGCTCAACCGCCGCCATGAAAGCGTTCAGTTCGTATGGACAGTCCGCTTTTCCGTATACGCTGTGCGCAGCGACGCCACCGCGTTCTGCGCCTCCAATGTGCCGGGATACGTCGCGCCCAAACTGACCGATGAACAGCTTGCACCCATAAAGTATCTCACCGAACTTGAAGCGCTCGACCTCGGACATATGTATTACAGCGACCTCAGCTTCCTTGAAAACATGCCGAAGCTGCGCTACCTCATCCTCGTCGAGGCCAACTACCGCGACATTTCCGCGATCGCCTCGCTCAGCGAGCTTTACTACCTCGAGCTGTTCAACAACCGCATTGAAGATATCTCGCCCCTGCTCGAGTGCAAGAATCTGCGTCATCTCAACCTCGGCTTCACCCGCGGTTACGACGCCTCCTGTCTCGCGGAGATGACCTGGCTTGAGCGTCTTTGGTACCCCGGCGGCGTACTCTCCGCCGACGAGATAAGCACGCTCGAGACCGCTCTTGGCGACACCCAGACCTACTTCGCCGTCTGGGACGGCGACGGTTCCACCGGCGGAGGCTGGCGCGAACACGAAAGCTACTACGAAATGCGTGACCTTTTCGATATGCACTATATGCCCGGAGGCACCGGCGTCCCCGGAAACGAGGAATAAAAAAATCAAAAAGCCATGAGCTTATTCAGCTCATGGCTTTGCTGGTTCATTCAGTATTTTATTTGTCGAGATAGCGCTTCATGGCCTCGAAAGAAGCGTCGGACATCGCGTGCTCCATCTTGCAGGCATCCTCGGTAGCAGTCTCCTCATCAACGCCGATGGAGATGAGAAAACCTTTCAGAAGTTCATGGCGGGCATAGATCTTCTCCGCCACGCTCAGTCCCTTATCCGTAAGCTGCAGATACCCCTCGGGACTGACTGTCACATATCCGCCGTTTTTGAGTATTCCGAGAGCACGACTGACGCTGGGCTTGGAAAAGCCCATATGCTCGCCTACGTCTATTGCGCGGACAGCAGGGTGCTTCTTTGTGAGCACATAGATGGTCTCAATATACATTTCTCCGGACTCGTGCAGATGCATTTGCGGCCCCCCTAAAAACCAGATTGAGCTTGATGAATAAAGTATAGCATATCTTCATACACATTTCAAGTTGCTTTACGCTAACCGGAGTTCCGAGGGTAAAATTTTTTGCGCAAAACAGTTGACAGCACAGGCAGAATAGTGTAATATAATAACAGAGGTTAGCGATGGCTAACCAGCTTTTAAGCCGCCGAGTTAGCTGCGGCTAATTCTCGAAACAGAGCCAAAGAATGCATAGTGTTCCTTTTTCATTTGACCCTCTCATTCCCTCGCAGGGGCATGGTTTACTCCTTCCATGCCCCACATTTTATGGCAATTGGTTAGCATATGCTAACCGCGTGGCAAACTGTATTTCCTGTCCAAAACGGGGAATACTTCAGCCAACGGGGCAGAGAGTCACACAAGCACAGTGCCGGATGAAAGGAAGGGTAAATATATGAGAGAAGATAGTTTTGTTTTCCACTGCGCGCCTACATTGGCCGGTATAAAAAACGGGAGTCTTTTCACCAGCGACTACAGCGAAAAAAGCGACGTGCTAAGTTCGCTGCGCTGTCTGAACTGCCGCCTTGCGCCGAAGGGTCTGCGCGTGCTGCCGCTGCGCTATTCGGATAAAAAGGTTTTGATCTACGTCTACCGCCCTCGCGGACTCGCGCGCGACCTCGAACACAGCGAGGCCAGAATGCTGCTGAGCAAGGCGGGTTACAGCGCAAGCGATGCGGACAAAAACGTCATCGAGCTGATGCGGCGCATAAACGAGACCGGAGAATTTCCGCACGAGATCGGTCTTTTTCTGAGCTATCCTCCCGAAGATGTGCGCGGCTTCATCGAAAACGGCGGACGCGACTGCAAATGCGTCGGCACATGGAAGGTCTACGGCGACGAGGAAGCCGCAAGGCAGACCTTTTCCCGCTATAAGCAGTGCACCAACGAATACTGCGAGCTTTACCGCTGCGGCAGAAGAAGCCTTGAACAGCTGGCAGTCAGCTCCTGATAAATCATATAACGGAGAAAGGCAGTGGCGCGGCCACTGCCTTTCTTGGTTTTTAAAAGTCTTTTACGAATTCCGAGCGGTCATTCATCCGAAACTCCTTGACCTCAAAGCTCGCGAGAGCGCAGGTCACAAAAGGGTCGCGGTCGAGAAATGCGTCAAGCTCGGCGCGGGTTTCCGTGCGGGCGATGAGCAGTCCGCCGCCTTCGTCCGTCTTGGGTCCGGCGAAAAGAACCATGCCGCTTTCTATTCCCGATGCAATGTGTTTTTCATGCATCGGGATATATTTTTTTGACAGTTCCTCCGCAGGCACAGGCAGCGGAGATCTCATAACAGACTGGGCGAGGAAGTATTTCATCTTTCATGCCTCCCTGAGTCCACATCCCGGCCTCAGACAATGCCCTCGAGAGAGAAGTTCTCGAGCCAGGTCTTTGCCTCGGCGCATACGCTGCGCAGAGCTTCGTCTCCAAAGGGACTCTTCAGTCCGGCGGCGGCGATAAGCTCGGTGAAGGTGCGAGAGCCGCCGAGGGCGGTGTACTTCATATAGGTATCCCATGCGGCCTTGGGATCGTGCTGGATCATGGACCAAAACTGCAGAGCCATGGTCTGAGCCAAACAGTAGTCAATGTAGTAGAAGGGCACATCGTAGATATGCAGCTGTTTCTGCCAGCCTTCGCCGTCCGACCAGAAGGGAATGTCGCCGTCGAGCTTGAGCCATGGCATATAGATGCCGAGCAGTTCCTTCCAGACGCAGTGGCGCTCGGCAGGAGTCATTTCGGGCTTTTCATAGACGATGTGCTGGAAGTGGTCGACCATGGTGCCGTAAGGAATGAAGGTGATGGCGCCGGAGAGGTGCGAGAACAGGAACTTGCGGGTATCCTTGCCAAAGAAGCCTTCCGCCCATGGCCAGGACATGAATTCCATACTCATGGAGTGTACTTCGCAGGCCTCGTTGGTGGGGAACACAAGCTCCATGGGAACTATGGAACGGTTCATCCACACGGCGAAAGCGTGACCTGCCTCGTGGGTGACGACCTCAACGTCGCCCTGAGTACCGTTGAAGTTGGCAAAAATGAAGGGAGCTTCATAGTCGGGGATAGCGGTGCAGAAGCCGCCGGCGGCCTTGCCCTCGGTGGAGAGCACGTCGAGAAGCTCGTTATCGAGCATATGGTTGAAGAACTCGGCGGTTTCGGGGCTCAGTTCCTCATAGAACTTCTTGCCCTGGGCGAGAATATCATCGGCGCTGCCTACGGGTCTGGGGTTGCCGCTGCGGAACTCGAGAGCTGCGTCGGCGAAGCTGAGGGGATAGCTCTTGCCGAGGCGCTGAGCCTGATGCTTATATATCTCCTCCGCCACGGGGACGAGATACTTCTGAACAGCCTCGCGGAAAGCTTCGACGTCCTCCTTGGTGTAGCAATTGCGGGTCATGCGGTAATAGCCAAGTTCGGTGAAGTCCTTGTAGCCGAGAGCCTTGCCCATCTTGTCGCGCAGATGCACGAGCTTATCGTAGATCTCGTCGAGCGCGGGCTGGTTGGCCTTGAACCACTCGCCGTCGGCCTTCCATGCGGCGAGGCGGCGCTCGTCATCGGGGTCGGTCTTGAAGGGGGTCATCTGGCTGAGGGTGTATTCGCCGCCCTCGAAGCTGACCTTTGCAGAAGCGATGAGCTTATCATAGTCCTGCTGGAGCTGAGCCTCCTGCTGGAGCAGGGGGATTATCTCGGGAGAGAAGGTCTTGAGCGCGATCTCGGTGTTCAGGAACATCAGAGTGCCGAACTCCGCCTCAAACTCGGCACGGAAGGGGCTCTTAAGCAGCTCAAGGCTGAACATCTGCATGGGTTCCTGGATCTCGGGACCTATGTTGTTGAGGTACTGGGCCTCGGCATCGTAAAACTCGTCGCGGGTGTCGATCATGTGGCGGATGCCGGCGAGCTCGCTCGCGGTCATGAAATGGCGCTTTTCATTGTCCATTTCAAGGAAAGCGGCGCGTGCCTCGTCGTAGCTTTTTGCAGCACTCAGAGCTTGGGTCAGCTCCACGATTTTGGCTTTGGCTGCCTCGGCATCGGGACGGGTGTACTTCATTTCGGAAAATTTCATTATTTGTCCTCCGGGTATATATATTGAATGGTTTTTTTAAGTTTTTACTTCCGCTTTGCCCAGCTTTCCCACTTCGCCGCAAGCGAGCGGATCTCTCCGGCAAACTTGCCGAGTTCCTTGTTGGGAATACCCTTGCAGGCCTTGATGACATCGATGAGGGCGTAAGCCGCGGTGAGCACATTGTCGAAAGCGGAGATCGCGCGGGCATCCTTCGGCGCCTTCTTGGCAATGGGAACGCCTGCGGTCAGCTCGATGACCTTGCCCGTCAGCATATCGAAGCTCGTTCCCGAATAGGGCGCGAGCACATTGTAGCCGTACTCGTCTCTGAGGCAGTTAGCGTAATCCTCCACAGCCTCGGGGTCGCCGTGGTTGACGATTACGGTGTGGGGTTTGACCTTGTAGGCCTGTATCCATTTGAGCAGTCCGTCCTTGTCGGCATGGCCGCTCTTGCCGGGGAGATAGCTTATCTCGGCGTTGATGCTGATATCCTCGCCGAAGAGCTTGATCTTTCTCGCTCCGTCGCGTATGGCGCGGCCTGTGGTACCCACAGCCTGATATCCGACGAAGAGTATCATGCACTCGCGGCGCCAGAGATTGTGCTTGAGATGGTGGCGGATCCTGCCCGCCTCGCACATGCCGCTCGCGGAGATGATGACCTTGGGTTTTTTGTCCATGTTGATGGCCTTGGACTCCTCGCTCGTGACAGACAGCTGTACGCCGGGACTCATAAGGGGATTTATGCCCTGGTCGATAAGCGCACGGGTCTCATCGTCAAAGTAGTGGTCGTCCGTCTGGAGGAAAATTCCCGTGGCCTCGTTGGCGAGGGGAGAATCGACGTAAACGGGGAAGTCGCCGTGGCCGCTGACGAGTCCGCGAACCTTTATCTCGCGGATAAAATAGAGCATCTCCTGCGTTCTGCCGACGGCAAAGGAGGGGATAACGACGTTGCCTCCGCGGTCAAAGGTGCGCTGGATGCAGTCGGCGAGGTATTCGATGTTGTTCACGTCGCCCTTTTCGTGGTGGCGGTTGCCGTAGGTGCTCTCGGTAACTACATAGTCGGCTTCCTCGACATAGACGGGATCCTTGAGCAGGGGCTGGTCGAGATTTCCGATATCGCCGGAAAAGACGACCTTTTTGGTCACGCCCGCCTCGGTGAGCCAGATCTCAATACTGCTCGAACCCATGAGGTGACCTGCATCGGTGAAGCGCACAACAACGCCTTCGGCTATATGGACCTCCTTGCCATAGTCAACGGGGCGCAGCTTGGCAATGGCGCTCTCTGCGTCTGCCATGGTATAGATCGGCTCTATTGCCGGGCCGCCCGCACGCTGGCTCTTGCGGGATTTCCACTCCGCGTCGCTCTCCTGAATATGGGCGCAGTCGCGCAGCATTATCTCGCAGAGATGGGTGGTTGCGGCGGTGGCATAAATAAGGCCGCTGTAGCCGTTTTTATAAAGAAGGGGAAGATTGCCGCTGTGGTCAATGTGTGCATGGGTCAGCAGCACGAAGTCCAGCGCCGAGGCCTGAACGGGCAGCTCCTGATTTTCGAAAAGGTCCTGTCCCTGCTCCATGCCGCAGTCGACTATGCCGTACTTGCCGTTTATCTCGATAAGTGTGCAGCTTCCGGTGACTTCATGAGTGGCTCCGAGAAATGTCAGCCTCATAATATCGGTCTCCTTTCATATTGGCGCCTTTTTCAGGCATTTCTTGGCAAATCTGGCTATATTTATAAGCCAAGTTTACCCCATATCCGTTTAAATTGCAAGGCGCTGTGCGCCCTCGGTGGAGCATTGTTTTCTAAATGTTCATATATGCATTGAGTATTCGCCGCGCTGTGGTATAATGAACTTATTATATTTAGTTTTAGCGTTCCTAATTCAAAAAAGGATAAATTCTCTATGAACAGAAACAAACTTTTCAACACAGAATACTGTGTGCTTCAGGGCTTTTTCTGGATGAGCTTCTGCACCGTTGTGAGCTACGCCGCGCTCTTTTTGCAGCGCCGCGGCTACACAAGCTCCGAGACCGGCATCATAATGGCCGTGGGAAACATTCTGGCCTTTGTGCTACAACCCACCGTCGCTTCGCTCGCCGACAGAAGCAAGCGGGTCAACCTCATGGGTATAATCTCCGCCATCGCCGCCGTGATGATATGCGGCATGGCTGCGGCGCGCTTTGTTCCCGGCCGCTCCCCTGCCGTATGCATCAGCTACGGACTCTACTTCTGCTGCGTTTATCTGATGCTGCCTTTCGTAAACGCTTTCGCCGGTTTCCTGAACACATGGAAGCTGAACATCAATTTCGGCGTGGCGCGCGGTATAGGCAGCCTTTGCTACGCTCTGCTCAGTCTTGTGCTCGGCGCACTCATCGAAAATATGGGCCCAAATGTTTTGCCCGTCAGCGGTATCATCTTCACCGCGGGTCTGCTTCTGATGATGGTCATTTTTTCGCGTCAGTACTCAAGCGCCCCCGTGGCCTTCGTCAGCGGCGAAAAGGAAAAAAGCCGCTCGCTGTTTGCTTTTCTCAAGAGCGATCCGCGCTTCGCCCTGACCCTTCTAGGCATCGCCCTCACCTATTTTTCTCACACCGCATTCACCAATTTCCAGATAAATGTCGTCGAAAACGTCGGCGGAGGCAGCGCGGAAATGGGCGTTTGCAGCTTTATCGCCGCCATCGTGGAGCTGCCGCCCATGTTCCTTTTCGTCCGTCTGCTGCGCTCGAAGCGTTGCTCGACCCTGCTCAAGCTCAGCTGCGCGATGTTTTCCGTAAAAATGCTCGCCTGCTGCCTTGCGCCGAATGTTACCGTGCTCTACATAGCTCAGGGTATACAGATGCTCGCCTTCGGACTTTATATCCCCGCCTCGGTGCAGTATGTAAACGAAGTTATCGCGCCTGCCGACCGCGTGAAAGGTCAGGCGCTCGTCACGAGCACCACTTCGCTCAGCGCTATAGTCGCGAGCCTCGTCTGCGGCATAATGCTCGATAATCTCGGCGCCACCGCCACAATGCTCGTCTCCGCAGGGATCTCCGCCCTCGGCGCGCTGATAGTAATTCCCACCGCGAAAAGAACCCATCTGCCAAAGGAGGAAAAAGTATGAATCTGAAAGCGTATCTTGTCCGCCGCGGTTTTGCCAAAAGCGACGCCAAGCGCGACGCAGGGCTCCGCATTCCCGAGGACATCGAGCTTTTCGAGGCTCTGCCCTACGGCGAGCACAAGATGAACACTCTCGACGTTTCCCGACCCAAAGGCGCCGGAAAACTGCCCGTGATCATCAACGTCCACGGCGGCGGTTACGTCTACGGCAGCACGCTGCCTTACCGCTACTACTGCGCTTCCCTCGCTCAGCGCGGCTTCGCCGTGGTCAGTTTCAACTATCGTCTTGCACCGGAATTTAGCTTCCCCACTCCGCTTTATGACCTCAACGCCGTCATGCAGTGGTGCTTTGCCAATGCCGAAAAATACGGACTCGACATGGATAACGTTTTCATGGTGGGCGACAGCGCGGGCGCGCAGCTCGCGAGCCAGTACGCCGCCATCTGCACCAATCCCGAATATGCGGACATAATGGACATCCACCCTCCCGAAGCTCTGCGCTTCGCCGCCATAGGACTCAACTGCGGCGTTTACACGATAAATACAGAGGTCGGAAAAAGCCGCGGCATAAACTCCGTCATGGACTCCTACTTCACCAAAAACCCGGCTGTTTTCGGAGAAAAGCTCAATGTTCTCGGCTACATAAACGCCGACTATCCGCCGAGCCATCTCATCTCCGCCCCCGGCGACTTTTTACTCGGCTGCTGCGAGCCGATGTGGCGCTACCTGCGCGAAAAGGGTGTCGAGGCCGAATATAAGATCTACGGCGACAAGTCCACCGGGCACGTATTTCACGTCAACGTCCGCCTGCCCATCGGACAGGAGGCCAACGACGACCAGACCGCCTTTTTCCGGAGACATATCAAGTAACAAAAAACAACCGCGCTTCCTGAAGGAAGCACGGTTGTTTTTTTGTTTTGAAAAACCGTTTACTTCTGAGCTGCGTTCTGCTTTTTGATGCAGCCGTTGATGATGATGAAGATAACGATGGTCGCAACAGCGGAGAGGGCAGCCATGATGAAGGTGAGGGTGTATGCACCGGTGGCTGCGTACATTGCGTTGGAAATTGCGTTGAAGAAGATGGAGCTGAGACCGAGTGCCAGCATGATGACACCGTAGTTTGCGCCGGAGTTCTTCGGTCCGAAGAAGTCGGTGCTGGTTGCGGGGTTTACAGCTGCGGGGCCACCGTAAGCGAAAGCGGTGATGAGGATGACCACGAAGTAGGCATAGCCGCCGACGAAGATGAGCAGCAGAGCCATGATGGCGGTCAGAACGGAGAGGATGTGCATGGTGTTGATGCGGCCGAGCTTATCGGAGAGAGAGGCCATGATGAGGCGGCCTGCAGCATTGAAAAGGCCGGTGAGGGAGACGCAGGTGATAGCCATAGCCTCGCTCAGTCCGCGGTCAACGCCCAGACCCTTGATGAGGGGGGTAACCAGGTTCCAGGTACCGTTATAGAAGAAGATGCCGAGGAAAAGGCACCAGAAGGGCAGGGTCTTGATAGCCATGCTCAGGGGCATATCCTTGGTGGCGATGGAGGTCTTCTTGGGTGCGGGAATGGGCAGAGTGGCAAGATACTCCTGAGAGGGCAGCTTGACGAAAAGGCTGGCGACAAGACCCACGACGAGGAAGACGATGGAGAGGATGCGCAGAGTTGCGCTGATGCTCATGGTGTTGAGCATTCTGCCGATGATGGGACTGAAAACGACAGTGGCAAGGCCGAAGGTGGAGGTACCCAGACCGGAGGCGAAGCCGCGGCGATGGGGGAACCACTTCTGGATGCCGGAGATAACTGCGCCGTAGGTGAAACCGCAGCCAATACCGCCGATGATGCAGTAAGTAACATAGAAGCCGATGATGCTGGCGCCGGCAGGAATGAAAGAGCTGATGAGGATGCCGCCGCCGAAGAGGATCATGCCGATGAAGCAGACCTTCTGGGGGCCGATTTTGTCGTTGAGAGCGCCGCCGAAGAGATTGCCCACGCAGAAAGCGAAGAGCATGAAGCTGGCGACGAGGTTTACTGCACCGTCATCCCAGCCGTGGAAGGAGATGGCTGCGGGCTTAAGTACGCTCCAGACATAGAGAATACCCACACACAGCTGCGCCACGAGAAGGGCAACAACGGGAATAATGGGAGATTGTTTCTTAGTCATATTCTTACCTCGATTCATTGATTGTGCGGATAAGGAGCCTTTGGCTCCGTTCGTCGAATTTGTTCGGTACATATTATCGCAAATCTACGCCCTATTTTCAATAGTTTTCTCGGCATATTTTGATATTTTACCATCTGCACCAAGCATTTGAGTAAATCTTGTTTACTTTTTGACGTCCTTCGCACTTTGCAAAAAGAAAGGGAAATGCTAAAATAAGTATAAACTACAGTCCACCGGAGGAAATCGCCATGTCCACAACCAAGCCAAGCCGCAAGCAGCAGGCGGACGCCACCAAGCGCCGCATCTTCGACTGCGCGCTGAAACTGCTCATGGAGCGCGGCTACGAAAACATCACGATCCGCGATATCGTGACCGCCGCGAATGTCTCCATAGGCTCATTTTACCATTATTATTCCTCCAAGCTGGACGTCTACCTCGAGACCTACTCGATAGCGGACCATTATTTCGAGACAGTTGTCGTCGCCGAGCTTGAGGGAAAAAGCTTTGACGAAAAGTTCTCCCTTTATTTCCGCCACTACGCAATGTACTCCAGCTCCGTAACCAGCATCGCGCTGACAAAACTGCTCTACACCTCCGACAACAAGTGCTTCGAGCGCGGCTCGAAGGCAGGAATGCACCGCGTGCTTGTGGAGCTTATGCAGGAGGGACTCGACAGCGGCAGGATCGTGTCCTCAGCATGCGCAGAAGAACTGGCCGAATTTTATCTCATTTCCGTACGCGGCCTCGTTTACAATTGGTGCACGCGCGACGGCGAATACGATCTTGTTGAGGCTACCGCACGCTATGTTGCCGCTTTGAAGCGCAGCTTTGACGGCGGCGCAAACTAAGTGGGAGGTTTTGAACGCTTATGGAAAGCAAGTTTGTGAAAAGCATATGCCCCGTATGCTCAAGGCGCTGCACCGTTGAGCTGGAGATAGCCGAAGGCAACATTGTCTCCGTGCGCCCCTACAGAGGCGAAGGCTTCGAGGATTGCTCCGGTTTCTGCGTCAAAGGTGCACTCGGCGGAGCTTACCGCAGCCGCGCCGACCGATTGCTGACGCCCATGCGCCGCATTGGCAAAAAGGGCGAGGGGCGTTTTGAGCCCATAAGCTGGGACGAGGCGATCGCGGAGATATCCGAAAATCTGCTCGCGCTGCGCAAAGCGCACGGCGCGAACTCCGTCGCCTTCTTCACCGGCTACACCAAATGGTATCGCCCCATGCTCCAGCGCCTCGCCTCCGACTTCGGCAGCGTGAACTACGGCACCGAGTCCAGCGCCTGCCAGCGTTCGTGCATCATGGCGAATATCTGCGACACCGGTCTGCAGGCTCAGCCCGACTATAAAAACGCCGGCGTTCTGCTCGTGACCGCCCGCCGCAGGCTGATGCCCGGAGCCAAGGCCGCCGCAAAGAGAGGCACCAAAATCATAGTTGTCGACCCCGGACTAAGTCCCGACATAGAAAACTATGCCGATTTACATCTGCGTCCCCGTCCCGGCACGGACATTGCCCTCGCCTACGGCATCGCCCGTCAGCTTATAGTCAGCGGCAAGGCGGACGAAGAATACATCGAAAAATATGTCCACGGCTATGAGGCTTATCGCTCCCGCGCCATGGACTTCACGCCCGAGACCGTTGAGTGCCTGACCGGAGTCAGCGCCGCCGATGTGGTTGCCGCGGCGGAAATGATAGCCGAAAATCTGCCCATGAGCCTGCAGGAGGGCTTCACCGGACTCATCCACCACCGAAACGGAATGCAGGCTGTCCGCGCATGGAACGCTCTTTGCGCCATCACCGGCTGCTACGCACGTCCCGGCGGAAATATCCCCACTGCGCGCCTTCGCTGCGACGGTTACGGCGAGAGCCGCGTGCGTACTTTTGAAATCGCCCACCCCTGTGAGCTGGACACTTCCCAGCGCATAGGCGCAAAACGCTTCCCGCTCTGGAACGCACTGCTCGACGAGTGCCAGGCCATGGATTTCCCCGCCGCACTTGCCCGCGGCGAGCTCAAGGCCATTTTCGCCCTCGGCTTCAATGCCCGAATGTTCCCCGACAGCGAGGCAATTTTCGACGTGCTCAAAAAGCTCGACTTCTTCGTCGACTGCGACATCTGGCTCAGCGACAGCGCTCGCTATGCCGACATCGTGCTGCCCGTTTCCATCAGCTATGAGCGCGACCAGCTTGCCTTCGTCGGCGGAGACAAAAAGCTCTGGCTCCACCGTCCGGCAATCGAGCCGCCCGGCGAGTGCCGCAGCGACGAGGACATAATCATTGACCTCGCCCGCGCCATGGGTCTCGGCGACGAGCTTTTCGAGGCAGGCAAGGAAAAGTGCTGGGAATATCTGCTCGAGGGCAGCAGCATAAGCCTTGATGAGCTTCGCTGTGCCGCCGCACCCATACCCATTCCGCCTCCGGAAGCTCCGAAGCCGCTCCGGGACGGCTTCCCCACACCGAGCGGAAAGTTCGAGCTTTATTCCGAGGCAATAGCCGCGGCATGCTCCCTCGATCCCCTGCCGCAGTACATCGATCCTCTGGGCGAGTCCGATCGCGTCAAGTATCCCCTTTGTCTCATGGCAGGCGTCCGCAGCGACCGCTACGCACACGTGCTCCACAGCCGCACCCACACGGTTGACGCCATGCGCGCGATAAGACCCGAGGCGGCGGTGGATATCCATCCCGACGACGCCGCGGCGCTCGGAATAGAAAAAGGCGAGCGAGTTTCGCTCGAAACCGCCTTCGGCGCCATAGAGGTCGGCGTGGATTTCGACAACGGTCTGCTCCCCGGCTGCGTGAATATGTACCACGGTTACAGCGAGGCCGATGTGAACACGCTTATCCCCGGCGACTGGCTCGACCCTTACTCCGGATTCCCCGGCTACAAGGCCATCGCCTGCAGACTAAGGAAAGCAGATTGAATTGCAAAAAATCCCTGACATTATGAAAAATGTCAGGGATTTTTTTTACAGATTCAGCAGTATGTCCGCGAGCTCACGGGGCTTGGAATGATAGGGGCTGTGACCGGAGTCGATGGTGAATATCTTCTCGCAGGGCGTGGCGGCGAGCATCTTGTCCTGCACCTCCGGCAGGGTGATGGTGTCCTTGCTGCAGCGGACGTAGTACTTCGGTATGGTATCGAAGGCTTCGCTGAGCTCAACGGCCTGATACTGGGCGTTTATATTCTCCTTGCCAAACTTCTTCAGCCATATTCCGACCTGCTCGCCCTCCATATCGTTGTAGAGCAGCTCCTTTGCCGCCTCGGGCAGGAGTTCGGATACAGTTTCCGTTTCGTCCATTTTAACGGCGATGCCCTGTCTGGACATTTCGCGCCAGGGGGTGGGCTTGATGCCGTTGTCAAGTCCGTCGGCGCTCTGACCGCTGCGGGGCAGGAAGGCGGTGACGTAGACGAGCTTTTCCACCTTTTCCGGCACCCGGGACGCGGCCTGGCTTATGGACATACCGCCCATGCTGTGACCGACTAATATGACCTTTTCGCTCTGGGCGCGGAGCACGCTCTCGACATATTCGGTGTAGCTGTCCATGTTCTGCGCGGCGATGGGGGCCTCGTTCGTGCCGTGGGCGGGCAGGTCGAGCGCCAGCACACTGTGCCCCTCGGCCTCGAGCATAGGCACTACAAGATCCCAGCACCATGCGCCCAGCCACGCACCGTGGACGAGGATATAAGTTTTGCTCATAGCAGTGACCTCCTTTTTCATTTGACTCAATTATATCAGCCAGAGGCACAGAGGGCAAATCACTGTTTTTTGTCGGACTATCAGCTTTTATCGGTCGGCAAAGACCTCGTCGAGGCCGCCCCACTTTTCGCAGAACAGACCCTCGTCCATGAGCTTGAGTTCGGGAGAAACAGCAAGCTCGAAATCAACATTTGCGAGAATATCCTTTTCAAGGTCGATGCCGGGCGCGATCTCGGTGACGGTCATCTTGCCGTCGATAAGACGCATTACGCAGCGCTCGGTGACATAAACGACGTCCTGTCCGGGTTTGATATACTTGCCGGCGAAGGTGATCTGCTCGACGGCCTTGACTATCTTTCTGACCTTGCCCTCCTGCACTA
The DNA here is from genome assembly GCA_045596005.1 of Oscillospiraceae bacterium. Classification (GTDB taxonomy): domain Bacteria; phylum Bacillota; class Clostridia; order Oscillospirales; family Oscillospiraceae; genus SIG459. The sequence continues at coordinate 42,789 of JAZOBQ010000085.1, forward strand.
TGCTCAGCTTTCCGTCGCCGACGGCGAGCTTTGCCTTGCCCATGAAGGTGCCGCAGAACACAACTTTGGGAGTGGCGTTAGTGATATCGATAAAGCCGCCGGGGCCGGTGAGACGGGGACCGAATTTGCTGACGTTGACGTTGCCCTCCTCGTCGCACTCGCCCATGCCGAGGCAGGTCATGTCGAGACCGCCGCCGGAGATGATGTCGAAGATGGAGTTGTGCTCCACAACCGCCTCGGGGTTATAGCTGCTGCCGAAATTGGGCAGGGCGCAGGGTACGCCGCCGATCATGCCGGACTCGCAGCACATGGTGATGCGGTCAATGTAACCCTCCTCGGCGAGGATGCTGCCAACATCGGCGCTCATTCCGACGCCGAGATTGAGAACGTAACCGGCCTTGACCTCCGCTGCGCAGCGGCGGGCAATTACCTTGCGCTCGCTCAGAGGCAGAGAGGGAATGGCCTTGAGAGGTCTGCGGATCTGGCCGGAGAAGGCGGGCTCGAAATAGCGTCCCTCGGTCTGCCAGCAGGCCATGGGGTCAGTGGCCTCAACGACATAGTCAACGAGGATTCCGGGAATTTTTACGTCCTTGGGGGGAATGGTGTCATTCTTGGTGATGTACTCGACCTGAACGATAACGATACCGCCGCTGTTGTGGGCGGCACTTGCTACGGAGAGTCCTTCGTTGAGGATGCCCTCATGCATAAAGGAGATGTTTCCGTTTTCGTCGGCAACGGTGCCGCGCAGCAGCGCAACGTTGAGGGGGAAGGATTTATAAAAAAGATATTCCTCTCCTGCGAACTCTACAAGCTCGGCAATATCGTCCTTGGTGCACTCATTCATGCGTCCGCCCTCGAGTCTGGGGTCAACAAAAGTGCCGAGGCCGACCTTGGTGATGAGGCCGGGACGACCGGCGGCGATCTCGCGCCAGAGGCTGACGGCGACGCCCTGAGGCAGGCACCAGCTCTCGAGCTGGTTATTTACGGCGAGGTCACGGAGAGCATAAGCGCTGCCGACGTGTGCTCCGCTCCATTTTTTGACGAGACCGGGTCCGGCTTCGCCCAGACGGGAAAGACCGCGCACACCGGCTTCGGGTCCCAGAGGCACGGCGCGGGGATTCTTGTCCCAGCCGTCAAAGCTGTTGCCGACGCCCCAGTCGCCCATTGCGCTGCCCTGATGCAGCTCGAGGTCGCGGGGATGTCCGCACTCTTTGTAGCGGTCTCTGATAGCGCAGGCAACTTCCTCGGGAAAACCGGAAAGACCCATACCGGCCACACCGACGCTTGCTCCGTCGGGAATAAGAGCGGCAGCTTCCTTAGCAGTAATGAATTTTGCCATAAAATACCCTCCATCTATTCCAATTTGATTTATCCGTTGTTTTTCACCGAACGCGTTCGGCGAACTTATGCATATATTAAAACAGATTTCCCCGCCCTTTTCAAGCTCTTATATAAAAAAATCCGCCGGAACAAAAAGTTCCTGCGGATTATTCAGCTTGCCAAAACAGCATCGCAGATTTCGCGTCCGCAGACGCGAACAGTATTTAGTAAGTTTTTTCGGCGACATGTGCGTCGAAAAAACACTTCTCAGCTCGCAAATGTGCGAAATGTATGCCCTTGGCATGCATTGAGTGCGCTGCAGCGAGCTGCAGCCTTTTCAAATAAGTGGCGTTGCCACTTATTTGACACTCAAAAAAATCCGCCGGAACAAATAGTTCCGGCGGATTGACATTTATGCTTTGCCGTGCGTGACGGTTTCAG
>JAZOBQ010000086.1:0-4101 GCA_045596005.1 Oscillospiraceae bacterium
ACGGCCAGACCATCTCCCTGCGCGGACAGGGCCACGCCGGTCTCAACGGCGGCCCCAAGGGCGACCTGCTCATCACCGTCAGCGTGAAGGCTCATCCCCTTTTCGAGCGCGACGGCAGCAGCGTCCTGTTCGAGATGCCCATCTCCTTCGTCCAGGCCACTCTGGGCGCTGAGGTCGAGGTGCCCACGCTCGACGGCAAGGTGAAGTACACCATTCCCGAGGGCACCCAGTCCGGCAGCGTGTTCCGCCTGCGCGGCAAGGGTATCCCTTACTTAAACGGCTCGAGCCGCGGCGACCAGTACGTCACCGTCTACATCGTGACTCCCAAGAATCTAAATGCCGAGCAGAAGGAGCTCCTTCGCAAGTTTGGCGAAGCCACCGGCGAGGCCGAGGGAGTAAAACACGCCTCCGGCGGCATCTTCGGAAAAAAGAAAAAGAAATAAAAAGCACATAGTCCCTCCGGTTTTTCGAAGAACTCGGAGGGACTTTTTTATACGCCTCAGCCGTTTGACACAAATCGTCATTATTGGTATAATATGTAATATCTCACGTGAAGAAAGGAAACCTCCTATGAGAAGGAAACAATTAACATCCATGCTTCTGAGCATAGTGCTCTGTATGTCGCTGTTCGTTCTCCCCGCCGCTGCCACAGACGGCTCCGGCGAAATTGACGAGGCCATCTCTTCCGCGGGCGCTGCCGTCCTCAGCTTCACAGCCGGTACAGACACCGCTCATTCAACGACTGTTAAAAGTCAGGTAATAGATAATCGGCTTTTCCTCTTTCTGCCTTCCTCCGCCGACCTCAGTGCGCTCGCTTTGAACTTTCCCGGTACAAGCTGCATGGTTATAGTCGGCGAGCGGACAGTTACCGTGCAAAACGGCGAAAAGTTCGATTTCGCCTCCCTTTTCCCCTCTGTACCCGAAAACGGGCAGTACATCGCCCGATTTTATATCTCCGGAACGACCTATGTGATCACCCTGATGCACGCCGAGGCCGTCCGCTCCATGTATATCACAAGCAGCGATCTTGCCAAGGGACACAGCTATATCGACGCCGAAAAAGGCAACAAGGCCAAGGATAACGGACTCGTTCTGCTCTCTCCCGAGGGCGAAATTGTCTACGACGGAGAGATGAAGGAGATCAAGGGACGCGGAAATTCCACATGGTATTACCCCAAAAAGCCCTACCAGATCAAGCTCAACGAAAAGGCCGACCTGCTCGGCGCCGGTAAGGACGAGAAGGCCAAGACATGGATACTCCTTGCCAACTATTACGACAACTCCCTCATCCGCAACAGCCTCACCAACGACCTGGCCTCCGCACTCGGCATAGACTACAGCCACAACTGCGAATTCGTCGACCTCTACTACGACGGCGAATACTGCGGCTGCTATCTGCTCAGTGAAAAGACCGAGATAGACGGCGCGCGAGTTGACATCCGCGAGCTTGAAAGCGAAATAGAAGATGCCAACGGCGACCTCGACTTTGACGAGCTCAGCACCGCGATAGTCAAAAACTCCCACGGCAACACCATGCAGGTCGTCGAGGGCATTGCCCTTCCCGAGGACTACAGCAGCGGCTACCTGCTTGAGCTTGACTATGCTCAGCGCGCAGCCGCCGAAAAAAGCTGGTTTTCCACGAGCAGAGGCCAGTATGTTGTCAGCAAGAGTCCCGAGTATCTCCCCGCCGAGGCAATGGAATATGTGAGCGGACTCTATCAGGATTTTGAGGACGCAGTGTATAATGGCGGCACCCACCCCGTCAGCGGAAAGCACTACACCGAGTATGTGGACCTCGAGTCCCTCGCCATGTGCTATCTGCTCCTCACCTTCGCCCAGAATGGCGACGCCTTCCTCAGCTCAACCTTCTTCTACATACCTGAGGGCGAGGCCAAGCTCTACGCCGGCCCCCTCTGGGATTTTGACACCGCCTACGGTCTTTACCACGGAAGCGAAGAAACCGGCATGGTTCCGGCACGAACTGAGTTCGTGCTGAAGCTGCTGCAGCTTCGCGACTTCCGCGAGACTGTCGCCGGACTCTGGAACGGCTGCCTGCGCGACATTGTCTCCGGCGCCGTGCTCAGCCGCTCCGCCGAGGTCTCTTTTTCCGATGTCAAGTCCATTGCAGGTTATGCCGCCGAGTGCGGCCCGAGCCGCATGATGGACGCCATCCGCTGGTACCACGGCAGCAAGCATGCCACGGCCGATGAGAAGCTGTATTCCTTCGTGCAGGAGAGCTTCAACTGGGTGGAAAACGAGCTGCTGTCTCCCGACGCGCCCTGGGCGCATGAGGGTTTCCTCGACGTTGAACCGGGCAGCTGGTACGCCGACGCGGTCAGCTACGTCTGCGAAAAGGCTTACTTCTCCGGCACCTCCGAAACCACCTTCTCCCCGGGCGCACAGATGACCCGGTCCATGCTCGTCACCGTGCTCTACCGCATGGCGGGCAGCCCCGCCGTTTCCGGCACAAGTCCTTACAGCGACGTCGCTCCCGGCGCGTTCTACCACGACGCCGTTATCTGGGCCGACGGACTGGGCATCACAACAGGCTACGGCAACGGTCTGTTCGGCGTCAGCGACTCCGTCACCCGTGAGCAGATGACCGCCTTCCTCTACCGCTTCTCCGCGCTCATGGGCGAGGATGTTTCCTCCCCCGGAATTTCCGACGAATATGCCGACAAGTCCGCCGTATCCGACTGGGCAGTCGATGCCTTCGGCTGGGCGATAGCCAATGGCATAATAAACGGTGTCGGCGCCGAAACTCCCCTGCTTGACCCCCATGGCACAGCTACCCGCGCCATGACCGCCACGATAATCTACAGATACGACAGCTAAACAAAAAAGACCTTTGGTTTTATAAAACCAAAGGTCTTTTCTATGCTTTTTTCAGAGTTTCCAGCACTTCATAGTCCACTTTCATATCTCCGCAGCCGCTGCCTATGGCGATATGCGGCTTACCCGCACCATGGAAATCGCTGCCGCCGGTAATGCACAGGTCGAATTCCTCAGCAACGGACTTCAGATAAGCAGTCTGTTCCGGACTGTATACCGCGTATATGCACTCCATTCCGACTATGCCTTTCTCCTTCAGCAGCGCGGTCAGCTCCATAAGCTCGTCATGGCTGAAGCGATACTGCAGCGGGTGAGCGAAAACCGCCTTTGCTCCGCTTCTGCGCAGCGCATCAAAGGCCCTGTCCATGGGGATATACTGCCGTTTTCGGTAGTACTTGCCGCCGGGGCTGAGATATTTGTCAAAACCCTCTCCTACAGTTTTCACCAGTCCGCGTTCCACCAGCACAGCGGAAAAATGCGGTCTGCCGATAATGGCCTCCGGGAAGCGTTCGTGCATATAGTCAAGGCTGACATTAAGTCCGTCGGCATCCATGGCCGCGGCTATCTCCGCGTTTCGCCTCTCGCGTTCCCAAACCACCCAGTCGAGCAGCTCTCTCAGCGCCGGATTCATCGGGTCGATGAAATATCCGAGGATATGAATGCCATAACCTTTGTAATCCACGCTCAGCTCTATTCCCGGCACTACCTCGACTCCGAACTCTTCTCCGGCACGCATTGCCTCGGTAAGACCGTCAGCGGTATCGTGGTCGGTGACGGAAATCGCCGCCACCGAGCTTTCCGAGGCTTTTTCCACTACCTCGCGCGGACTGAAACTGCCATCGGACTCGCTCGTGTGAACATGGAGGTCTATGAGCTTTCTCATGCGAGGAAGCCCTTGAGTATTCGTTCTTCGGCCTGCTCGGGGCTGAGTCCCAGAGTCTCAAGTTTGAGAAGCTGGTCGCCGGCTATCTTGCCGATTGCAGCCTCGTGGATAAGCTCAGCCTCGGTGGAGTTGGCCACGATGGCGGGGATGGAGCTTATCTTTGCCTTGCCCATAATTATGGAGTCGCACTGAACATGGCCGAAACATTTGTCGTTGCCGGTCATCTTGGGATAGAATATCTGCACGGACTCATCCTGAGCAACAGAGCGGGAAATAACGCGGCCTTTGGAGTCCTCGCCGTCGAGGATTATCTCCATATTGCTCTCGGCATACTGGCTGCCGTGGGTCTGGAGGCGCTCGGTGATAACAGTCTCGGCTCCCTTTCC
>JAZOBQ010000087.1:0-5753 GCA_045596005.1 Oscillospiraceae bacterium
GGACTCATCCTGAGCAACAGAGCGGGAAATAACGCGGCCTTTGGAGTCCTCGCCGTCGAGGATTATCTCCATATTGCTCTCGGCATACTGGCTGCCGTGGGTCTGGAGGCGCTCGGTGATAACAGTCTCGGCTCCCTTTCCGCAGACTATTTTGGTCTCGCGCTTGGTGGAGTCAACGCCCTTGATCTGGGTGGTGTCCATCTTCAGGAAAGCGCCTTCTTCGAGATATACAACAGTCTCGGGATTCATTACGTTCTGTCCGTTTCCGTCGCCCTCGCCGTAGTGTTTCTCAACATAAGTGATGCGGGAGTTTTTGCCGACATAGAAGGTGTGAACGCCGTCGTGGCGGCTCTCCTCCTCGCCGCAGTTATGGATACCGCAGCCGGCAATAATGGTAACGTCGCAATCAGGGCCGATGAAAAAGTCGTTGTAAACTCTCTCGGCTACGCCGCTCTCGGTGATAATAACGGGGATATAGCACTTCTCGCCCTTGGTGCCGGCCTTGATGGTGACGTCGATACCGGCCTTGTCGGTTTTGGTCTCGATATTGATGTTCTCAGTAACAGCTCGGCTGGCACAGCCGCAGTCCTTGCGTATATTGAAGGCACCGCTGACCTCGCCTTCCTTCATATCGGCGATCTTCTCAAGAAGAAGCTTGTCAACATTGTTCAGCATCTTTTTCCTCCTCCCTTCAGCTCAGAGCGGGGCAGCAGCCGTAGGTGTCCGCCAGAATGGTGGGGAATATATCCTCGGTGCTTCCGCGTTTGCTTATACGTCCGCCAGAAATGACAACGATCTCGTCGGCGAGGCTTATGATTCGCTCCTGGTGGGAGATTATCACCATGGTGCAGTCGCGCTTTTCGTGGATCTGGCTGAAAGTCTCGGTCAGCTTGGAAAAGCTCCATAGGTCAATTCCGGCCTCGGGCTCGTCGAGTATCATAAGTCCGCTGTTTCTGGCGAGAATGGTGGCGATCTCTATACGCTTGACCTCGCCGCCGGAGAGAGAAGTGTCCACATCGCGGTCGAGATAGTCATTGGCGCAAAGTCCGACCTGGGTCAGATAGTTGCAGGCTTCGGTCTTGGGCAGTATGCGCTTTCCGCTTGCGATGCTCAGCAGGTCGCGCACCTTGATGCCCTTGAAGCGGGGAGGCTGCTGGAAGCCGTAGCTTATTCCCCTTTTGGCTCTTTCGGTTATGCTCAGCTCCGTTACATCCTCGCCGTTCCAGAATATCTGTCCGGAGGTGGGACTGATAAGACCCATGATTATTTTTGCAAGGCTGGTCTTGCCGCCGCCGTTGGGGCCGGTAAGTACAACGAGTTTTCCGTCCTCAATGGTCATGTTTATATCCTTGATAATGTCGTTTCTGCCCTCCGGGCCGTCGACAGAAAAAGAGATGTTTTTAAGTTCCAGCACGTGGATCCCTCCAATATATCTTGATGTATTGAAATTTTGAAAAAAAAGTGTATAATAAGTTTGTGAGAATCTTGACACATTCTTTTGCCGCTCACGGCAAGGGTATTTGCAAGATCCCCCTTAAGAGTATATTATATCATAGCTTTCCCATATTTGACAACCATATTTAGTCTGTACTGCTCGACAGGCCGTTCGGCTGTATTCAAAGCCTCCCGCCCGCCTTTTGTCGCAACTTTATCGAGCTATTCAAGATTATTATTACCACATGCCGCACAATCTCTTGCACCAAACTGAAGCTGATGTTATAATAACAACCAGAAAGATATGAACATGTTTTAATTTTTAAGATCATATTTTAATTCAGGGGTGCAATTGAAGATATGAAGAAAGCATACATTTCCAAAAACGTTATCCGCCGTCTCCCTCGCTATCTCAGAAAGCTCGACGAGCTTATTGATGCTAATGTGGAGCGAATCTCCTCCGGAGAACTGGGTCCCCAGATGGGTCTGACCCCCTCCCAGATACGTCAGGATTTTTCCTGCTTCGGTGAGTTCGGTCAGCAGGGCTATGGCTACAATGTCAAGGCTCTCCGCGCTCAGATCGCTTCCATTCTCGGCATTGACAGGCAGTACTCTGTTATTCTCGTCGGCGCGGGCAAGATCGGCCAGTCCCTTATCGAGAATATTCCTTTTGAAAACTACGGTTTCCGTTTCCTGGGCGCTTTTGAGATCAGAAAAGAGCTCGTTGGCAAGGAAATCGCCGGTGTTCCCGTCATGGACGCCGAAACTCAGGATGCTTTCATCCGCGAGAACGACGTTGATATCGCCATTCTCTCCGTCAACCGCGACCGCGCACAGCATGTCGCCGACATTCTGATAAAAAGCGGCATTCACGCCATCTGGAACTTCACCGATATTGAGATTGATGCAGGCAACAGCGGCGTAGTCGTTGAAAATATGCACTTTTCCGATTCTCTGCTCGCGCTGAGCTATTTCCTCTCCACCAAAGCAGAGTAAATAAACACCAAGGAGCCCCCTAATTTGAAAAATCGAATCCTCGCACTGGCGCTCTGCCTTGCACTTATGCTGCCGCTCGGCAGCGTTCACGCTGCCGGCAGCGCCCAGGATCCGCTAATTTCATCAAGTTATATTGACGGCACTTTCGTCCCCGGGATGATGAGTGCCGTTAAAGCCATGCTCGCAGAGGCTATGAAGGCGCATTTTGCTTCCTCCGCCAACGAAGGCAGCGGTATGCTCACAAGACAGCTCTCCTCCGGCAGCTCGCTCCAAATGAAAACCGGTCAGACCGTTATCCTCCTGTCTGGCTCCGCACGCATAAGCATAGGCAGCGGCAGCATCGTCAATGTAACCGTCGGAGGCGAAGCCAGCGACGGCGCACTCAACCCGAACCATCGCTACATCGTCTGCGAGGATTCTGCCGTCACTATAAACGTCACTTCTGACTCCACGCTGTTTGTGTCATCCTCCGCAACGCTTAACGGTTCCCAGCCTGAGCAGCCGCCTGTCGCCCCCGTATCTCCCTTTACCGATGTTATTGTCGGAGAGTGGTGGTATGACGACATCACCAAGGCCTATGAGCGCGGTCTTGTCAACGGCATGACCGCCACCACCTATGAGCCTCAGGGACAGCTCAGCATAGCACAGGCTGTCAAACTTGCCGCATGCATGCATGAGCTGTACTACACCGGAAGCGTCAGCCTTACCAATAATTCCGGCGCAGTATGGTACCAGAACTATATCGACTACTGCCTTGCCATGGGCATAATGAGCCAGAGCTATACCAATTATGACGTTCCCGCCACGAGACGGCAGTTCATTGAACTTTTCTACGCCGCACTGCCTCAGAGCGAATACCCGGCCATAAACTCCATCCCGGACGGCGCTATCAGCGACATCACGGAAAGCAGTGCCTGGGTCGACAAGGTCTACGAATTCTACCGCGCAGGTATACTGACCGGCTACTCCGCCAACGGAATATACAATGTTCATGATTTCGGTGCCGAAAGCAACATAACCCGAGCCGAAGTCGCGACAATCATGAACCGAATGTTCGACTACACCGCACGCCAGCTCTTTTCCATGGAGTAAATAATAAAACCTATTCAAATGGCCTTCGGCATTCCGAAGGCCATTTATCCCTTTGGAGGTATTCCCATGACCGATACTATTGCCGCCATTTCCACCGGAAGTTCCCTCTCTGCCATAGGCATAATCCGTCTCTCCGGGCCTGACACCATCAGCGTTATCGAAGAGGTTTTCACGCCCTCGCATGGCGCAGCCATGAGCGCCCGTCGCGACCGCCAGCTCGTCTACGGTGAGCTTCATGACCACTCCGGCGCTGTCATCGACCTTTGCCTCTGCACCGTCAGCCGCGGCCCGGGCAGCTACACCGGAGAGGACACCGCCGAGCTCCAGTGCCACGGCAGCCCCACGGTGCTGCAGGAAGGTCTCCGCGCGCTCTTTGCCGCAGGAGCAAGACAGGCTCTGCCCGGTGAATTCACCAAACGCGCATTTCTCAACGGACGCATGGATCTGACCCAGGCAGAAGCCGTCATAGACCTCATCCACGCCGAGACTGCCGAGGCCGCGAAAAATGCCGCCGGCCAGCTCGGCGGCGCAATAGTGCGCAAAACCGACAAGATATACGACTCGCTCAAGGATATATCCGCGCATTACCACGCCGTGCTCGACTACCCCGACGAGGATATCGAAGATTTCCGCCTTGAGGCTTACAGCGCCACTCTCGCCGATGCTGAGTCCACGCTCTCCGATCTGCTCGCCAGCTTCGACAGAGGCCGCATTCTGCGCGAAGGTGTGCCCGCCGTTATTCTCGGCAAACCGAATGCCGGAAAAAGCAGCCTTCTCAACGCGCTGCTTGGCTATGAGCGCGCCATCGTCACCGACATTCCCGGCACCACCCGCGACACGATCACCGAGCGTGTTAAACTCGGTCGCGTGCTCCTTCGCCTCACAGACACCGCAGGACTGCGTGACACAGACGACACAGTTGAGCGCATAGGTGTTGACCGCGCCCGCGCCGCCGCTGACGAGGCCGAGCTCGCGCTCGTACTCATCGACCCCACAGACGAGGACAATTCCCTCGACATACTCGAGAGCGTTCAGCACATAAAGCACATTATCCTCATCTTCACCAAGTCCGATCTGAAGGACATGAGCGGCAGTATTCTCTCCCTCGGAGGACTGCGTGTCGACTCACTCATCTCTCTCAGCTCCGTAACCGGAAATGGACTGCGCCTGCTCACCAACGCTGTGGAAAGGCTCTATCCCCCCGAGGCAGCTGCCGCGGGCGAGATACTAACAAACTCCCGACACGCAGATGCTGTCGGCAGAGCGCTTGAGTCCGTCCGCGCCGCGAAAGAGGCAATGGACTTCGGTCTCACTCCCGACGCCGTTCTGGTCGAGGCAGAGGAGGCCATGGCTGCGCTCGGTGAGCTGAGCGGAAAAACCGTCCGCGAGGATATAACGAGCCGGATTTTCGAGCGTTTTTGTGTAGGAAAATGAGGCTTTTCGCCACTTTCCACACGGAAAGCTGCTTTGCATTTTGTTCAAGTCTCAGCAAAACCGACAATTACACCAGCCCAATTTTATACAATAGTCCAAACGTATGTAACGTTTGGACTATTTTGTTGAAATTCGAAAATTTTGTGATATAATCTCAAATGGTCTAAAAGTGGGTATATTATCCCCGGAAAAGTACCAAAAACCATGCAAAAAACTTTTGTTTGAACATAGAAAGGATTGAAAACATTGAGCAAAAAGTATTGTTACCTGTTTACCGAAGGCAATGCAAGCATGCGTGAGCTCCTTGGCGGCAAGGGCGCCAACCTGGCCGAGATGACCAACATCGGTCTGCCCGTCCCCCAGGGTTTCACCATCACCACCGAGGCCTGCACTCAGTACTATGAGGACGGCCAGAAGATCAATGACGAGATCTTCGCTGAGATCATGGAATACATCGAGAAGATGGAGACCATCACCGGCAAGAAGTTCGGCGACAAGGAAAATCCCCTCCTCGTTTCTGTCCGCTCCGGCGCACGTGCATCCATGCCCGGCATGATGGACACCATCCTCAACCTCGGCCTCAATGAGGAAGTCGTTGACGTTCTCTCCGCCAAGAGCGGCAATCCCCGCTGGGCTTGGGACTGCTATCGCCGTTTCATCCAGATGTACTCCGACGTCGTTATGGAAGTTGGCAAGAAGTACTTCGAAGAGCTCATCGACGAGATGAAAGAGGCCAAGGGCGTAACTCAGGACGTAGACCTGACCGCCGAGGACCTCAAGGAGCTCGCAGGTCAGTT
>JAZOBQ010000088.1:0-5212 GCA_045596005.1 Oscillospiraceae bacterium
TTTTTGAGTGAAAATGCAAGCATTTTGGGCCAATAAATTACTTTGGCAGAGATGTTTTCGATTACCGAATACCCTCCGTCAAGGTAAGCGCGGAGGAAAATACCGGACGAGAAGTAATAGTCATCTTCAACGTTATACCTCTCACGCGCAGAGCGAAATTCAAGATCGATAGTAATTTTGTCACCGATATCAAGATCTCCAAATGCACCATTGTAGTCCGTTACAAGCACTTTTGTCGCTGGCAATCCGTCTTCATCAAGGCGTAAAAGCATGGTCGAATAATCTTCATTAACGCTTGGGGCGTCAATGACACGCGCTTCAACTGTCATAACCTGACCAACCAGTTCTTCGGCCGGATTAATAAAGATCAAACTGAATACGCTAGTCCAAATAAATCCGATGGCAGCAGCTATGAAAGCAATAAGAATTGCGCTCCTGACCTTCCCTCGAAACAAAAAGCCAAAAAGTGCGAGAACTATACTTCCAAATGCAAAATAATAAAGCGCTGACTCCGGCAAAAAGTAGTGAGAGAGTATAAGAGCGACACAGTAGCCGATCGTTGCGATCATCAATTTTCTCATATTCTCTCCCCTTTCTCTCGTAATTAGTAAAATTTTAGCATCAACTCTGATATTCGTCAATAAAATAAGGCAGTCGAAAGATTCGACTGCCTTATAAACATTATACCATTTTTTCGCTGAGCTTTTTGCCGGCAAGAATGTGGAAATGAAGATGTTTGACGGTCTGTCCGGCGTCGTCTCCGCAGTTGGAGATGACGCGGTAACCATTTTCGAGGCCTTCCTGCTTGGCTATGATGGAAATAGCCTCGAGGCACTTGGCAGCGTGAATGGAAGTCTCGGAGCTGACATCGTTCATGGAGCTCATGTGCATTTTGGGGATGACAAGAATGTGAACAGGAGCCTGAGGAGCGATATCACGGAAAGCAAAAACATATTCGTTTTCATAGACTTTATCAGAGGGAATATTTCCGGCAATGATCTTGCAGAAAAGACAATTATCCATTTTCTATCCTCCTTAGCCGAGCTTGGAAGCGACGAAGTCGTCAACCATAGCCAGAGCGTCGTCGATCTTAAGAACTTCGCTGCCGCCGCCCATGGCGCTGTCGGGTTTACCGCCGCCCTTACCGCCAACTACGGGAGCGATGGTCTTGATGATGTCTCCGGCCTTGACTCCGGCTGCAACCGCTTCCTTGCCGCAGAATGCAGCAAGACTGACCTTGCTGTCTTTGTAAGTTGCGATTACTGCAACGATCTTGGGATCCTTGTCACGAAGGAAGTCGCCCATCTTGCGCACGTCAGCAATCTCAAGGTCAGGACGGGTGGTGGTCACTACGTCAAGCTCGCCAATCTTCTTTGCAGCAAAGAGGAAACGCTCTACGTCACCGGAGAGAAGCTTGTCCTTGAGCTTATCGATATTCTGACGCATATCACGCATCTCGACAAGAGTACCCTCGAGGCGGTTTATAAGTTCGGAAGGATTGGTCTTGAGAACGGAAGCAGCCTCGTGGATGGTGCGGTTGAGGCCGTCAACGCGCTGCATAAATGCCTTGCCGGTGACTGCTTCAACGCGACGCACGCCGGAAGCAACAGAGCCTTCACTTACAATATGGAAGGGGCCGACAAGAGCGGTGTTGTTCAGGTGGGTACCGCCGCAAAGCTCAATGGATTCTTCACCCATGGAGACAACGCGTACAACGTCGCCGTACTTCTCGCCGAAGAGAGCGGTTGCGCCCATCTTCTTGGCTTCATCAACAGGCATTTCAACGATGGAGATATCGAGACCGTCGAGGATCATATTACCAACGCGCTTGTTAATGGCGAGAATTTCATCAGTAGTAAGTGCAGAGAAATGGGTAAAGTCAAAGCGGAGGTGGTCGGGCTCAACGAGAGAACCTGCCTGATGGACATGATCGCCAAGGACATCGCGGAGTGCTCTCTGGAGAAGATGAGTTGCGGAGTGTGCACGCATGATAGCACGGCGGCGCTCAGTGTCGATATCAGCGCGGACTTCGTCGCCAACATTAAGGCTGCCGCTGATCATCTCGCCGTGATGGAGATACTTGCCGCCCTTGTCTTTCTGGACATCGCTTACAGCAAAGACTGCATCGCCACAGATAATGCGACCGTGGTCAGCAACCTGACCGCCCATTTCGGCGTACATGGTAGTGGAGTCAAGAACAACGATGCCCTTTCTGCCTTCTGCAAGAACGCCGCAGGTCTCGCCGCTTTCAACGAGAGCAAGAACCTTTGCGCTGCACTTGTCGTTGGTGTAGCCGAGGAACTGAGTGGGAGTGTTGTCAAGTCCGAGGTCGAGGCCGGCCCATGCGTCGGACATATCGCCGCGTGCAGCTCTTGCGCGCTGGCGCTGCTCATTCATAAGAGCGGTGAAAGCGTCCATATCAACGCTCATGCCCTCTTCCTCAACCATTTCAATGGTAAGGTCGATGGGGAAACCGTAGGTGTCATAGAGCTTGAAAGCATCTGCGCCGGAGAATACCTTTTCTCCCTTTGCCTTGTGCTGCTCGAGTATCTCGCCGTAAATACGCATACCTGCGTCGATAGTACGGGCAAAGTTCTCTTCCTCGGTCTTAATTACACGGGTGATGTAATCTGCCTTCTCACGAAGATCGGGATAATGCCCCTCGTTCTCGCGGATAACGGTCTCAACAACGTCATAGAGGAAAGGATCGTTGACGCCGAGGAGCTTGCCGTGACGTGCTGCACGGCGGAGCAGACGACGGAGAACATAGCCGCGGCCTTCATTGGAGGGCAGTACGCCGTCGCAGATCATGAAAGTAGAAGAACGGATATGGTCGGTAATGATGCGAAGAGAAACATCCTTTTTGTAGCTCTCGTTGTAATGAGCGCCGGTGATCTCGCTGACACGGTTGGTGATATTCATAACGGTGTCAACATCGAAGAGGCTTGCGACGTTCTGGCTTACGCAGGCAAGACGCTCAAGACCCATACCGGTATCGATATTCTTCTGTGCAAGGTCGGTGTAATGGCCTTCGCCATCGTTATTGAACTGGGAGAAAACGTTGTTCCAGACCTCCATGAAACGGTCACAATCGCAGCCGGGCTTGCAGTCAGGCTTGCCGCAGCCGTTTTCGATTCCGCGGTCATAGTAAATCTCGGAGCAGGGGCCGCACGGACCGGAGCCATGCTCCCAGAAGTTATCAGCTTTGCCCATGCGGACAATGTGATCTGCAGGAACGCCGATCTCCTTGGTCCATACATCAAAAGCTTCATCGTCGTCGAGGTAGATACTGGGATAGAGTCTGTCGGGCTCAAGGCCTACCCATTCGGGAGAAGTGAGGAATTCCCAGCTCCATGCGAGGGATTCGCTCTTGAAATAATCGCCGAAAGAGAAGTTGCCGAGCATCTCGAAATAGGTACCGTGACGTGCGGTCTTGCCGATATTTTCGATATCGCCGGTACGGATGCACTTCTGGCAGGTGCAGACTCTGCGTCTGGGAGGCTCAACTTCGCCGGTGAAGTAGGGCTTCATAGGCGCCATACCGGAGTTGATGAGCAGCAGAGAGGGGTCATTCTGAGGAATGAGAGAGAAGCTGGGAAGTCTGAGGTGGTCTTTGGACTCAAAGAACTTCAGGAACATTTCGCGGAGTTCGTTGAGACCGATGTTTCTGTGTGCCATGATTGATCTTTCCTCCATTTATATCTTTTATTATTTGCAAAAAAATAAAGCCCGCCCTGAAATAGGGGCGAAGCTTACAGTTCACGGTACCACCCTAATTATCTCCCATATGGGAGCATCTTAGTCCATCGGATAACGGTGATGTGCCGCCGTACTCATCGTACGGAGCTCGGAAGCGGCCGAACAAAGTGCTTGCCGGGAGCTCTCACCTTTCCTCCCTCTCTTTAAGGCAGCTTTCATTGTTCTCTTCTTCTTCATTGCCATATTTGATATTTCCGACATATAATAACAATTTGAACCTAAAAAGTCAAGTGTTCATTAATATATTATTATTAGAAACAGACCTGACTATTCATCAGGTCTGTTTAATTATTTAAGTTTTCTCAGCAGCGAGAGTTTCTCGGCCTGATACGGAAGCTTGATTCTGAAATTCATCATCGGATGAGGCGCTGACTCAATATCTTCGCCGTCTTCGTTCTGAAATCTTTCAAGTGTAAAACGTACAGGCTTTTTATCTCTGGAGAGCAGTTCCAGTGTGTCTCCAAGTACGATTTTATTCCGCTGGGATACAAGAGCATTTCCTTCTTCGTCGCAGCTTTGTACAATACCGCATACATCTGCATCGGTGAAATAGTGTGCGTCTGCATAATATTGCCCCGGTTCGCCGTAATAAAAACCGGTGGAATATCTGCGATGACTGACTTTCATACATTCATCAAGCCAGGTTGCGTCGAAGTCTCTTCCGGCAAGATAGTCGTCAATTGCGTGTCTGTATGCGTTTGTGGTAACAGCGGCATAATAGGCGCTTTTCATTCGTCCTTCAATTTTAAAGGAGCTGACTCCTGCGTCGATCAATTCACCGATATGCTCGATCATGCACATGTCGGAACTGTTCATGATGAATGTTCCGCCGTCCTCACTTATCTCAAAATAATCATCCGGTCGCTTTTCTTCGACAAGATGATATTTCCATCTGCAAGGCTGAGAACAAGCTCCTCCGTTTGCATCGCGGTGTGTTATATAATTGGAAAGCAAACAGCGTCCGGAAAAACTTACGCACATCGCACCGTGAACAAAAGCCTCAATTTCGAGCTCCTTTGGAATATTTGCGCGAAAAGCACGAATGTTGTCCATACTCATTTCGCGGGCAAGAACAACGCGTTTAGCACCGAGATCATAAAGCATTTTGGCAGTTTCGGAGTTTACAACACCAAGTTGAGTACTGATATGTACCGGAACATTTGGCGCATGACGTTTAGCCAGTGCAAGAACGCCGAGGTCGGCAATAATGAAGCCGTCCACTCCAGCATCGGCCTTGTCTTCAAGAAAAGCGGGAAGCGACAGCAGCTGGTGCTCATGAGGCAAAACATTAACAGTAACATAGACTTTTACGCCCCGGGCGTGGCACATAGCCACAGCCCGGCGCATTTCTTCACTGTCAAAGTTTCCGGCGCTGGCACGAAGTCCAAATTGTTTTCCGGCGAGATATACGGCATCGGCTCCGTAATGCAGCGCCATTTCAAGGCGTTCCATA
>JAZOBQ010000089.1:0-32018 GCA_045596005.1 Oscillospiraceae bacterium
GGCGTTGGAACAAATGCGGGTGCGGACCATCTTGGACTGGTGGCGTGCGATGGTGTTGTAGCTGAGGGTGGGGCAATTTTCATCGGTGTGGATGATCTTGCCGTAGGGGACGAGACCGAGGTTGATAAGAGCCTGGAAACCGTTGCAGATACCGAGCATCAGACCGTCGCGTTTTTCGAGCAGCTCGGCGACCTGTTCCTTGATGGCGGGGTTGCGGAAGAAAGCGGTGATAAACTTTGCGCTTCCGTCAGGTTCGTCGCCGCCGGAGAAACCGCCGGGAATGAATATCATCTGGCTCTCGCTCATCTTGCGGGCAACATCCTCAATGCTGCGTGCGACATCGTCGGCGGTGAGATTGCGGATAACGGCGATCTCAGCGTCGGCGCCGGCTGCCATAACAGCACGGGCGGAGTCATATTCGCAGTTGGTGCCGGGGAATACGGGGATGAGAACCTTGGGACGTGCGGTTTTGATAATGGGAGATACACGGCTTTCAGTGTCGAAGGAGAACTTCTCGAGCTTGCCCTCTGTGGGAGCAGAAGTGGGATAAACGCCGGAGAGAACACCCTCGTTGATGGAAAGGAGCTCTTCGATGGTGGCGCTGTCGCCATCGAGGTCGACAATGCCGTCGTCGGTGGTCTCACCGATCTTGACAAAGCCGAGAATGTCGATTTCCTCGGTCAGCTCTGCAACGATGAAGCCATAGAAGGCGTGGTGCCAGAGGCCGCCGATGGCGCCGTTGGACTTAAAGCCGATGCGGTTACCGAAGCTCATCTTCATGACAGCTTCGCCAATGCCGTTTTCAACAGCCCATGCGGAGGCAACCTTGCCGTCAGCGTTGAGCATATTGAAGATATCCCATGCGCCCTTCAGGCCGTTTGCGGTCTGGTCAGGACTTGCAATGAGGTAAACGGGATTTCCGGCCTTTTTGAACTCAGTGCTGAGCACCTTGCCGGCATTTACAGGAGCGATAGCGAAAGAAATGAGGGTGGGAGGAACATCTCTGTCGAGGAAAGAACCGGACATGGAGTCCTTACCGCCGATAGCGCCGGCGCCGAGTTCAAGCTGTGCATCGAGCGCACCGAGCAGTGCGGAGAAGGGCTTGCCCCAACGCTGAGGCTCGTTGCGGAGCTTCTCGAAGAATTCCTGGAAGCTGAAATAAGCATCCTTGTAGTCTGCGCCTGCGGCAACGAGCTTGGCCATGGAGGTGTAAACTGCGCTGTATGCACCCAAGTAGGGATCTGCGGAGAGCTGGTCGGGATCGCAGCCCCATGCCATTACGCTGGCCTGCTCAGTTTTCTGGCCGGGAAGAACAGGGAAAAGGGCAGCCATTGCCTGAGCGGGGGAGGTCTGGGTCTTTCCACCGTAGGGCATCAGAATACTTCCAGCACCGATGGAGCCGTCAAAACGCTCAACGAGACCACGGCGGCTTGCGCACTTCAGGCTTCCGGCCATGTCCCGCAGAGAATCAAAGAGGGGAGCATCAAAGATATCGCGGTCTGCTTCGGAAATACTTACTTCGGTGTGCTTGGTAGCACCGTTGGTGTCAAGGAATGCTCGGCTGAGGTTTGCGATAGTCTGCCCCTTCCAGGTCATTACCATACGTTCCTCTTCGGTTACTATAGCCACGCGGTAAGCTTCGAGGTTTTCTGCCTGAGCAAATGCAATAAACTTGTCTGCGTCAGCAGCTTCGACAACAACAGCCATGCGCTCCTGAGACTCGGAGATGGCAAGTTCAGTGCCGTCAAGTCCGTCGTATTTTTTGCGGACAGCGTCAAGGTCGATTCGAAGACCTGCAGCAAGCTCGCCTATAGCGACGGAAACTCCGCCTGCACCAAAGTCGTTGCAGCGCTTGATAAGACGCGTTACTTCGCTGTTGCGGAAAAGACGCTGGATCTTGCGCTCCTCGGGAGCGTTGCCCTTCTGAACCTCGGAGGCCATGGTTTCAAGGCTCTTGAGGTTGTGGCTCTTGGAAGAGCCGGTTGCACCGCCGATGCCGTCTCGTCCGGTGCGTCCGCCGAGAAGAATGATCACATCGCCGGGGGCCGGACGCTCGCGGCGGACATTGTATGCGGGAGCTGCTGCAACAACAGCGCCGCACTCGAGACGCTTTGCAATGAAGCCCTCGTGATATATCTCGGCTACATGACCGGTAGCAAGGCCGATCTGGTTACCGTAGGAGGAGTAACCGGCGGCTGCGGCCTGAGCAAGCTTACGCTGAGGCAGCTTGCCGGAGAGAGTATTGTTAATGGAGACGCGGGGATCACCGCCGCCGGTGACGCGCATTGCCTGATGAACATATGCTCGTCCGGACAGAGGATCGCGGATGCAGCCGCCTATGCAGGTAGCTGCACCGCCGAAAGGCTCAATTTCGGTGGGATGGTTGTGGGTTTCGTTCTTGAACATCAGCAGCCAATCCTGATCCTCTCCGTCAACGGTGGCAGTGACGTGGATGGAGCAGGCGTTGATCTCCTCGCTCTCATCGAGCTCGGGGAGCAGGCCGCGCTTTTTCAGGGTCTTGGCGCCGATAGTGGCGACATCCATAAGGGTCTGGGGACGCTTTGCGGCCTTCTCCTCGCCATAGACCTCAATGCGGGCATCAAGATAACGCTGGTAAGCATCAGCAATGGCAGGGTCTTCGATCTTGACATTGTCAATATGAGTGGAGAAGGTGGTGTGGCGGCAATGGTCGGACCAGTAGGTGTCGACAACTCGAATTTCGGTGATGCTGGGATCACGTTTTTCTTCGTCACGGAAATAGGTCTGCAGGAACTTGAGGTCATCAAGGTCCATGGCAAGACCAAGCTTTTCGAGAAGGGCGGAAAGTCCGGCTTCGTCGAGAGTGATGAAGCCTTCTACGGTTTCAACGGAGTCGGGGGCGGTATACTCGGTCTTGAGAGTTTCGGGCTTATCAAGAGAGGCTTCGCGGGACTCGACGGCGTTGATAACGTATGCCTTGACTGCGGCTACATCCTGCTCGCTGAGAGCGCCGTAGAGAGCGTAGACCTTGGCGGAACGTACAATGGGACGCTCGCTCTGGCTGAGCAGCTGGATGCACTGTGCGGCAGAGTCGGCGCGCTGATCAAACTGTCCGGGCAGGGGTTCAACTGCGAAGACAACATCTGCGTCAGAAAGATCGGCTTCGGCATATACGTTGTCGAGCTGGGGTTCAGAGAAAACGGTGCACCGGGAATAGTCGAAAAGTTCGGCATCTATGCCGGAAACATCATAACGGTTGAGAATGCGGACATTTTCAAGGGAAGAAAGTCCGAGAAAATTACGGCAGTCGGCCAGAAGACCTGCTGCTTCAGGAGCAAGACCGGGCTTTTTTTCAACAAATACTCTATAAACCATTTTCTTATGCCTCCAGTGCCCGTTTACCTATATCCTTGCGGTAGTAGGCATTGTCAAAATGTACTTTCTCTACATTAGCGTAGGACTTCTTAACAGCCTCGGCGAGGGTGTCAGCAGTAGCGACAACGCCGAGAACACGGCCGCCGTTGGTGAGGAGCTTATCCTCGCTGAGCTTGGCACCAGCAATGTAAACCTCAGCCTCAAGGTTTTCGTCACAGGTGATCTCAAATCCCTTCTGGTAAGAGAGAGGATAGCCGTCGGAAGCCATTACTACGCAGCAGGCAGCGCCGGTGGAGAATTTTACTTCGGTTTCAGCCAGCTTACCATCGGAAACGGCGCGCATTATAGTGAAAAGATCACTTTCAAGCAGGGGAAGAACGACCTGAGTTTCGGGGTCGCCGAAACGGCAGTTATACTCTATGACCTTAGGGCCGTTGGGAGTAATCATAAGACCGAAGTAGAGGCAGCCCTTGAAGGATCTGCCTTCTGCGTTCATAGCGGCGATGGTGGGGAGGAAAATCTCGTCCATGCAGCGCTGTGCCACTTCGGGAGTATAGTAGGGGTTGGGAGCGATAGTACCCATACCGCCGGTATTCAGACCCTCATCGCCGTCGTGAGCGCGCTTGTGGTCCATAGAGGAAACCATAGGCTTGACGACCTTGCCGTCGGTAAAAGCGAGAACGGAAACCTCGGGTCCGGTCAGGAATTCCTCGATAACAACATTCAGACCGCTGTCGCCGAACTTCTTGTCCTCCATCATCTCGCGGACAGCGCCCTTTGCCTCCTCGAGGCTCTGGGCAATAATAACACCTTTGCCAAGTGCAAGGCCATCAGCCTTAACAACGACAGGAGCAGAGAGGGTGTCAATGTAAGAGCAGGCGGAAGGAATATCGGAAAATGTTTCATAAGCGGCGGTGGGAATGCCGTATTTTTTCATAAGGTTTTTGGAGAAAACCTTGCTGCCTTCAATGATTGCAGCCTTTTTATCGGGACCAAAGCAGGGAATACCGAGCTCGGTAAGTGCATCGACAGCTCCGAGAACCAGAGGATCGTCGGGAGCGACAACAGCAAAGTCTATATTGTTTTCTTTAGCGAAAGAGACCATGCCGTCGATATCAGTTGCTCCAACATTGACGCAGATTGCGTCTGCAGCAATTCCGCCGTTTCCGGGGAGGCAGTAGAGAGTATCGATTTCGGGAGATTTTTTAAGGGCTTTGACGATAGCGTGTTCGCGACCGCCGCCGCCGATTACCATTACTTTCATTGGTAAACCTCGTTTCTGCTAACTTAATGATGGAAAAGACGCATTCCGGTGAATGCCATGACAATACCATATTTGTTTGCGGTATCGATAACATGGTCATCACGAATGCTGCCACCAGGCTGGGCAATATACTGTACGCCGCTCTTGCGTGCACGCTCTACATTGTCGCCAAAGGGGAAGAATGCATCAGAGCCAACGGAAACACCGTTCATTGTGGCGATCCACTCCTTCTTTTCTTCGCGTGTCAACACTTCGGGTTTGACTTTGAAGGTTTCCTGCCATACGCCCTCGGCAAGCACATCTTCGTACTCGTCGGAGATGTAGATGTCAATGGCATTGTCGCGGTTTGCGCGGCGGATACCGTCTACAAACTGCAGTCCGAGCACTTTGGGGTGCTGACGGAGCATCCAGTTATCGGCCTTGTTGCCTGCAAGACGTGTGCAGTGAATGCGGCTCTGCTGACCGGCTCCGACACCGATGGTCTGACCGTTTTTGACATAGCATACGGAATTGGACTGAGTGTACTTAAGAGTTATAAGACTGAGAAGAAGATCGTGTTTCGCTTCGAGAGGAAGCTCCTTGTTTTCGGTTACAATATTGGCGAGAAGCTCTTCGTTGATTTCAAAGTTGTTGTATCCCTGCTGGAAACCGATTCCGAAAATGTGACGGCGTTCGATGGGATCGGGTTCGTAATCGGGGTCGATCTGAACAACATTGTAGCCGCCTTTTTTCTTCTTGCGAAGAATTTCAAGTGCTTCCTCGGTATATGCAGGTGCAATAACGCCGTCGGAAACTTCCTTGAGAAGATAGCGGGCGGTTGCCTCGTCGCAGGTGTCGCTGAGAGCAGCCCAGTCACCGTAGGAGCAAAGACGGTCAGCGCCGCGAGCTTTGATATAAGCGCAGGCAATGGGAGAGGTGTCGCATTCGTCGGCGAAGTAGATCTGCTTTTCAACATCGGTAAGAGGCGTGCCAAGTGCGGCACCGGCGGGGGAGACATGCTTGAAAGATGCTGCTGCAGGCAGACCGGTGGCCTTTTTCAGAGCCTTGACAAGCTGCCAGGAGTTAAGAGCGTCCATAAAGTTGATGTAGCCTGGTTTGCCGTTGAGAACGGTAAGGGGGAGTTCCTTGCCGTTGTCCATATAAATCTTAGAGGGCTTCTGATTGGGGTTGCAGCCGTATTTAAGTTCGAGTTCCTGCATTATTCAAGCCTCCTGATGTTTGTTGATGATTACGGTATCTGTCTCTCCGCTTGCAAGATCAATGCAACGCACAAACAGAGAAACCTTATTGTCGGCGTTGAGAGCTGCCCAAACATTGTCAGCAAGAGTTTTTGCATCGGTATTGGGAACTTCAACTTCGCGGGGTTCGCCGTAGAAAGAGGGGAGAGGTTCGGCGTTTTCCTGATAGGTATGGATAAAGTGACCCTGACCGGCGATGGGGTTTTCATAGCCGAAGAAATAGCGGCGGTTGCTTGTGGGATCGCCGTTTGCGCTCTTGAGGATAGAAAGTGCGTAACTTCCATCTTTATGAAGAATTCCGGAGATTCTCGGAGTCCAGTTGGGGCCATCGGGTTCAAAAGTGCGCTTGCGGAGACTTTGTGCAAAGATTTCACCGGCAATAACTCCGTCACGGACAGTGTCGGTCTGGTCGCCGTTGGTTACTATAGTTTCGTCGCCTACAACGCGGACGGGGTGATAAATGATAAGAGAGGGGTCAACCATCTTGCTATCGTCAAAGGCTTTGGTACGAATGCCGTCCTCGGTGAGTTCAAAAATGCGGTTGCGGCTGTTCTCACTTCTGCCCATGATGAAGTAAACAATGACGCTCTTGCTTCCGTCTGCGGTCTTGCCGAGCATGATTCCGCGTCCGGGATAGGGATGGTTTTTCAGAATATCAAGAAAATTGTTCATTTATTAAGCTCCTTTGCGACATGTTCTATTGCTTTGGGGAGAAGTATCCATTCTGCCTGCTCCATTATGCGGCGCTGCAGAGTTTCGGGAGTATCATCCGGCATTACTTCAACGGCCTTTTGGAAGATGATCTGGCCTCCGTCAGGGATCTCGTTAACGAAATGAACGGTTGCACCGCTGACCTTTACTCCGTATGCCAGTGCGGCCTCATGTACGTGAAGACCATACATACCCTTTCCGCAGAAAGAGGGAATGAGTGCAGGATGGACGTTGATAATGCGCTTGTCCCATTTTGAGGTAAATTCGCCGGACAGGATCTTCATATATCCGGCGAGAACAATAAAATCGATGTTGTGCTCAGCAAGAGCGGCTTCAACTTCGGATTCCTTTTTTGCTACGACAGACGGAATTCCTGCCTTGGCAGCGCGTTCAAGCGCATATGCTTTTTCGCTGCTGGAAACAACGAGTGCGATTTCGGCAGAATGGATAACGCTGCCTCTGGAATCGAGAATTGCCTGTAGATTAGTACCGCCTCCGGAAACAAGTACGGCAACTCTTACCACAGAATGACCCCCTCGCCCTCAACACATTCGCCAAGAATGTATGCATCCTCTACAGCGGAAACGGCCTTTTCGGCATCTGCTTTATCAACGATTACACACATACCGACACCCATATTGAAGGTGTTAAACATATCGCGTTCGGGAATGTTGCCGGTTTCGGCGATTTCTTTGAAAAGAGGATGGATTCTGACATCACTCTTTTTTATTTTTGCTGCGACGCCGTCGGGCAGAGCTCTGGGAATGTTTTCATAGAAGCCGCCGCCGGTAATATGGGCGCAGGCTTTGATGGAAACAAGAGCCTTGATGGCTTCGATATCCTTGACATAAATACGGGTGGGAGTAAGCAGCTTTGCTCCGAGTTCGCCGGAAAGGGCTTCTTCGCCGAATACTTTGCGCACGAGAGAAAAACCGTTGGAGTGAACACCGGAGGAAGGGAGAGCGATAATGACATCTCCGGGTTTGACAGAAGATGTGTCAAATATATCCTTCTTGTCAACGATGCCTACTGCAAAACCGGCAAGATCATATTCCTCTTCGGCCATAAGACCGGGATGCTCGGCTGTTTCGCCGCCGATAAGGGCACAGCCGGACTGTACGCAGCCTTCAGCGACACCGGATACAATCTCTGCTATTTTTTCGGGGAAGTTTTTTCCACAAGCTATGTAATCGAGGAAAAAAATAGGCTTGGCACCGCAGCAAATAATGTCGTTAACGCACATTGCAACAGCATCAATGCCGATGGTGTCATGCTTGTCCTGCAGCATTGCAAGTTTAACCTTGGTGCCGCAGCCATCGGTGCCGGAAACGAGAACGGGCTCATCCATACCGGCAATAGGAGGAATGAACATGCCGCCGAAACCGCCAATATCGTCGGCTACACCGGCAATCTTAGTGCGGGCAACATGTTTTTTCATGAGTTCAACTGCCTTGTAACCTGCGGTAATGTCAACACCGGCGGCAGCGTAGGAAGCGGAAAATGACTTATCCATAGTTTATTCTTCTCCTGTCCAGCAATAAGTGCATATTTTTTCTTTGGGCAGTCCAATGGACTTAATAAGTCCTTCAAGAGTTTGATATTCAAGTGAATTAAAGCCGAATTTATTGCAGATCGAGCAGCGGAGTTTCTTACCGCGCTCGGTTCTTCCGTCCAAATATTCGTCAAGATACTTGTCGCCTTCTTCGCCTTCAAGTTCTCTGATGACGCGGCGTGCAATAAGATCCATTACGCTGTTGCTGCGTGAAAAGTTGAGATATTTGCAGCCATGCATAATGGGAGGGCATGCACTGCGCATATGAACTTCCTTTGCGCCGTTGTCGTAAAGGAAGTCGACGGTTTCCTGAAGCTGGGTTCCTCGAACAATACTGTCATCAATGAACAGAAGCTTCTTGTCTTTGATAAGGTCGCTGACTGCAAGCATCTTCATCTTTGCAATATGGTGACGAACGCGGTCGCTCGAGGGCATAAAACTTCTTGGCCAGGTGGGGGTGTATTTGATGAAAGGTCTGGTGAATGGAACCTTGCGCTCGTTGGAATAACCGATGGCGTAGGGAATGCCGGAATCCGGCACGCCGCAAACAGCATCTATATTCTCGGCAAGATCGTGTTCTACGTCAAACTTTGCCATCTCGGCACCGCCGCGGGTACGGACAAGCTCTACGCTGTCACCCTCATAGTGGCTGGTGGGATAGCCAAAATAGGTCCACATAAAAGCGCAGAATTTCTCTTCATCACGCGCTGGGAGCAGTTGCGTGATTCCATCTGCGCTTATTTCAACACATTCACCTGGTCCGAGCATACTGTGATCGGAAAAACCCATTTTTGTATATGAGAAAGACTCAAGCGCAACGCAGTAACCGTCCTCGCTCTTTCCGACCATAACGGGGAGACGGCCATATCTGTCACGGGAGACAATAAGCTTGCCTTCGTCTGTGCAGATGAGGATGGTGGCGGAGCCTTCAATACGCTCCTGCACAAATTTAATGCCCTCGGCAAAGCTCGGTTTGCCGTTTATCATAGAGGCGATTATCTCGACCATACTTACGCGGCCTTTGGAATGAGCCTCCAGATGCCCTCGGCAAATGGTGAGATATTCCTCCTTGAGCTGTTCCATATTATTTACGGCGCCAATAACGCAAAGAGCGTAAGCGCCGTGACGGGAGAACAGCACAAGGGGCTGAGGGTCAAGATCGCTTATGCAGGCAATGCAGGCAGTACCGTGCATATCATTGACATCGCTCTCGAATTTGGTGCGGAAGGGGGTGTTTTCAATACTGTGGATACTGCGCTGAAAGCCAACATCTGAGTTCCATGCGGCCATGCCGGCTCTTCTGGTGCCGAGATGACTGTGATAGTCAACACCGAAGAACACGTCCATGACCACATCGCGGTTAGCAACCGCTCCGAAAAAGCCGCCCATTATGCAAAGAACAGCTCGGAGAGAGTCATGGGATCGATATACTCGCCGTCCTTGTATACTCTCATGTTGCCGGATGCGATTTCGTCAATAAGGATGACCTCTTCGCCGACATAACCGAACTCAAACTTGATGTCATAGAGTTCCATACCGCGGTCTGCCAGTTCCTTGGCAACGATACCGGTGATAACCTGAGTCTGCTCCTTGAGGGAGTCATACTGAGCGTCGCTCATAACACCAAGAGCAACGAGTGCGTCCTTGGTTACGAGAGGATCGCCCTTTTCGTCATCCTTGAAGGTAGTTTCAACGTAATCGGGCAGGGGAGCGCCGGACTCGATGTACATACCGTAGCGGCGGATAAAGCTGCCGACAGCGCGACGGCGGCAGATGACCTCAAGACCCTTGCCGAATACGCGGGCGGGGAGGACTTCCATGGTGCATTCATCAAGATTTGCGTTAACATAGTGGGTCTTGATGCCTGCTTCGCGGAGCTTCTCGAAGAAATAGACGCTCATCTTCAGGTTGACAAGGCCTACGCCGTCAATGGTCAGACCAACGCTGTTCTCGCCGGGATCAAATACGCCGTCCTTGCCGGTACAGTCATCTTTGAACTTGAGAAGATAGTTGCCGTTTTCGAGAGCATAAACATTCTTGGTTTTTCCGGTGTAAACGAGTTCCATTGTAATTCCTCCAATAATTAGTTTTTATATTTATTATTTATTTCTTCGTCTTTTGCGAGGACCTCGGCTTTGGCCTGTGCACGGGCGGCATCAAGCTTGGCGGCCAGTTCCTCATCGGCTACTGCCATGATCTGCATTGCAAGTATTGCAGCGTTTTTTGCACCGTCGATAGCAACAGTAGCAACGGGAATGCCGGAAGGCATCTGAACGGTTGCGAGAAGGGCGTCCATTCCGTCAAGAACGGAGGATTTGCAGGGGATACCGATAACAGGCAGTGTGGTATTTGCTGCGAGAGCGCCTGCGAGATGGGCAGCCATGCCGGCTGCGCCTATCAAAACAGAAAATCCGCTCTGACGTGCAGATGCGGCAAATTCCCTTGCCTCATCCGGGCAGCGATGAGCGGACAGTACACGCACTTCAAAAGGTACGGAGTACTCCTGAAGCACCTTAATGGCTTTTTCGACAACGGGCAGGTCGCTTGCGCTTCCCATAACGATTCCGACTTTTTTCATAGTGTAAATACCTCCATAAAAACAATAAAGGGCAGACCAATCCACTATAATTTATGAATGGTCTGCCCAGGCGGTCGGCTTTTTGTTACGTACGGTTCCCTGTAGTAACTTCCACTTCCGCCAGTCGCCGTACGCGTTTAGTTGTTGACCTAATTATTATAATAAAAGTATGAAAATGTGTCAATCTTAAATTCGACTATTTTTGACTCTCTCTCCGAGTAATTTCCATCGAATATTACAATGAATATCAGCTCTCGGAGAGTATAGCCATAATCTCGAAGGGAAGAGAATCGCGGTTTGATGTATTGACATTTATGACCGCAGTATCATTCCTGCCTTTGAGTGCCTGCATCCAACCTTCAGCGTCGAGTCTGATTGAACTGACAAAATGGCAAGGAGCATTCAATGCTTTTTCAACAGCGTTCCGTAGTTCATCGCTGTGTTTTTCAAACTTGCCGAGCTCATCTATGATAACGAGGCTACAGTTTGTATCGATAAGCGACGGCGCAAACTCGTCAAACACACCGCGTACGGTTTCGTGTCTGCCGTCTGTCCACTTTACGGCGCAGCGGCTGAGAGAGCCGTCAATGCTTCGCAGAATAAGCTCCCTCGTCTGACTGGCTCTGTCGTCGTATTCGGTGATAAATCCGGAGACAGAACCCGTGTAGCTGCCGAGGATTTTTGATATTATTGTGGATTTTCCGCAGTGTCTGGGACCTGTGATCAATATATTCATGCGTCCATTTCGCCCTCAAGCCAGTTGAGAATATCCTTGTAGACCTCTTCTTTATTAAGCTCGTTGAGCATTTCGTGACGCCCCTCGTGATAAAGCTTTACAGCGACATCTTTCATACCGGCAGCAAGAAAGCTCTTGTATGCACGAAGAACACCCTTGCCGTTTTCGCCGACAGGATCTGCATCGCCTGACATGAAATATACTGGAAGATCCTTTTTCATGCGCTTGACGTTTCTTTGAGTCGTGATGAAATCTATACCGCACATCATGTCATAGAAAAGAGAAGTGGAAGGGATATAACCGCAAAGAGGATCCTCAATGTATTTGTCAACAACCTCTTCATCGCGGCTGAGCCAGTCAGAGATTGTGCGCGGAGTATCAAATCCGTCATTGTATTTACCGAAGGCAATATTATTCAGCATTTCACTCTTATATTTTGCGCCCTTCTTTTTCATTTCCATTTTACCGAGCAGCTTGCCGCCGGCGACAAGAGCTTTGGGCTGCTGTCCCGTTCCGGAAAGAATCACGCCGTCAAGGCCGCTGCGATGATGAATGATGTAGGTTCTGGAGAGAAAGCTGCCCATACTGTGACCGAATAGGAAATAGGGAACATCGGGGAATTCCTCAGCAAGCATATCGTGGAGGATTCTCATGTCTTTGACCGCCATTTCCCAGCCGCCTTCTTCGGCGAAGAAACCAAGTTCAGACTCATCGTTGATGCTCTTTCCGTGACCGAGGTGATCGTTGCCTACAACAACGAAGCCGTTCTGAGCAAGGTAAAATGCAAAATCATCGTATCTTTCGATATGTTCGGCAATACCGTGGGCGAGCTGAACTATGCCGCGGGGAGTAGCATCAGGATCGCAACGGCGAACACGGATGTTGGTTTTTCCGTTGCTGGAGAGAAAAGTGAAATCAGCAAAAGTGGGCATGAAAATACCTCCTTGTATGATTTGATTTATGATGATATTATATATAAAAACAGTATGTTTTACAACATAAAACTTGGCTATGGGGGTATAAGCTTATGAACGAATATGTTATCGCGCTTGACCAGGGCACTACCAGTTCGAGAGCCATCATTTTTGATAAGTTCGGCGGGATAAAGACTGTCGCTCAGTATCAGTTCCCGCAGATATATCCCAAACCCGGTTGGGTTGAACATGACCCTAAAGTTATTCTTTCTTCCCAACTTCGAGCTCTCGCGTCTGCGTTTGAAAAAAGTGGATTGTCGGCAACGGATATTGCAGGCATTGGCGTTACAAACCAGCGAGAGACAACAATAGTCTGGGACAAATATACCGGTGAACCGGTTTATAACGCAATTGTCTGGCAGTGCCGCAGAACGGCTGCAATTTGCGACAAACTCGCCGGAGACGGACTCGGCGCATATATTAGAGACAAAACGGGACTTCTTATAGACGCTTATTTTTCCGGAACCAAAATAAAATGGATTCTTGACAATGTTGAAGGTGCCAGACAGAGAGCCGAAAAAGGTGAGCTTCTTTTCGGCACGGTAGACACATGGCTTATCTGGAATCTTACCGGCGGAAAAGTACATATCACAGACTATACCAATGCGAGCCGCACGATGCTTTTCAACATTGACTCGCTTGATTGGGATGAAGAACTATGCAGACACCTTGGTATTCCTATGTGTATGCTGCCTAAGCCTGTACCCAATTCGATGGTGTACGGTTATGTAGAACCGGGTATTCCCGGTCTCAATTCCCTTGCAGGTACTCCCATTTGCGGTATTGCCGGCGACCAGCAGGCCGCACTGCTCGGCCAGGGCTGCATTAACCCCGGAGATGCTAAAAACACCTATGGCACCGGATGCTTTGCTCTTTTGAATGCCGGTGAAAAGTCTGTCAGATCCGTTTCAGGCCTTCTTACCACTGTCGCATGGTCCATAAACGGAAAAACAAACTACTGCATTGAAGGAAGTGTTTTCAATGCCGGAAGCAGCATACAGTGGCTTCGCGATGAACTTGGCATTATAGGCAGCAGTCAGGAGTGCAGCGATCTTGCGGAAACTGTTCCTGACAACGGGGGAGTATATCTCGTATCTGCGTTTACTGGTCTTGGTGCGCCACATTGGGATATGTACGCGCGAGGAACCATTGTTGGACTTACAAGAGGCTGCACCAAAGCGCATATCGCTCGTGCAACGCTAGAGGGCATTGCATATCAGGTCAAAGACCTTCTGGACGCTATGGAGATCGATTCCGGAAAACCCTTGTCCGTACTAAAAGTTGACGGTGGTGCGTCAGTGAGCGATATTATGATGCAGTTCCAGTCTGATATTCTCAACAAACCTATTGACAGACCGCAGATGGTCGAGACAACTGCGTTTGGCGCTGCATTTCTCGCCGGTTTGGCAACGGGCGTATGGAGCGATATTTCTGATATATCGAGTCTTAGAAAATCACAGCGCATTTTTGAACCGAAAATGCCTCAGGAAACAGCACAGAAATATCTTCGCGAATGGAAACGTGCGGTTGAACGTGCAGGAGCATGGGCAAAAGAATAAAAATGAACCGGATAAGGGCTTTGACCCTTATCCGGTTTTTGAATTAAACAATTATTTTTAGGAGAGTCGCGATTCCAATTCCGAGATAGTTTCCTACAGCATAGCCGAGTATTCCGCATACCAAACCGGTAAGCATAACTGCTTTGTTTTTTAGTGCACCTGCTACAGCTGGGATAAAGGCAGGGCCATAGATTCCGGCTGTTGATGTAATGATTGCGGTGTCAGAGTCAATTTTGAATACTTTTGCAAGTATGAGATGCACTCCTGCTGAACCGAATTGAACAAAGAGCATCATCAAGAGCAACATCAGGGCACTTGTGTTAATAAGGGAAAGATCAAAGCTCATACCTATTGCAAGCGAGAACATATATATCAAATACTGTCCGACAGTATATGACCCGGGCAAAGAGCGTACTTTCTTGAAAAAGGAAAATACGATTCCGAGTGTGCTGACACAAAGCATTACAACAACGATATTTGTTGCATTACCGGTAACAAGCCACGAAACACCAAGGGATAATCCGACGCAAAGAAGTGCAAGAATTATAGCGGGAATTCGCCGCAGAAAGCTCCGAAGGGTAAAGATCATTTTCTCACCGCTGAATGATGATCCGAGTTTGTTCTCAAGTATTTCGTCGCCGACTTCAATGCTGTAGTCAAAAGCAGGAAGTATTTTTCTGTAAAGATGCGGAATTACAGATATCAGCAGCATGAAATACGCACCGCCAACTATAAGATCGCATGTATTGGCAAGGATTATAGTATCCTGCCTAACTCCAAGAGCGAGACCTATTGCCATAAGATTAGGCGTACCGCCTGTGTAAAGTCCGATCAGCATACCGCTAATCTTTTCGGAATCAGCAACATGGCCGCTAAACAATAAGCATCCGATACTGCTTACGATGGATACGGATATGATTATCAGAATAAAAGACAGAATTGCAGGTTTCGCAAGTTTCTTAAGGGAGGATAGGTCGGCCGAGAAAAGAATAAGCGGAATTGCAACAGGGACGCATATTTCAGAAAATGTAGTGGCGACAGATGTGTCAGTCAGTGCAAAACTGAGCAAAAATCCGGATGCATAACATAGAAAAACCGGCCCGAGAATATTGAATAGCTTGAATTTATCGCTCAAAAGTACCATCGCTCTTGGCAAAAACAGAATTATAAGGATTATTACGATACTTTCCAAAGTCAGCACCTCCTCTTTAGTGGATTATAGTATTATTTTATAAATCCGACAAGTTAAGATTTAGTTCAATCCAAGCTGGCTCAACTGCTGCGACAATGCCTCATGTTTTTTACCTTTCAGCTCTGTCAACGGAAGTCTTAGTAATCCGCGATCCATTTCTAGCTCTTTCATTGCTGCTTTAATAGGAATTGGATTCACTTCGATAAACAATGCTTCACATAAAGATGAGTATTTTTTAAATAGCTCAAATGCAGCAGCAAATTCTCCTGCAAGGCATAGAGAACAGATTTTCGCTGTTTCATGCGGGAGGATATTGCTCATTACAGATATTACACCTTTAGCACCCATGCTCATCATTGCCACGGTGTTATTGTCGTTTCCACTCCATACATTTAGTTCATCAGAACACTCCGCAAGCAATTTTGCAATAAGGCTAAAATCGCCTGAGGCTTCTTTTGTGCCGTTGATATTCGGATGCCTTGATAATGCTTTATAGACATCGAAGCTGATTCCGACTGAAGTACGGGAGGGGATATTGTAGAGAACAAGGGGGATATCTGTTCCGTCGGCAACTGTGAGAAAATGTGATTTAAGTCCTTCATCAGAACATTTGTTGTAATAAGGCGCTGTCATTAATACACCGTCAGCACCGGCTTCCGCGGCTGCCTTGGCTTTTTTCAGACAGGAGGATGTGTTGTTTCCTCCGATACCTACGATCACTTTGATTTTGCCTTTGCATTTACGGATGGAAAAATCCACGAGCTGAGCATGCTCGTGGATCTCCAGTACAGCATTTTCACCTGTGGTTCCTGCAACGACTATGGCGCTGACTCCGCCATTAATCTGGTAGTCAAGCTGCCGGTCCAGAGCCGGATAATCTATGCCATCGGCGCAGAAAGGTGTGATGATGGCAGTACAGGCGCCTTCAAACAAAGGTGTTTTCAGAAAATGCTCCTTTCAGTATTTACTTTTTGGTAATATAACCCTGGTCACAGAGAAGCTCTGCCAGCAGTACGCCGCCGCCTGCAGCGCCGCGGAGAGTATTGTGACTGAGACAAACGAACTTATAATCGTACTGCGTGTCTTCTCTCAGACGACCGACGGAGATAGCCATGCCGCCTTCCAGGTTGCGGTCAAGACCGGTCTGAGGTCTATTGTCCTCAGTGAAGTAGTTGAGGAACTGTTTGGGTGCGGTGGGGAGATTGTGAAGCTGAGGAATTCCCTTGTATTCATCCCAGATCTTGAGAATCTCTTCCTTGGAAGGCTTCTTCTCGAAGCTTGCAAATACTGCAGCCAAATGACCGTTGGTAACGGGAACACGTATGCACTGAGCGGTAATTGCAGTATCCTCAGCGTTTTTGATGACGCCATCTTCAACCTTGCCCCATACCTTCAGGGGTTCCTGCTCACTTTTTTCTTCTTCGCCGCCTATGTAAGGAATTACATTGTCTATCATTTCGGGCCAGGTCTCAAAAGTCTTTCCTGCACCGGAAATAGCCTGATAAGTGCAGGCAAGAACCTTGGTTACACCGAACTTTTCGCGCAGAGGACTGAGCGCGGGTACATAGCTCTGAATGGAGCAATTGCTCTTGACAGCGATGAAACCGCGTTTGGTGCCAAGACGTTCGCGCTGGGCATTGATGACTTCGAGATGTTCGGGGTTTACCTCAGGGATCACCATAGGCACGTCAGGAGTCCAGCGGTGAGCGCTGTTGTTGGAAATGACGGGGCATTCGAGCTTGGCATAGGCTTCCTCAAACTTCTTGATCTCATCTTTGTTCATGTCGACTGCGCAGAAGACGAAGTCAACCTCTTCGGCGATCTCTTTCATGTCTTCAACAGCGTTTTTTACAACGATGTTTTTGAACTGCTCGGGCATAGGAGTCTCAATGGCCCATCTTTTGCCGGCTGCTTCTTCATAGGTCTTTCCAGCACTGCCTGCGCTTGCTGCGATGACAACAAGATCAAACCAGGGGTGACCATCCATCAGAGAGACGAAACGCTGACCGACCATACCGGTACCGCCAATAACACCAACTTTATATTTTTCCATACTGTGCATCCTTTCCGGCTGCCGCCAATAATGATTATATGATTACTTTCCAATTTATATTACTTCCGACAAATTACTTGATAATATTACAAAAATACTATATAATCTAGCGGATAGTTTTCGGCGGAGTCTTAATTTCCGTATTATAGCACCAGATTAAACTTCGGTCAATTAGGATTTAGTGATTTAATGAATAAAAAAGTAATAATTATTTTATTGACAATTGTATTAACGCTTTTAGTCATCAGTTCTGTTGCCTTTGCAGCCGGAAGCGTCTATATTAACACCGCTTCCGATGCTTATGACGGCCCTTTGAGCAAACTGTATGCAATTGGCAGAGACGGTGTTGCTTTACTGAATGGTAATGATGTATATGCGCTAAGTGCTGAGGGCCTTGTTTCTGTATCCGGTGGAGAAGATGACGCGGACGATGATGCTGACAGCGGTCTTGTATATACTGACGGAGAGATCGTTGTCAAAAGCAATATTGTAAAAGTCGGTCTCAATTACTACTATTCCGCAAACCGTGACAGTGGACTTGTTGAAGCCAGACTTGAAAATGAAGTCGGACACGGTTTTGCCTTTGGATATTATGATTCCGCCCGTACCTTTAATGAACTCGCGCGTACTGATATCACAAGGCTTAGCATGCGTGTAACATCCGGCAGCGGTATAGGCGCTTATGATACCGATACCGGCGAATTGATTTATTCCCAGGATTATACCGATGCAGCCAATATGCTTGCGATCTTGCCGCTTTGCGATGCCGGAGAAGCTGTTACATGGTTTTCCGGTTACAAATACTACGGCGGATTTGAATATGCTGTCCTTGGTGCAGACAAAATAACTGTGATTAATGTTGTGGATATTGAAAAATATGTTATGGGTGTCTGCGGCAGTGAAATGAGTGATGCGTGGCCTATCGAAGCTCTCAAGGCGCAGGCTGTTGCGGCACGTACATATGTTCAGAAGAACATTATGAATACGACATATTATAGCCGCTGTGGATTTGATGTCACAAACGATACATACTGCCAGGCTTATTCCGGATGCAGTAAAATTGGTGAAAACATTATTGCTGCGGTTGAAGAGACAGCAAACTGCTATATTACATATAACGGCGCATTGATCGATGCGCTATACTTCTCGTCCGACGGAGGAGCGACCGAGGATAATTATAATGTAAACGGTAATAAAGCGCATCCTTACCTCAAGGGCAAACTTGATCCTTATGAAGGTATGACCGATTCTTTCAATTATCTGAGTTCATGGACAGTAACATTTACGCCTCTGGAACTTGGTGAAAAACTTGGAATTGGCAGTGTTGTCAGCATTCAGCCGACTTTCTCCGATGTTGGTAATGTTATCAAGCTTGTTGTTACTTCTGTTTCCGGAGAAACAAGAACTCTGCTTCGCGGCGGATGCCGTACGTCTCTTGGATTGAACAGTATTCGTTATACTGTAAGCACAAATGCCTACGGCGAAATAGTGTTTGAAGGCAGAGGATGGGGACATAATCTCGGTATGAGCCAGTATGGAGCATATTCCATGGCAAAGTATTACGAAAAATCTTACAAGGAAATTCTGGGATTTTACTACACAGATGTAGGTCTCAGCTATGGCGTGAACTGAAATGAAGAAATCTGATTTTTATTTTGACCTGCCGGAGGAACTGATTGCCCAGACTCCGCTCGAAAAGCGCGACAGCTCCAGGCTGCTGCATCTCGGTCGCGAGAGCGGAGAGATTAGCCACGAGCATTTTTCCGATATTAAAAAACACCTCAGAAAAGGCGACTGTCTTGTTCTTAACGACTCCCGCGTTATGCCTGCTAGACTCTATGGCAGCAAGGCTACTGGCGGAAGTGTCGAAGTTGTGCTGCTTCGCGATCTCGGAGCTGGAAAGTGGGAGTGCCTGACCCGCCCAGGTAAGAAAACCAGACCCGGTGCGGAGATATTCTTCGGTGACGGTGAGCTAAAGGCCACTGTATGCGACGTTATTGAAGACGGAAACAGAATACTTCAGTTTGAGTATGAGGGTATTTTCCTTGAAATACTCGACAGACTTGGAAAAATGCCCCTGCCTCCGTATATCAAAGCAGAGCTTGCCGATAAGGAACGTTATCAGACCGTTTATTCTCGCGAGATAGGCTCCGCCGCAGCCCCCACTGCAGGACTCCACTTCACGGAGGAGCTTCTTGATGATATCAGAGCTATGGGGGTAAAGATTTGCTTCGTTACACTTCATGTTGGCCTTGGCACTTTCCGTCCTGTAAAAGAGGACGATATACTGGACCATGAAATGCATTCTGAGTTTTGCATGATACCTCAGGAAACCGCAGACGCGATTAATGAGACAAAAGCGGCTGGTGGAAGAGTGATTGCTGTAGGAACGACATCGTGCCGTACACTTGAAAGCTTTGCCGGTGATGACGGACACATGGAAGCCAAGAGCGGCTGGACAAAGATTTTTATTTATCCCGGCTACTGCTTCAAATGTATCGATGCACTGATTACAAATTTCCACTTGCCTGAAAGCACATTGATAATGCTCGTTTCTGCTCTTGCCGGCAGGGAGAATATACTCAGGGCATATAATACCGCTGTAGAAGAGAAGTACAGATTTTTCTCCTTCGGCGATGCGATGATGATAGAATAGGAGATATTAATGTTTAAGTTGCTAAAAACTGAAGGTCGTGCCAGACGCGGAGAATTTACAACGCCGCATGGCCTTATACAGACGCCTGTTTTCATGAACGTCGGTACTCAGGCGGCAATAAAGGGCGGACTTTCTGCGGCCGATCTTGAAGAAATCGGCTGTCAGGTCGAGCTTTCTAATACCTATCATCTGCATGTTCGTCCCGGTGATAAGCTCATAAAAGATATGGGCGGACTTCACAAGTTTATGACATGGGAAAAACCTATTCTTACGGACAGCGGCGGATTTCAGGTCTTTTCTCTTGCAGTGCTTCGCAAGATAGGGGAGGAGGGAGTTTATTTCAACTCCCATCTCGACGGCGCAAAAATATTTATGGGTCCCGAAGAGAGTATGCGAATTCAAGCCAACCTTGGCTCAGACATAGCCATGGCCTTTGATGAGTGCATAAAGATACCATCTCCTTATGAATATGTCAAAGCGTCATGTGACCGCACGTATCGCTGGCTTGAGAGATGCAAGAGCGCACTTGCTCAGTATAACTCTGAGAGTGATGCCATAAATCCCGGTCAGATGCTTTTCGGAATCAATCAGGGCACTACATTCCCTGACCTTCGCAGAGATCATATGCTTCGGATTGCTGAACTGGATCTTCCGGGCTATGCTATCGGAGGGCTTGCTGTCGGTGAGACCCATGCCGAAATGTATGACACCATTGAGGGCGTTGAAGAGTATATGCCTAAAGATAAACCCAGATATCTTATGGGAGTTGGTACCCCCAGCAATATAATTGAGGCGGTTTACAGAGGCGTTGACTTCTTCGACTGTGTTATGCCTTCCAGAAACGGACGTCACGGACATTTGTTCACATGGAACGGCGTAATGAATATGAATAACAAAAAATATGAGCGAGATCCCGGTCCCATTGATCCGCTTTGCGATTGCCCGACCTGCCGCAGATACTCGCGCGCGTATATCCGGCATCTTCTGAAGGCTCAGGAACCTCTTGCTTTGAGACTTATGGTTATTCATAATCTTCATTTTTATAATGAACTTATGCAAAAGATTCGTGATGCGCTTGATGCGGGCGAGTTTACCGAGTTTAGAAATTACTACAGCGAATTGCTTGCAACGAGAATATAAAACTCTTGCAATTTGACGAAAGAGACTATATACTAAGCATTGTATTACTTTAGGAGGGTTCGAAATGAACGCAAATTTCAAAAAGATATTCAGTATTATCCTTGTTATCGCTCTTGCTTGCATGATGTTTACAGGTTGTGCTCCTGCAGCTTCCGGTGAAGCCGGTGCCGCTGGCGGCGGTGCTTCTTCCATTATCATGATCGTTGTCCTCATTGTTGTATTTTACTTCTTCCTCATCCGTCCCGAGAACAAGAAGAAAAAGAAGCTCGAGGAAATGAGAAGCGGACTCGAAGTTGGCGATAAGATCACCACTATCGGCGGCATGGTCGGCAAGATCGTCAACATCAGCGGCGACCTCATCACCTTCGAGACCGGTGAAGACCGCGTCCGCATCCAGATCACCAAGTGGGCTATCTCCACCAATGGTGTACAGAAGGCTGAGGAAAACAAGTAAGAATATATTTGTAATTAATAATAATCTCCCGGAATAAGCTTGAACAAAGCTTGTTTCCGGGAGGTTTTTTATGTCCAAAAAAGAAAAAAGCTCTTGTAGCTTTGAGCTAAAGAATGTTTTTATTTCTGCATTGATAGGACTTATGTTTTATTTGTTGTTGAGTATCTGCGCTGCAATAATGATACAAAGAAACATTATTCCATATTCAATGGTTAGTATTATCTCAAAAGCAGATCTGTTTCTTGCAGCATTATTGAGCTGTAAATTATCAATCGCAAAGGGCAGGGGGGAGGCGTTTTTGAATTGCCTGTATTCATCCATTCTTGTATTTACAATTACAATTATATTGACTCTGATGTGCAGCGAGCAGAAGTTTGATTTAGCCGGAGTGATTGCATGTCTCATGATATGTCTTTCGGGTTGCTTTTTGATCTTATTAATAAATAATAAAAATGGCAAAATGCATAAAAGAAAAAGAAAGAGAAGTGGTAATTATACAAACGGTAATCAAAGGGCCAAGTTAACATAATTGTTGTATGATTACCAATATATTGTGATGAGTCCGTCGCGCCGACCTATATATTGGTACAAATGCATTGAATTTCAATAAATAATTATTGTCTGGTAAGTTCAGTTTACATAAAACAATTTACATAATATGTAGTCATAATTAACAAAAATAAACTATTTTCGTCAAATCTCTTGATAACTGATTGAGTTTGTATTATAGTGTGTATGCTCATTATTATGTAAATTGCGTCATTATGCATCAATATAAGGACGTGATCAATTAATGATGAAATGTTCGTTAAAAACCGACCCGCCCTATCTCATACAAAGATGCATTTCAGTTTTTACTGATCGCTTGTTCATATGGTTTTTTATTTTTGTGATTGGGGCGTTTGGTGGATGTTTGGCCTCCGGCAAATTACTTTTTGAATCGAATTATTTCTTTTCTTCAAGTGACATCTTACTTAACTTGTTTTTTGTCGGTTTAAGTCTGTTTTTGTCAACATCATTTCTGGGCGTTGTCCTCATTCCATTATTATTTTTTGTAAGAGCTTTTTTGTATTCTCTATCATTTTCTTTTGTATTAGTTTACAGTCAATCGAGCTCGATGTTATCTTCAATCGTTTCAGAAGCTATTCCGATTTTTATATGTCTTCCTGCTTTTTTTCTGCTTGCTGATGATTGTTATCGGTTATGTGCTCTCGCTTCATCTCGAAAATCAGATTTTTCGTCAGCTATTAAGCGAGTCGGTATACTGAAACATTGTCTGGTTGCTATATTGTCGATAGCTATTAATCATTTATATTGTGCTTATATAATTCCGCTTCTTACCTGAGGCGATAAATCACTTTGAAAGGGGGATATGACCAAGTGACAGATAAAGTCTGCTTTGAAAAATATGAGACTTATCTTACGGAAGTGAAGAAAGCTTCCGCCAACACGCTCAGTTCATATCTCAGAGATATACGCCAACTTGGTGATTATATTTCGTCTCACACTGACTGCACTTATGACAGTGCTGATGATGATGTTCTCGGCGAATACATAAACTGGCTTAAAGGTCAGGGGAAATCTGTTGCAACGGTTTCTCGTGCTATTGCATCTATAAAGGGTTTCTACAGTTTTTTAGTTCTTGAAGGAATCATCGAAAACAATCCTTCCAATTCTCTTGTACCCGATAAAACCACCCAGAAGCTGCCTCAGATACTTACAAGCCGCGAAGTTGAACTTTTGCTTGAACAGCCTGAGTGTATTGACGCCAAAGGCTATAGAGACAGAGCTATGCTCGAACTTCTTTATGCTACCGGTATTCGCGTCAGCGAGCTTATTTCTCTTGACATTACCGATCTCAGCCTTGCTGCCGGCATCGTTACCTGCCACGGACGTGACCACGACAGAGCAATTCCGCTTTATCCCGCTGCGATCAAGGCTTTGAATGAGTATGCTGAATTTGTCAGACCTCAGATGATTGCCAACCCCGAAGAGAAAGCACTTTTTGTCAATGTCAGCGGAGAGAGAATGTCCCGTCAGGGATTCTGGAAACTTATTAAGTCTTACCAGGTAAAAGCGGGCATCGAGAAGACTATCACTCCTCATACTCTTCGTCATTCCTTTGCCGCACATCTGCTCGAAAACGGCGCAGATCTTCGCTCCATTCAGGAGATGCTTGGTCATGCTGACATCAGCTCTACCCAGATATACTCTCAGCTTGTGAAAAAGCAGCTGAAAGATGTATATAACAAAGCTCATCCCAGAGCATAATGTGTTTCATAAAGCCGCTGCACAATTTGTGCAGCGGCTTTTTTTGTTGCGCAAGATTAGATACTGTGATAAAATAATCTGAAATAATTTTAGAGAAGGAGGGAGATAATTTGAGAATACTCGGAATTGACCCGGGCATCGCTACCGTTGGTTTTGGTGTTGTTGACTCTGAAAAGGGTAAATTGAAATATATTACCTGCGGTACCATTACTACTCCGGCAAAAACATCGTTATCTTCCCGCCTTGATCTTATTTACAATGATTTGATAGAGCTTTTTGAAACCTTTAAGCCGGATGTTATCAGCATCGAAGAACTTTTTTTCAACACAAATATCACCACAGGTATTGCGGTTGCCCATGGACGCGGCGTTATTCTACTTGCAGCATATAAAGCCGGAATTCCCATTTTTGAATACACCCCGCTACAGGTAAAACAGGCTGTTGTTGGTTATGGCAGGGCCCAAAAACGGCAGGTAATAGATATGGTACGACGTATTCTTAATATGGCAAATCCGCCAAAACCTGATGACGCAGCCGATGCTGTCGCG
Organism: Oscillospiraceae bacterium; assembly: GCA_045596005.1. Taxonomy (GTDB): domain Bacteria; phylum Bacillota; class Clostridia; order Oscillospirales; family Oscillospiraceae; genus SIG459. The sequence goes on from JAZOBQ010000089.1 coordinate 24,281, forward strand.
CTTGCAATATGTCATGCCCGAAGCTCCACATCCTTACTTTCTCAGAACGGGAGGTTTGACCCATGTTCAACTACATAAACGGCACTATTGCCGAACTGATGCCCAATCTTGCGGTTCTTGACTGCGGAGGCGTAGGCTTTGAAATAAACACCTCTGCATATACTGTTTCTCAGCTCAAAGCTGGTGAGAAATATAAACTGTATACGTATCTGTATATTCGCGAAGATTGCATGGATCTTTATGGCTTTGCCTCCAGAAGCGAGAAACGTTGTTTTGAGATGCTTATTGGCATATCCGGCGTCGGTCCTAAGGCGGCCATTGCCATTTTGTCCACAGGAAGTCCCGAAAATCTAATAATGAATATTATTTCCGGCAACGAAAAAGCGCTTACTACCGCTCCGGGAATCGGAAAAAAGATTGCTCAGCGTATCATTCTGGAACTTAAGGATAAACTCGCAAAAGAGACTCAGGAGATTTCTTTCGGCGATGTTCCTTCGTTTAATCCTGTTTCTGCTCAGGACAATACCAAAATCAGCGATGCGAGCGCTGCACTTACTGTTTTGGGTTATTCTTCTGCTGAAATCAGCACGGCACTCAAGAAAATTGATGTAGAAAATCTCAGTCTTGAGGAAATCATTAAAGCTGCACTCAAGCAGATGATTAAATAAAAGTGGAGGAGCAGATAGATGAGCATTAGTTTTTCTGATGATACTTTTGATCAGGCACTGACTTCGACCACCATACTGCCTGAAGACAGCGGTGAAGTGTCCCTTCGCCCAAGATTTATTAATGAGTATATTGGACAGGAAAAAGCCAAAGACAATCTTAAAGTCTTTATTGAAGCTGCAAAATTGCGCGGAGAACCGCTTGACCATGTCCTCCTTGCTGGCCCTCCGGGACTCGGTAAAACCACAATGGCTGCCGTTATTGCTAACGAGATGGGCGTTAATATGAGAATCACATCCGGTCCCACTATTGAAAAAGCCGGAGATCTTGCTGCGCTTCTTACCAATCTGCAGGAGAATGATATTCTTTTCGTTGACGAGATACATAGACTCAACCGTGCGGTTGAGGAGATTTTGTATCCCGCAATGGAGGACTATGCAATAGATATCATAATCGGCAAAGGACCGTCTGCAAATTCCATTCGCCTTGATTTGCCTAAGTTTACACTTATTGGCGCTACTACGCGCTCAGGTCAGCTGACTGCTCCTCTGCGCGACCGATTTGGTGTTTCTCTCAGACTGGAGCTCTATTCTCCTGCAGAACTCCAGATGATCGTCGAACGAAGTGCCGGAATACTCGGTATTGAGATAGAACCCGAAGGAGCCGCCGAAATTGCCAAGCGAAGCCGCGGTACGCCTCGAATCGCGAACCGTATGCTGCGCAGAGTCCGTGATTTTGCACAGGTCAGAGCCGGAGGTGTAATAACCAAGGAAGTGGCTGATGAGGCATTGACCCGACTTGAAGTTGATCACATGGGACTTGATTCTATTGATAGACGTATGCTTAAAAGTATCATAGACTTTTATGGAGGAGGTCCTGTGGGACTCGAAACTCTTGCCGCTACTATCAACGAAGAAGCCATAACTCTTGAAGATGTTTATGAGCCGTATCTTCTTCAGCAGGGGTTTATGACCCGCACTCCCAGAGGTCGTTGTGTTACCAAAAAAGCCTATGACCATCTTGGGATTGAATTTCTCGGACAGAGTCAGATGGAATTATGATTTTTTACGAAAAATTCACAAATTTTTCTCATTTTTACAATTAATTGTTGTGTAATCCTTGACTTTTTTATTAAGAGCGACTATAATCCATATGTGGTGAAAGAAAAATTGCGTTTGGATAATTACTTTGAAATGACCGATAATGAGCTCCAGCAGCTGGCTGTAAAAGGCGACAGCAGCGCGGAAAATGAGCTCGCCATCCGCTACCTCAGACTTGTTAGGATTTGTTCGAGACCGTATTTCCTTGCTGGTGGAGATAGTGAAGACCTCATGCAAGAGGGAATGATGGGATTGTTATCGGCCGTTCGTCAGTATGATCCTGCACTAGGTTCCTCTTTTAAAACCTATGCAGAGTTGTGTGTAAAACGCAGACTGCTCAGTGCAGTTAAAAGTGCATCACGACAAAAGCACGCTTTTCTTAATGACGGAGTATCGCTTGAAGAGATACTCTCTGAAGAATCCCGAACCCTTACGGCTTACAACGTTGAGACATTCAGCCGCGCACCTGAGGAGCAGGTTCTTGCCAGAGAGAGCAAAAAAGACTTTATTTCTACCTTTTCGCGGTATTTATCCCGGTTCGAGATCGTGGTTCTCGATCATTATCTTGACGGTCTGTCTTATTCTGAGATAGCGGATATATGCGGCAAAACGCAAAAATCCGTGGATAATGCCGTGCAACGCATCAGGAACAAACTGGCGCGACACCTTAACCTTGGCGATTTCAGCTGAATGCTGACGCAAATATTCAGCCCTTAGGGCAAATACCTAGCTAAAAGAGAGGATTCAAAATGTACGAAGACAAGACTTTGGTTTGCAAAGAGTGCGGTGCTGAGTTTATTTTCTCCGCCGGCGAACAGGAATTTTACGCAGAGCGCGGCTTCCAGAATGAGCCCCAGCGCTGCAAGGCTTGCCGTGACGCTCGCAAGAACGCTACCCGCGCTCCCCGTGAGTTCTTCACTGCTACCTGCGCTGCCTGCGGTGGCGAGGCAAGAGTGCCTTTCCAGCCCAGAGATGATCGTCCTGTTTACTGCAGCGATTGCTTTGCAAAGATGAAGGCTGCTGAGTAATTCAGTAAGTCTATATACAAAAAGGTGCGTAATTTAACGCACCTTTTTGTATTTTTTGAGCCAATAAATTTTTGTTGAAATTTCGTGTATTTAAGGTATAATAAAAGTGTAAATAAATGTGGAGGTCAATCAAATGTTTGAGATTACCAAAGAAACCATTATTGCTGATATCATGATGAACGCTCCCGAGACCCAGCCCCTTTTCAGAAGCATCGGTATGCACTGCATGGGTTGTGCGATGGCTTCCGGCGAGAACGTTGCTCAGGCCTGCGCTGCACACGGCGTTGATGCCGACGCATTTGTTGCAAAGCTCAACGAGTTTGTTGCATCTCTCTGATTCAATATCGGAATATAATGCTGCGGCGGAGGTATTTCCTCCGCCGCTTAGTCTATGAGGTGAATTATTGTGTATATAACGCTTTCAAAAAGACTTCGGTGTCTTGCTGATAAAATTATCAAAGGGTCTATTGTTGCCGACGTTGGCACCGACCACGGTTACATTCCTGCGTGGCTGATCCAGCAAGGGATCTGTGAGCGTGTTATTGCGTCCGACATAAAACATGGCCCTTTGCAGACTGCTATAAATACTGCGAAAAGTGCCGGTGTGGAAGAAAAAATTGAATTTCGTCTTTGCGCCGGTCTTGATAAATACGGATCCGATGAATTTGACACCGCAATTATTGCCGGTATGGGTGGAGAAACTGTTATCAGCATACTGGAAGCAGCTCCGTGGACCAAAGATAAAAAACTTATTATCCAGCCGCAGTCCAAGCTTCCGGAACTGCGTAAATGGCTGAATGAAAACGGATATATTATTTGCGATGCCGAACTTGTTTACGATACCGGCAGGATTTATCTTGTCTGGCAGGTGAAAGGTGGAGGCAGCCCTTCCAAATTGGCAACTGCCATGATTGATATGCAGCTCATGGAGAAGCGTGATCCGCTTCTTGGCGCATATCTTGATGGACTTATTAAGCGCGAGCTCAAAATCCTTAAGGGAATGGAAAAGGGCGCTAATGTAAGCGACGAGGAATTAAGCAAACAACGTCAAAGCATTGATGAGCTCAAAAGTTTGAAGGAGGAGACTGAAAAATGGCAAAAGTGAAAGAAATCTCCAGTTTTTTTGATTCAATTGCACCTTTTTACATGAAATTTGATTTCGACAATATAGGACATCTTGTGGGTTGTTCCGAAGCGGAAGTCAGCAAAGTGCTTGTGGCACTCGACATCACAGATGCTGTTGTTGATGAGGCTGTGGAAATAGGCGCCCAGCTCATTGTATCCCATCATCCTCTTATTTTCGAACCTCTTAAACGAGTTACCGATGACGATTTGAAGGGCAGAAAGGTTTTGAAAATGATTCAAAACGGAATCTCAGCCATTTGCCTGCATACAAACATGGATTCTGCCGAAGGGGGAGTCAACGATGCCCTTATGACCGCTCTTGGCGCAAAAGGTTGCGGTATACTTGACCCACATGGATTCCACGATGACGGAAGTGCCTACGGTGTAAGCCGCGTCGGTGAACTGCCTGACGCAATGGAACTTGATGAGTTCCTTAAGATGATACGAGCAAATCTTTCTGCTAACGGACTCAGATATGTCAGCGGAGGAAAAAAGGTACGCAAAATCGCCTGCTGCGGCGGAGCAGGTGCCGGCGATATGTTGAAGGCGCTCGCTGCAGGCTGCGATACCTATGTAACGTCTGATCTTAAGTACGACCATTTCTTAAATGCAAGAGAACTTGGGCTCAACCTTATAGACGCGGATCATTATTGCACCGAAAACGTAATCGTTCCTGTACTTTATGAAAAGCTGACTCAGAGATGGCCTGACATGGAGGTTATTATTTCCTCGGTTCATGATCAGCCGATACAATTTGCATAAAATTACCCCACTGGTGACAGTGGGGTAATTTTATGCCTGTTATATTCTTATAGCTCGTTTCATATCCTTGTACAAAAACATAAATATGAAAGCGGAGGCAGATTTTATGAGCGCATCAGACATCTATAAGGATATTATCGGAAGAACCGACGGGAAACTCTATATTGGTGTTGTCGGTCCGGTCAGAACAGGAAAATCTACATTTATAAAAAAGTTTATTGAAAACCTCGTTATTCCTGCAATTGATGACCCTTATCTCGCAGAAAGAACAAAAGATGAATTACCGCAAAGCGGTTCCGGCAGGATGATAATGACTGCTGAACCAAAATTTGTTCCGGAAGAGGCAGTTTGTGTTGAGCCGGAAAAGAATCTTCGCTGTTATGTGCGTCTTGTAGACTGCGTCGGATATATGGTCAACGGTGCCTCGGGCAATATTGAAGATGGGGGAGAACGAATGGTGATGACTCCCTGGTATGACCATGAGATACCGATGAGCCGTGCGGCGGAAGAGGGTACCAGAAGAGTAATAAAAGATCATTCCACGCTTGGGATAATTGTTACTACAGACGGTTCGTTTTGTGGAATTGCAAGAGAAGAATACATACGTCCCGAGGAAAAAACGGTCAATGAACTCAATGCCATAGGAAAACCGTTTATTATGCTGTTGAACTGCGCTGATCCAAATACAGATCAGGCGAAAAGGCTTGCATCAGAGCTTTCAAATAAATATGCCTGTCAGTGTTTAGCGGTTAACTGCCTTGAAATGGGCACAAATGATCTCAAAAAAATAATTTATCATTCCCTTAAAAGTTTTCCGGTAGAAAAATATTTTGTTCGCATTCCGGAATGGCTCGAGGCCTTATGTGACAGCAATAAACAGAAAAAAGAAATGTACAGAAGTATAATTGAAGCGTGTACAGGTGCGGAAAGGCTGGAAGACAGAAATAGAATTTCCGAAAAGCTTTCTGTACTTGAGAATGTATCCGGTATAGAGATCGGCGACATTGACATGTCCGAAGGAAGTGTCGAGATAAAAATATACATGCCGAGAAAACTGTATTATGATACTCTGAGCAGTGAATCGGGCTTTGAAATTCATAATGACTATGATCTGATCAATATTCTTTCTTCGCTTAGTATATTGAAAAGCGAGTACGAGAGAGTTCATGAGGCGCTTGAAGAAGTAAGAGAAACGGGATATGGGATTGTAATGCCAACGGCTGATGAGATGAAGCTTGAAGAACCTCAGGTGGTTCGTCAAGGGGGGAGGTATGGCGTAAAGCTTAAGGCCAGCGCGCCGAGCATTCATTTGATTAAAACTAGTATTGAAACGGAAGTATCGCCCGCAATCGGCGGCGAGAGAGCCTCGGAAGATATGATCAATTTTCTTATTCAGGGATTTGATGGGGATATGAGCAGAATATGGGAGAGCAATATTTTCGGAAAGTCACTGAATGATATTGCCGGAGAGGGACTTGCGGGCAAAATAAAAGCGCTTCCCGGCGATACAAAGTCAAAGCTGAGAAATACAATTCAAAGAATTGTGAATGAGGGCAGCGGAGGATTAATCTGTATAATTCTATAACTTTTAAGGACGCGAACTTATAATTAAGTTTCGCGTCCTTTTACGGAAAGGAAGAAATTATGAATTCGTCTTTTCACCCCGGAGAAAAACATATCTTCATTATTGCACTCTTGCTTTTTTCATTGCTAACTGGCATAATCTTTTCAGAAGTCTGTTATGCCGAAGCTTGTTCAGCGGTGCCTAGTGATACAAATACCGGCGTGTTGATTATCGATCCCGGTCATGGTGGGGCAGATGGAGGTGCCGTTGCCGCAGACGGTACGAATGAAAGCACGATAAATTTGGACATTGCACTCAGACTTGATGCTCTGGCGCGTTTTTTTGGCCAGCATACGATTTTGACACGCGACAGCAATGATTTGCCTTATCCTGAAAGTGAAGATTCTATCGCAAAAAAGAAGCGCTGGGATCAGCACAGGAGATTGGAGCTTATCAACTCGAATGAAAGTGCGGTTATGATAAGTATTCACCAGAATAAATACCCGGATCCCAGACCATATGGGCCACAGGTGCTTTATAGTCATTCAAGCGACTCGGAGAAACTGGGCGTCAAATGCCACGAGCTTCTTAACACTTGCCTTAGTCCCGAAAATCGTCGTCTTGCAATTCCTGCATCCGACGACATTTACTTAATGAAAAATGCAAAATGCACCGCCATTCTTGTTGAATGTGGTTTTCTGTCCAATCCACATGAGTTGTGCAAGCTTCAGGATAATACATATCAGAAAAAACTAGCAGCAATATTGCTTTCTGCTTATCTTTGCAGCGAGACCTGAAAAGGGAGGAACAAATGAAAGAACGTACAAAGTTTTATTGTACCGAATGCGGCAATGAGACCGGTAAATGGTACGGCCAGTGTCCTGCTTGCGGAAATTGGAATAGTCTTGTTGAAGCGCCTTCCGCAGCAATAAACGGCAAGAATAAATCCGGAGCCGTGAAGGCTGCGGCTGTCAGAATTAATGTCTCCAAGCCGATAACGGAGCTTGATACAAGTGAAGAAGTAAGATTTTCGACCGGTATAGGCGAGCTTGACCGCGTGCTTGGTGGTGGAGCTGTCAGAGGCTCTTTGGTTCTTGTCGGTGGTGCACCCGGTATCGGTAAATCTACATTGTTGCTGCAGATCTGTTCCTGTCTGGGCAGAGAGATGAAGGTTTTGTATGTATCAGGTGAAGAAAGTGAGACACAGGTCAAACTGCGTGCGGAGCGTCTTGGTGTATCCACTCAGAACTTATTTTTGCTTTCTGAGACCGATCTTGATGCTGTTTTGTCAGCGGTAGAAGCGTTAAAGCCGGATGTGCTGATCGCGGACTCCATACAGACGATCTATTCGCCGGACAATACTTCTTCTCCGGGTAGTATTTCTCAGGTCAGAGATTGCACAATGGCCCTGATGCAGTTGGCAAAAGGAAACGACATTACGGTATTTCTTGTTGGCCATGTAAACAAAGAGGGGGCTATTGCCGGTCCTAAAG
>JAZOBQ010000090.1:0-29778 GCA_045596005.1 Oscillospiraceae bacterium
TTAAGGAGATCACAAATGATTAACAAAACTGCAATGATAACAATTTGCGGCAGACCCAATGTCGGCAAATCCACCCTGACCAACTCCCTTGTCGGAGAGAAGATCGCCATCGTTTCCAACAAGCCTCAGACGACCCGAAACCGTATCACCGCCGTTATCAACCGCGGCGAGACCCAGCTTGTCCTTATGGATACTCCGGGCTTCCACAAACCCCGTACCAAGCTCGGCGATTATATGGTGAATGTTGTGAACGAGTCTATTCCTGACGTCGACCTCATTCTTCTTGTTGTTGAACCGATTGCCAATATTGGTTCCCAGGAAGAGGCACTTATTGCCCGTATCAAGCAGAGTGGCTGTCCCGCCATCCTTATCATCAACAAGATAGATACTGTCGAGAAGGAAAACCTTCTTGCCGTTATCGCAACCTATGCCGAGGCACATGAGTGGAAGGCCATCGTGCCCATTTCCGCAATGCGCAAAAACGGCACCGATGCTCTCCTCGAGATGATGGAGGAATATGCTATAGATTCTCCGGCGCTTTTCCCCGAAGATATGGTCACCGATCAGCCGGACAAGCATGTGTGTGCCGAGATCGTACGTGAAAAACTCCTGCGCTGCCTCGATAAGGAAATACCCCATGGTACAGCGGTAGAAGTTACCCGCTTCACCGAACGAGAGAACGAGATAATAGACCTTGATGTAACCATATACTGTGAAAAGGCCAGCCATAAGGGCATAATCATCGGCAAGCAGGGAGCTATGCTCAAGAAGATCGGCGAGCAGGCACGCCGCGATATCGAGCGTTTTATGGGTACCAAGGTGTTCCTGCAGACCTGGGTGAAGGTCAAGGAAAACTGGAGAGACAGCGATGTGCTGCTCCGCAACTTCGGTTTCTCCGAATAAATAATTTCCAACCATATTTTCTGCCGCTTTTGTGAATGCTAAGTTCACAAAGGAGGCGGATATGAATGAGGAACAATTACTGGACAGTTTTTCGTGAGACAGGTGAACCGATGTGCTATATTCTCTGCAAAGCGGAGGAGCAGCGCTTGCCTGCCCCGGAAATAATCAGCATACCCGAGGAATTCAAAATGAATCCTCCCGCTCAGCCGGAGCCAATATCGCCCCGCTGAGCCGGAAGACTGCGGAGATATACATACCATGTTTTTGAGCACGAAAGGCCTTGTTATCAGAGAGGTCAAATATAAAGAGGCGGATAAGATACTGACGGTTTTGACGGCAAATGAAGGAAAGCTCACAGTCAAGGCTCGAGGCGCAATGCGCAAAAGCTGCAAGTACTCTGCTGCAGCTCAGATGCTCTGTTACAGTGACATGACTTTGTTCGGTAACAAGGGAAAATGGAGCATAAATGAAGCAGAGACGCTTGAACAGTTTCTGCCGCTCAGGCAGGATATCGAGCTTCTCTCGCTGGGCGCCTATTTTGCGGAGATGCTTGAGGCGGTAAGCGATGAAGACAGTCCGAATCCGGAGCTGCTGCAGCTTGGACTTAACTCTTTGTTTGCCTTAAGCCGCGGAATGTATGCGCCGGAGCATATCAAGACCGTGTTTGAACTTCGTCTGATGTGTCTTTCCGGTTTCGAGCCGGATCTTTACGGATGCGTATCATGCGGAGCGGATGAGGCGGAGGACATGCTGTTTTCGATAAAAGGCGGTGTTATCCATTGCCGAGGTTGTGCTCCCGGAGCGATGGGAATAAGTGTGCCGATCTGCCGCGAGGCGTTGGACGCAATGAGGTATATCTGCTTTGCAGATCCAAAGAAGATTTTTTCATTCAACATTCCGGATGGAGCGACGAAACAGCTCAGCGATCTGGCAGAGGCATACGTTGCAGCCCAGCTGGAGCGAGGTTTTTCGTCCCTCGACTATTGGAAAAGCGTCAGCTATAAAGGATAATTGAAATGGAACTTTACGAAAAATCACTGATAACTCTTGAGCTTCCTGCGGTGCTCGAGATGCTTGCCAGGGAGGCTGTAAGCACCCCGGCAAAGGAGAAGTGTCTGGAGATACGCCCGAGCACCCACCGTGTGGAGGTGCAGCGTTTGCAGGGGCAGACCAGCGCAGCGAAGGATATGATGGTAACGCGCGGTAGTCCGAGCTTTGCCGGAGTCAAGGACGTACGCAATGCGCTCGCGAGAGCGGATATGAGCGGCGTTCTTAACACCCGTGAGCTTTTGGATATAGCCGGAGTGCTCCAGTGTGCCCGTCTTGCCAAAGCCTATGGCAGCGGCGAGAAAAGCGGCAAGAGCGATATAAACTATCTTTTCCTTTCGCTCCATGCAAACAAATATCTTGAAGAAAAGATATTCACATCTATTGCCGGTGAGGATGAGATTGCCGACCTCGCAAGCAAGGAACTTGCGGACATACGCCGAAAAATGCGTATTGCAGCTTCCAAGGTTCGTGAGGCGCTGCAGAAAATAATATCTTCACCAAGTTACGCCAAGGCTCTGCAGGAGCCTATTATCACAACGCGTTCAGACCGCTATGTCGTTCCTGTAAAGGCAGATCATAAAAACGCCATACCCGGACTTGTGCACGATATCTCCTCGTCGGGAGCTACTGTGTTTATTGAACCCATGGCTGCAGTCAAGGCGAACAACGAGATCCGTGAGCTTAAGGCTCAGGAAAAAAAGGAAATTGAACGTATTTTGATGGAACTCAGCGCCGAGTGTGCCTCGTTCCGCGAGGACATTTCCTCCGACTGTCTTCTTCTTATTGAACTCGACCTTATTTTTGCTAAAGCAAAACTGAGCTATAAGCTCGACTGCGGCGAACCTGTGATCAGCAGCAAGGAAATAAACCTCAAACGCGCACGCCATCCGCTTTTGCCCAAGGGTACGGCTGTGCCTATTGACGTTCGTCTCGGCAGCGAATTTGATACCATTGTCATCACCGGACCCAATACCGGCGGTAAGACCGTATCAATAAAGACCATGGGTCTTCTTTCAGTCATGGCTGCCTGCGGATTGCATATCCCAGCTGCGGACGGCAGCGCTTTGCCTGTTTTCGATAAGGTACTTGCGGACATAGGTGACGAACAGAGCATTGAACAGAGCCTGTCTACATTCTCTGCACATATGACAAACATCGTGGGTATATTGGAAGAGTGCGGCGAAAACACGTTGCTTCTTTTCGATGAACTTGGTGCAGGAACTGACCCCACCGAAGGTGCCGCGCTTGCAATTTCCATAATCGAAAACGCCAGACGCAGCGGAGCGCTCGTTGCCGCTACAACGCATTATGCCGAACTAAAAGTATATGCCACGACGGAAAAGGGCGTTCAGAACGCATCCTGTGAGTTCGACGTGGAGACGCTGAAACCTACGTACCGTTTGCTTATAGGCATACCCGGAAAGTCAAATGCATTTGCGATATCCAAACGCCTCGGTTTGCCCGAGCATATTATTGAGGACGCACGCGGTCGTGTCGGCAGCGAGAGTGCCAGCATGGAAGAAGTTCTCGAAAAGCTCGAATATCAGCGCCAGCTGATGGAGAAGGACAAGGACGAGATCGCACGCAAGCTGCGTGAAGCGGAGGAAAATGCAAAAAAGTGCGCCCAGCTCAAAGCAGAGCTCTCCGTCCGACTTGAAAAGGCCGACATTAAGGCCAAACGCGAGGCACAGATAATCCTCGACGACGCACGCCGTCAGGCTGAGTACGTTTTTGAGGAACTTGACCGTATACGCAAGATGGAAAAAGGAGAGAGAGATCATCTCGCCGTAAACGAGGCACGCGCTGCATTGCGCCGCAGCATGAATGAGGCCGAGGATTCCCTTGCCGCAAGCATGGAAAAACCTGAGGAAGAGAAAAAATCCGCCCGTGAGATACGCGTTGGAGACACGGTCGAGATACGTTCCATGGGAATAAAGGCCGACGTTATTTCCATTGGTCCCGACCGTGTGCTCCAGCTTCAGGCGGGCATTATGAAAGTAAGCGCCCGTGAAGATGAGGTGCTGCTCGTTGATAAGCCGAAGGTGGAGAAAAAGAGCGTTGCGGAGAAAAGTGCGGCTGCTCTCCGATCCATGAGCGTTTCTCCTGAGGTCGATCTTCGTGGAATGATGGTTGACGAGGCTCTGCTTGCCATGGAGCGCTATCTCGACAGCGCCGTTATGGGCAAGCTCAAAACCGTAACTATCATTCATGGCAAGGGCACAGGCGCCCTCCGTCAGGCCGTCCAAAGCGAACTCAAGCGCAATCGTTATGTCAAGAGCTACCGGCTCGGACGCTACGGCGAGGGCGAAATGGGCGTAACTGTTGTTGAACTCAAGTGAAATTATCCTATTCAAATTCTTTATTACACTAAAAAATAGAAGAATCGTATTGACGGGTTAATGAAGATTTGATAAAATGCAAATGTACAATTTCTGTTAAGGAGTGACTGATATGGTCATTAAAAGTGACACTATAAACAATCAGGTTGGTCTGCATGCAAGACCTGCTACCTTCTTCATTCAGAAGGCTAATGAGTTCAGATGCAGCATCTGGGTAGAAAAGGATGATCGCAAGGTCAACGCAAAGAGCCTCCTTGGCGTTCTCAGCCTTGGCATCGTTTGCGGCACCACTGTCAACATCATCGCTGACGGCGTAGATGAGAAGCGCGCAGCCGATGAGCTGGCCGAGCTGGTCAATTCCAAGTTCGAAGAGTGATATCTAAAATCATATAAATGGGGCGTGTTAATACACGCCCCAATTTTATAATCAGCACTATGGAAAACATTATCGATAAACTTCGTGAAAAAGCGAATATGCTGCCGCTCTTGCCGGGTGTCTATATAATGAAAGATGCATTCGGCAAGGTGATATATGTCGGCAAAGCAAAAAAACTTAAAAACCGTGTGACAAGCTACTTCCGCGGCGAGCACCTACCGAAAGTTGAGGCCATGGTGCGCAAAGTGGCCGATTTTGAGGTGATCGTTGCAAACTCGGAGTTTGAGGCGCTCGTGCTTGAAAACTCCCTTATTAAGCGCCATATGCCGCACTATAATATCCTTTTGCGCGATGACAAGGGATATCCTTTCGTACGGCTTGACAGCAAGGGGGAGTACCCGAATTTCCGTGTTGTGCACCGCGTCGCCGACGATGGCGCAAAGTATTTCGGCCCTTTCGGCAGCCGTGGAACGACCTTTGGCATAATAACAGCGCTAAAAAAAGCGCTTATGCTGCCCGATTGCACAAGGCGTTTTCCAAGAGATATCGGCAAGGACAGGCCGTGTCTGAATTTCCAGATGGGAATCTGCAGCGGTTTTTGTCGCGGTGAGCCGGATGCGGAGGAATATCGCAGACGCATTTCTCAGGCTGAAATAGTGCTTTCGGGAAAAAGCTCCGAGCTTGTTGGTCAGCTGAGAGAAGCAATGGAGTCTGCCGCCGAAGAACTTCGATTTGAAGCTGCTGCCGAGCTGCGTGACCGTCTGAGAGCTGTTGAGAGCCTTGGAAACCGCCAGAAAGTTATTGCAACTGCGTTTGCCGATACGGATGTTATAGGCTATTTCCGCGGCGCAAAGACTGCTTTTGCCGTGCTGCACTACAGCGGCGGAGACCTCGCCGGAAAAGACTTCGAGCTTATGGACGAGCCTGTCGAAACGGACGGTGAAGCTCTCAGTCGTCTTGTTATCCAGTACTATTCCGGAAGAGGCGCATGGCCGAAGAATATTTTGCTGCCCTTTGAAATTGAAGACATAGAGTCTGTTCAAAGTCTTTTGAGCGAAATGGCGGAAAAAACTGTTCACATTTCAGTGCCGCAAAGGGGCGAAAAGGCGCAGCTCACTGCTACGGCCTCACTCAATGCGCGCGAGGAAGTAATGCGCGCCACTACACAGAGCCAGCGCAGAAACAAGACTCTGGAGTGGCTGCAAAAGACGCTTGAGCTGCCTTCATTTCCGAACAGAATAGAGTCGTTTGATATTTCCAATACCGGCTCTTTTGGCATCGTCGCGGCTATGGTCGTGTTTGTTGACGGTAAGCCGCTAAAGCGCGAATACAGAAAATTCCGTATAAAGGACAGCGAGGGACAGGATGACTATGCGAGCATGTATGAAGCGGTCTACCGCCGTTTCCGTCGCTGCATAGACGGCGACGAAAAATTCGTCGAGGTTCCGGATCTGCTTCTTATCGACGGTGGAGACCGTCATGCAGCCGTAGCTGAGAAAGCGCTTAACGATCTCGGACTGATACTCCCCGTTTTCGGTATGGTCAAGGATGACCATCACCGTACCCGCGCACTCATAACAAGTGAAGGACGAGAGATTGGTATAGTGGGCAATCAGGCTGTGTTTTCTTTTATAGGAACCATACAGGAAGAGACACACCGCTTTGCCATTGAGTATCACCGTTCACTTCGAACTGAGACAATAGGTTCGGGACTTGACAAAATCCCCGGAGTGGGCGAGAAGCGAAGAAACCTGCTTCTGAAGCATTTCAAAACCATTAAAGCTATCCGAGAGGCCGACGAGGCAAGTTTGGCCCAGGTTGTGCCGAAAAACACCGCGAAGGCCGTGTACGATTATTTCCATCATAAGGAGGAAAATGATAGATGAGAGTAATAACAGGCACCGCAAGAGGCAGAAAGCTCAAGACCCCTTCGGGCTATGATGTGCGTCCTACCAGCGACCAGGTAAAGGAGGCGATTTTCAATATCGTTCAGTTCGATGTTGAAGGCAGACGCGTTCTCGATCTTTTTGGCGGAACGGGTCAGCTCGGCATTGAGGCCAAAAGTCGCGGAGCGGGTGAAGTCGTTATAGTCGACCTCGCACGCGAGAGCGTTAAGCTTATCAAAGAAAATGTAGATTATTGCAAGCTCGACTGCAAAGTTGTGCAGGCTGATGCCATCAGTTATCTGCACGGCTGCGGCAAGTTTGACCTTATTTTCATTGATCCTCCATATGATTCTGACCTAGCCGAAAAAGCGCTTATGACCATCAAAGAAATTGACATATTGTCAGAAGGTGGTATAATCGTCTGTGAAACACGCAAGGAAACTCCTACGCCGGAGCTTGAAGCTCCCTACAAAAAACGTAAGGAGTATACCTACGGAAAGATAAAACTTAGCGTTTACACAAAGGAAAACTAAGAAAATGAGTACTGCGATTTATCCGGGCAGCTTTGATCCCATCACTCTCGGTCATCTCAACATTATCAGACGCGCCAGCAAGATATTCGACAAGGTCGTTGTCTGCGTTATGGTCAACAGCAGCAAGAATCCGATGTTCACGCTTGAAGAACGCATGGAGCTTATTGAGCGTGTTGTAAAGCGCTTTCCCAATGTGGAAGTGGACACCAGCAACATTCTCCTTGCCGAGTATGTAAAACGCTATGAGGGCGCTGTACTCGTAAAAGGACTGCGCGCTGTCAGCGACTTTGAATCCGAGTTCCAGATGGCTATTATCAACAAAAAGCTGAATCCCGAACTTGAAACAGTATTTCTTACCAGCAGCGAGAAATATACCTATATCAGCTCTTCTGTTGTAAAGGAGATGGCCAAGTATGGAGCCGACCTTCGTGAACTTGTGCCTGCCGAGATACTGAAAGATGTTATCGAACGCAGCAAGACCTATAAAAGATAAGTTTTGTTTTACTGAATTAGGAGGTTAATTACGGGATGGAGAACAATATCCTTGATCTGCTTGAAATGCTTTATACCATGGTATCCGAAGCCTGGGGCGTTCCCCTCGGAAATGACAAGTGCATAGTCGAAAGAGACAAGTTCCTCAATATTCTTGATGAGATCAAGGCACAGCTTCCCGTAGAAGTCGCCGAGGCAAAGCGCCTTGTCACCGCAAGAGATGAGTTTATCGGTTCTGCAAAGCGTGAAGCGGAATCTATCCGCAAGTCCGCAGAAGATCGTGCCAGAGAACTTGTTGACGATCAGGAAATCGTTAAGGCCGCCGCACTTCGCAGCAACGAGCTTCTTACCAATGCTGAAAACCGCACCCGTGAGCTTTATAGAGTAGCTAATGAATACGTTGATGACGCTCTCCGCCGCACTGAAGACGCCATCTCTGCCGCGCTGAACGAGGTCAGAGGTTCCAGAAATGAGTTCAGAAGCGCAGCGGCCGCAGCACAGAGAAATTCTGCCGAATAAAAAATTTTTTTATGTGATTTTTTCTACTCCTCCACAAGATTTTGTGGAGGAGTTTTTTGCTTATGTCAACATGCTCCGTTTCATGGCGATGCTGACATATTTTAGGTAATTTGTTGGCGTAATTTGGTAAAAAATTATGCTTGCTTTTTTTATGTCTACCTCTTATAATGAAAAATACGGTGGGGCGAAGTGGTGGAAAATGCACCAAAATCCCACAAAAAGATATATTTTTCTTCTGATTTCAATTTTTTTAAGGGGGTGAAGAGTCAATGACAGGTGAATATCAGCACAATCTGGATTCCAAAGGTAGACTTTTCATTCCTGCTAAACTGAGGGAAGAACTTGGCAACGTATTTTATGTAACCCTCTCCATGGATAAATGTCTTTCGGCATATTCGGCCGACAGCTGGAGAGATTTTTACGATAAGGTAAATGCCATGCCCTATATAAAGCAGCGCAAGATGCGTCCTCTTTTCGCGTATGCTGCCAAATGTGAGCTTGACACTCAGGGGCGAATTCTTATTCCTCAGAACCTCAGAGACTATGCGGGTCTTACGAAAAATGTAACCGTAGTCGGCTGCAATAACCACGCCGAGCTTTGGGATGCCGCCGCATGGAACGAGATAAACCTTATCGAAACAACGCCGGAGAACATCTCCGCGGTTATGGAGGAGCTGGAGTTTTAATGGAATTTAAGCATTATTCTGTGCTCCTTGGAGAGTGCATCGAAGCTTTGAATATAAAACCCGATGGCATTTATGTGGACGGCACCCTCGGAATGGGCGGACACAGCGAACAGATCGCTGCGCGTCTTACCAACGGTCGCCTTATCAGCATAGACCGTGACGAGCGAGCTATTGCCAGAGCGGGGGAGAGGCTTAAGGCCTATTCCGACCGCATAACATTGGTTCATGGCAATTTCCGCGACCTGCATTCCATACTCACTGAGCTTGGTATAGACAAGGTGGACGGCATGCTGTTTGACCTTGGCGTTTCTTCACCTCAGCTTGATGAAAGCGAGCGAGGATTTTCCTATATGGCCGATGCGCCGCTTGATATGCGCATGGACGAGAGCGAGGCTCTTTCCGCCTGGTTCGTCGTCAATAAGTGGCCCGAAGAGAAGCTCAGACGTATACTCTATGATTTTGGCGAGGAACGCTATGCTCCGAGGATAGCATCCGCTATCGTTGAAAAGCGTCAGAATAAGCCTATTGATACCACACTGGAGCTCGTTGACATTATCAAGGGAGCAATGCCCGCTGCCGCTCTGCGCGAAAAGCAGCATCCCGCAAAACGCAGTTTTCAGGCTATAAGGATCGCCGTAAATGACGAGCTTGAGGCCATAAGCGAGCTTATGAGCTGCGCCGCGGATCATCTTGCTCCGGGCGGAAGACTTGCAGTCATCAGTTTTCACAGCCTTGAAGACAGAATTATTAAAAACTCCATTCAGTCACGTGAACGCGGCTGCACTTGTCCGCGCGAATTCCCTGTATGCACCTGCGGTTTTGTTCAGACGCTTAAAAGCGTAAGCCGCAAACCGATTTTGCCCTCAGCCAGAGAGCTTGATGAAAATCCGCGTTCCCGAAGCGCAAAGCTGAGAGTTGCGGAGAGGGTTTGATACAAAAGTCATCATTCAGCCATGAGAGGATCAGTCAATGAGCCAGCGCCGTAAAAGTCCATACGGAAAATACGGCATATACGCTTTGCCGAGCTACGATTTTCATGATGAAGGTCTGGCACACAGCGATCAGTACAGCAGAAAAGCAGATGTCCGTCCAAAGAAAGTCTCAAAAAAGACTATTTCCAGATCTCCTGCTTTGGTAATTTCAGTTGCTCTTTGTGTGCTGATGCTTTTTGCCGCGCTTTCACTGCAGTCGCAGCTTGTCAGTCTTTCCTATGAAACGGTGGAAGTTCGCAGGGAGATAGATCAACTTCTTGACGAACAGACAAAGCTCAAGATAAGGCATGGAATGAGTTTTTCCTTGGCTGATACAGAGCGATATGCCATAGATGTACTTGGCATGCAAAAGCCGTCTCCGGAGCAGATTTATTACATAAATGTTGACTGCGATGGAAACACAGAGTCTGCAGATACAGTCAAGAGAGGCGACAACAGTATTTTGTCCATGCTCAGAGAATATTTCCCGGGATAAAGACAGTATAATCATTTAGAACGCGATAGCATATTCGCGCCAATAAATGCGTTCCGGGAGACCTTGATGGCTATTAATAAAAGAACGGATATCAGTTCGGGACGACCCGATAGAATTATGCTCAGCCGCACACTTGTACTTATGCTTGTGTGCGGCGTCGCTGCGTTTACGGTTTTAGTTGGACGGCTTTTTTATCTGCAGATAATAATGCATGATGAATATGAAGCTGCCGCAATTGAGCAGCAGCTCAGAGAAACATCGCTTGATGCGGGCAGAGGGACTATTTACGACCGGAATATGGATATTCTCGCTATCAGCGCCGATGTTGAGACCATATATATCAGTCCGGCGGAAATGGCCATGTATAATGAAGACGCGTCTGTAGTAGCGGATAATCTGTCTGCGATTCTTGGAGTGAGCCGTGACAAAGTACTTGATATGTGCGCAGACACTGCTTCGTGGTATAAAACGATTGCAAGAAAAGTTGATGCGGATACAGCAGAAAAAGTTAGAGCATTCAAAAATGAGTATGATTTGAAGAGCGTAAAAATAGAAACTGACACAAAACGCTATTATCCCTATGGAACTTTGGCCTCACATGTGATAGGATATACAGGATATGATAATATCGGTTTGTCCGGAATGGAACTCAGCCTTGATTCGAGTTTGAGCGGCGTGAAGGGACGTATAGTCAGAGCAAAGAATGCATACGGCACGGATATGCTTTATACCAAGTTTGAAGACTATGTTGCCGGGGAAAACGGCATGAGTGCCGTGCTTACCATTGACAGCAGCATACAGTATTTTGTTGAGAAGCATCTGCAGCAGGCTGTCGAGGATTATGATGTGCAAAACGGCGCTGCAGCGATCGCTATGGATGTTAATACCGGCGAGATACTCGCGATGGCCTCGCTCGGAAATTTTGATCTGAACGATTACCAGACTGTCAGCGACGAAGCCAAAGCGCTCATTGCCGGCGGAGCAACAGAGGAGGAACGCCAAAAGCTGCTCGGAGAACAGCAGCAGCTCATGTGGCGCAACAAGGCCATCTCCGATACATATGAGCCGGGTTCGACTTTCAAGATAATTACTCTCGCCATGGCACTCGAAGAAAATCTCGTGAGTCCGAGTGAGCATTTTTACTGCGGAGGAAAAATATCCGTGATCGGAGACGCCGCTGGAAAAGGGAGAAAATGCTGGAAAACCACAGGTCACGGCGACCAGAGCCTGACTGCCTGTATGCAGCATTCGTGCAATGTAGCGCTTATCCAGATAGGGCAGCGTGTCGGTGCCGAAAAATTCTACGAATATATTGATGCATTCGGCCTTTTCGATACTACCGGCCTTGAACTTGCCGGCGAAGCAAAGGGACTATGGTGGAGCGAAGAAATTTTCTGCGACGAGTATAATCGCACTCAGCTTGCGGCGGCCTCCTTCGGCCAGACATTTACGATCAGTCCCCTTCAGCTCATAAGAGCAGTTTCCGCCTGTGTCAACGGCGGTTATCTGATGCAGCCTCACCTCGTTAAAAGTATTATTGACGAGTATGGGAATGAGGTTTCGGTTTCCGAAGCGACAGCCGTGCGTCAGGTGATAAGTGAGGAAACCAGCAGCGAGATACGTTCTATTCTCGAACAGGTCGTTTGCGACACAAAGGAAGGCACGGGAAAAAATGCCTATGTGGCCGGCTACAGGATAGGCGGAAAAACCGGAACGAGTACGAAAACGGTTCTTGAAGCCGGCGGAACGAAGGAATATATTGTGTCTTTCATCGGTTTTGCTCCGGCTGATGATCCGCAGATATGTATTCTTGTCTTGCTTGACAATCCCAGCAGTAAGACCGGACAATATATTTCTGGCGGCAATATGGCGGCGCCGACTGTCGGGAAAATGTTCGCCGATATACTCCCTTATATGGGGATCATGCCGGTATATACCGACGAAGAAATGGCTCTGATGGACAGAGCGGTTCCGGACCTTATCGGAATGAGTGTTGACGAAGCCGAAAAAACGCTTGCACAGAGCGGCCTCGGCTGCCGTTTTGAAGGCGAGGGTACAACTGTATGTGACACGCTGCCTTATGCATCAACCATGGTTGCATCGGAAAGCGAGATAATCCTCTTTTTGGGCGAAAAGACCTCCATTGAAAATGCCAGAGTTCCTGATTTGGAAGGCATGAGTTATGCTCAGGCGAGAGACGTTCTTGCAGGCAGAGGTCTGTTTATTTCCACGGACTGTCTGCGTCCGGCGGACAGCGGAAGTATCATAATTTGCGCCCAGAATGTACCTCCGGATACATTGCTTGAATGTGGAAGCGTGATAAATGTCAGTCTTGTTGACACGGATGAGAGCGTTTACGGGATATATTGAATTGAAATTTTATCAACTTTGATATATAATATTTTGATTTGTTTATTCAAAGGAGAGAATTCGCTTGAAACTTAATGAGCTTCTTAAAGGGCTTGAGATAATTGAAATGCATGCCGACGGAGATATCGAGATAAGCGGCGTATGCTATGATTCACGTCAGGCGGCACCCGGCCAGCTCTTTACTGCCGTTACCGGCTTTGCAAGCGACGGACACCGTTTTATACCCATGGCGGTTGAAAAGGGAGCGACTGCCGTTCTCTGCGAAAAAGTGCCTGAAGTTGATGTGCCTTATATTATGGTCGCTAATACCAGATACGCTCTTGCCATCGTTTCACGCAATTTCTTCGGCGACCCTGCTTCGAAGATGTGTATGATCGGCATAACCGGCACAAACGGCAAGACCACAAGCACCTACCTTATCAAGCATATGCTTGAGGAGTGTCTCGGCGCGAAGGTCGGACTTATCGGCACCAATGCCAACATGATAGGCGATACCGAACTTCATACAGAGCGCACCACTCCCGAAAGCTATGAACTACATAAGCTTTTCGCGGATATGTACGAGGCCGGCTGCACTCACGTTGTTATGGAAGTGTCCAGCCATGCGCTCGTTCTTGAGCGTGTAGCCGGTATTACATATGAGGTAGCTTCTTTCACGAATCTTACTCAGGATCATCTTGATTTCCACAGTGATATGGACGATTACGCCCATGCGAAGGCCATGCTCTTTTCGAGATGCCGCCGCGGCGCTGTGAACGCCGATGACAGCTACTCGAAAGTTATGCTCGACGGAGCGACCTGCCCAGTGCTTACTTATTCCATTGATGCTCCTTCCGGTCTTAAAGCGGAAAACATCGTCCTTGAACCCTCCCGCGTGAGTTTTACAGCTGTGAGCGAAAAGGAAACAGAAAATATAGTCCTCGGTATTCCTGGCAGATTTTCTGTATATAACGCTCTTGGCGTTATAGCCTGCGGTCTTCAGCTTGGACTCAGCCTTGCGCAGTGTGCGTCCGCGCTTGCAAGTGCGAAGGGCGTAAAGGGCCGTGTTGAGACCGTTCCCACTGACGGCGACTATACTATAGTAATTGATTATTCTCATACACCTGATTCCCTCGAAAACGTACTTAAAACCGTTCGTGAAGCCACCAGAGGCCGTGTTGTTGCTCTCTTCGGCTGCGGCGGAGACAGAGACCGGGCGAAGAGACCGATCATGGGAAAAATCGGAACAGAGCTTTCCGACTTCGCCATAATTACGAGTGACAATCCCCGCACGGAAGATCCCGACGCAATTATCGAGGAGATACTTACCGGTATCAGCGTTGCACCCGAGCGCTATGTGGCTGTAACAGACCGTATTGCGGCGATCAGATACGCCATTGAGAACCATCAGCCCGGAGATATTATCGTTCTTGCGGGCAAGGGTCACGAAACCTATCAGGAAATCAACCACCATAAGATACACATGGATGAACGCGAGATCGTGGCCGATATACTTAAGGAGAGAGAAAGAAAATGACGATTCAGATAATACTTGCTTTTGTAATAGCTTTTCTTGTTGCGACGGCACTCGGTGCGTGGCTCGTACCTTTTCTCAGAAAAATCAAGGCCGGTCAGGCGATACGTGAAGACGGTCCCACCTGGCATATGAGCAAGTCCGGTACCCCCACCATGGGCGGACTTATGTTCATACTCGGCGCAATAGTTGTATGTCTCACCGTCGGATTCAAGAGCATGCTTGAGGGTGACTATACCCATATCATCGTGCTTGTTTTTGCTCTTGTGTTCGGTGCCATCGGTTTTATTGACGACTATGAAAAGCTTCGCAAAAAGCAGAACCTCGGCCTAACCGCCAAGCAGAAGTTTTTGCTTCAGCTTGTTGTTGCCATCGCATTTATCTATCTGCTCCGTCTTTGCGGTCTGATCCAGGTCAGCTCCGAAAAGGCTCACTGCATTGATCTTTACGTTCCTTTTTTCAACGTAAGCTTTGCTGTGCATGAGATAATTTATGTAATTTTTGCAGCTTTCGTCATTGTCGGTTGTGTAAACGCAGTCAACATCACCGACGGTGTTGACGGACTTTGCAGCGGAACCAGCATTCCCGTATTCCTTTTCTACACCGCTCTTTGCTTCTTCTGGGGCAAGGAGTATCTTGGTCTGGGCATTTTTTCCGCTGCCATTACCGGAGGCCTGCTTGGCTTCCTCGTTTATAACTTCAATCCTGCAAAGATTTTCATGGGCGATACCGGAAGCCTCTTCCTCGGCGGTGCTGTTGTTGCCTGTGCCTTTGCATATGATATGCCTCTTATTCTTATCACTCTCGGAATTATCTACATAATTGAAACTTTGTCCGACATAATCCAGGTGTTCTACTTCAAGCTTACCCACGGCAAACGCTTTTTCAAAATGGCTCCTTTCCATCATCATCTTGAAATGGGTGGATGGACAGGCAAAAAGTGGAAAGAGAAAGAGCTTTTTGTTTTGTTCACTTGTGTGTCACTCGTTTTTGCCGTGATCAGCTTCCTTGGAGTCAGCGCCAGATTCTGATAATTTGATGCTTTGGGGAGGGAAGCATGCAGTATTCCGACATTCGTCTTAATGAACCCATCTATGCTGACCGAACCGGGCGGGGGAGTGTGGACACTCCTTTCGCTTTGCTGACATTGTTATTGCTGACCGTTGGAGTTATGATGGTGCTTTCCGCATCTTTTGCGAGAGCATATTATGATCCCGATAAGGAAGCAACGTATTATTTTACCCGCCAGCTGTTTTTTGCGCTGACGGGCTGCGGGATCATGTATCTTGTTTCACTGTTTCCGCTCGATTTTTACAGACGCTGGTCTTTTTATATCCTAGCTTGCTCTGTGTTGATGCTGGTGCTTGTGCTTGCTGCCGGCGTATCCGCCAACGGTGCGAAACGATGGTTTGCTATCGGAGGGATAAGCTTTCAACCCTCGGAGATCGCTAAGATTGCCGTTATACTTTTTGACGCGCGTCTTATCTGCACCTATCGTGGAAAAATGCATTCGTTCCGTTTTGGCGTTTTGCCTTTTGCGGTAGTCGCTGTGAGCGTTGTAGGTTTGCTCGTTCTTGAGCCGCACCTGTCCGCGTCGATCATTATTCTTGGTGTAACTGCGGCAATGATGTTCATGGGCGGCACCTCACTGAAGTGGTTTGTGATAATCGGAGGCTTGGCGATCGGCGGAGTTGCTTTAATGGCTTTTGGCATGGACTACTCGTCCGACCGTATTTCCGCCTGGCTTGATCCCTTTGCCGATTCTTCGGATACCGGATATCAGATTGTACAGTCGCTATATTCTATTGGCTCTGGTGGTTTGAGCGGACTTGGCCTGGGGCAGAGCAGACAAAAGAATCTGTATTTACCCGAGGAGCATAATGATTTTATCTTTGCCGTTGTGTGTGAAGAACTTGGCTTTATAGGCTCGGCGGCAATACTGTGCCTTTTCGCCATGCTTATTATCCGCGGATTCTGGCTTGCTCTGCATTGCCGGGACAGATATCATTTTCTCGTGTGCGGAGGTATAAGTGCGCTTTTGGCTCTGCAGGTCATTCTAAACGTCGCGGTTGTGACGAATCTCATACCATGCACAGGAATTTCTCTTCCGTTTTTCAGCTATGGCGGAACTGCGTTGTGGCTTCAGCTCGCCGAAATGGGCATTATTTTGTCTGCATCCCGTTCCATTCCCGAGAAAAACGGGATCGGAAGAATAAAAACAAGGCCGGAAAAAGTTTCTCCGGCAATTTGATGGAGTAAAGATATATGAATTTTCTGTTTTCCTGCGGCGGTACCGCCGGTCATATAAATCCAGCAATAGGAGTTGCCGGCAGGCTGAGACAGCTGATGCCGGACTGCGGCATTCTTTTTATAGGTGCCGAGGGCATGATGGAAACTTCTCTTGTTCCTCGTGAGGGATATGAGATTAAGACGGTCAAAATTTCCAACCTCAGCCGCAGCCTCTCCTTTGCCGGGCTCAAGCACAATATTGATACTGTTATTTCTGTTCTCAGAAGTACTGCCGAAGCAAAGAAAATCATAAAAGAATTTGCTCCTGATGTCGTAATCGGAACGGGAGGCTATGTTTGTTACCCTGTTTTGAAAGCTGCTCATTCACTGAAAATTCCCACTCTGGTTCATGAGTCCAATGCAGTTCCGGGACTTACCACAAAGCTGCTCGCCCCAATTGTTGACTGTATAATGGTTGGATTTGAGAAGGCGAAAGATAACTACAAAAAAGGTGCAAATGTTGTTTATACAGGAACTCCTGTTCGCCCGGATTTTCTTGAGTTTGATAAAGCTGCCGCAAAGGCTGAGCTCGGAATACCTGCCGATAAGCCTCTTGTGGTTTCCGTGTGGGGCAGTCTTGGCAGCGGACATATGAATTCCGTTATGGAACGATTCGCCGCAATTTCTGCCGAAAAAGGGGACTTCAGACTCATTCATTCCGCAGGAAAAGGCGGTTTCGGTAAGCTTGAGACTGCGCTGGATGCAGTCTGCCCCGACAGACTTGATAAGGGCGTTGACATTCGTCCGTATATTTATGATATGCAGCGGGTAATGGCTGCAGCGGACCTTATCATGTGCCGCAGCGGCGCATCAACTCTTGCCGAATTGACCGCCATGGGAAAACCTGCGCTTTTGGTTCCTTCTCCAAATGTGACCAATAACCATCAGGAGAAAAATGCACGCGTGCTTGAAGCAGCAGGCGGTGCGAGAGTGCATCTTGAGGGCGAATTCAACGCAGAGAGCCTTTATGATGAAATTTGTGACTTGCTTGCTGATAAAGCCGGTCTAGATAAAATGAGCAAAGCGATGTATGAGGCCGGACAGCCCGGCGCTACCGACAAAATAGCCGATATTATTCTCGGATATACGAAGAACTGAGCGGTTTAATAGCATATTCTGTTTTTTTCGCATAGTATGGCATGAAATAATTGCCAGCGGAGGGAGAATATGCCCATTTGGACGGTTCGCGGAGGAAAAGAGCTTTTCGGAGAGCTTAAAGTACAGGGCTCGAAAAATGCCGTTTTGCCGATAATGGCTGCGAGCATACTCGGAGGGGGCGTGTCCCGACTTAGGAATTGTCCCCATCTTTCGGACCTTGATGCCTCGCTGCAGATCCTCAGCCACCTTGGCTGTGATGTGAGTAGATGCGGCGACGAGATAATAATTGACTCTAACAATGTGTGCCGGAGCCATATACCGCATGAACTGATGCTCAAAATGCGTTCGTCTGTGATGTATATGGGTGCTATTCTCGCTCGAATGGGAGAGGTAAGACTTTCAACACCCGGAGGCTGCGAGCTTGGCAGCAGACCGATTGATCTGCATTTGAAAGCTCTCAGCGCGCTCGGTGCCGAGATAAGCGAAGAAGGCGGAGAAGTTTATTGCAGGGCAAAGAAACTTCACGGCGCGCAGATAAATCTTGATTTCCCAAGTGTCGGGGCGACAGAAAACGCAATGCTGGCCGCCTGTGCCGCAGAAGGCGAAACTGTTATCAGTAATGCTGCCTGCGAGCCGGAGATTGTTGATCTCCAGACTTTCCTTTGTGCTAAAGGTGCGGAGATTGAAGGCGCAGGGACACCCGTTATTAAGGTAAAAGGATTCTTTCCACGCGAATATTCCGAGCATTGTGTTATGCCGGATCGCATAGTGGCGTCTACATATTTGTGTGCTGCGGCTGCAGCCGGCGGTGAAGTGCACATTAAGGGTGTAATTCCGGATCATTTTTCAAAAGTAACTTCTTCCCTAAGGGGAATAGGCTGTGATATAATTACAAGTCGGGACAGTGTAAAACTGTACAGACAAGGTTCGCTGAGAGCCGGAAAACCTATAATTACAAAGCCTTATCCGGGCTTTCCTACCGATGCTCAGGCACTTATGATGGCAGCGTGTCTGCGAGCTGAGGGAACAAGTGTTTTCGTTGAAAATATATTTGAAAGCCGTTACAGACATGTGCCGGAGCTTCGTCGTCTTGGCGCCGATATTCGCACCGAGGGCAGGGTAGCAATGGTAACAGGCGTACGCCGATTGAGCGCTGCACCGGTGACGGCCTGCGACCTTAGAGGCGGAGCGGCTTTGGTAGTGGCCGGACTTTCGGCCGAGGGTGAGACTGTTGTTTATGACTCCGGGCATATTGAGCGCGGATATGAACATTTTGCCGAGTCACTTCAAAGACTCGGAGCAGAAATAAGCAGAAAATAATCAACTTGCTCCTGTTTTTGCGGAGTAAGATGCAACTAATATACGAAAGAGGGATATAAATGCCTTCGAATATGAAAAAAAGGAAACATAGCGTCGTGTTCTGGCCTTTGGCCTTCGCTCTCGTTTGCGCTGCGCTGATATTTGTTCTTGGTGTTTTCTTCCGCGTTGGCACCATTGACGTTGAGGGCAACAAGTTTTATACTGATACCGAGATATCCGAAGCTTCGGGCGTTGCGGACGGCGACAACCTATTTTTTATTAACCGCTTTTCTGCCGCCAGCCGTATTTTCGCAAAACTTCCTTATGTCGAGGGAGTGTCTATAGACAGAGAACTGCCCAGCAGACTCATTATCAAGGTCGTTGAAAGCGAAGCCATTGCCTGCGTTGAAACAGATAACGGTCTGTGGGCAATAGACAGGACCTGCAAGCTCCTTTCCAAAGTCAGCACTGCCGATGCGGCTGCGCTCGTACGGGTAAAGGGGATTACTGCGAGCGCTCCTGCTGAAGGTGAGCTTATTTCCGCTGCGGGTCTCGACAGCAATACGGTGAGCTATCTCTCTGATATGCTCAAGCAGATTTCCGCACTGGATCTGCGACATAATATAGAGTGCATCGATATGACAAACCCCAATAATCCCGAGTTTGACTATGTTGAGCGTTTTGTCGTTAAAATGGGTTCATATGAAAATGTGGGCTACAAGTTCCAGCTTCTTGTTGCCTCTGTTGCCGGACTGCAGAGCGGAGACTGCGGAACTCTTGATCTTTCTATAGATTCCTCCGCTCATCTTACCTATGATTGATTAATTTAATCGGGCAATGCTTAATTCCTCAAAAGGTATACATAATATTTGTAAAAAGCATTGACCTTGCAGTAAAAATGTATTAAAATAAAATGAATTTAATCGTAATTCTTCGGAAAAAGCTCCGTAATCGATAAAAATATGTTAGGGAGGCAAACAGATATGTCATACGTTCCTGATAATGGCGGCGAAAGTGTTGTTAATCTTAAGGTGATAGGCGTTGGCGGCGCCGGCAACAATGTTGTCAACCGCATGGTAAGCACCGCAGCAAAAGGTGTTGAGTTCATCGCTGTTAACACCGATAAACAGGCACTCGTTGTTTCTTCCGCCGATCAGAAGATTCAGATAGGCGAGAAGCTGACCCACGGCCAGGGCGCAGGTTCCGATCCCACTGTCGGTAAGAACTCTGCCGAGGAAAGCCGCAACAATATAGCAAAGGCAATTGAGGATGCCGATATGGTGTTCATCACCGCAGGTATGGGCGGCGGCACCGGCACCGGCGCAGCACCCATCGTTGCTGAAATTGCCAAGGAAGCCGGAAAGCTCACCGTTGGCGTTGTCACTAAGCCTTTCACTTTCGAAGGCAAGCGCCGCATGGATCAGGCTAAGCGCGGTATTGAAGAACTGCTTGGCAAGGTGGACAGCCTTCTTATCATCCCCAATGATCGCCTGAAGTACGCAACCGACCAGAAGGTTACTTTTGCAAACGCATTTGAGATCGCTGATGACGTTCTCAAGCAGGCAGTTATCTCCATCTCCGACCTCATCAAGAACACCGGCTTCATTAACCTTGACTTTGCCGATGTTACCACCATCATGAAGGATGCCGGCTTTGCTCATATGGGCGTCGGTACCGCTGTCGGTAAGGGTAAGGCCGAAGAGGCTGCCCGCATTGCTGTTTCCAGTCCTTTGATGGAAACCAGCATAGACGGCGCACGCGGCGTCCTCATCAACATCACCGGCTCTGCGGATATGGGTCTTGAGGATGTTGAGGCTGCTGCAACTCTCGTTCAGGAAGCCGCTCATCCCGATGCAAACATTATCTTCGGCGCAACATTCGATGACAGCATGGACGACACCATCCGTGTTACCGTTATTGCTACCGGTTTCGATGACAAGAACTCCAAGCCTGAAGCTGCTCCTGTTCAGGAACCTGCACCTGCTGCACAGCCTGTTCAGCCTGCTGAGCTCTTCACCGCCGCCACCCAGATGGCACAGAAGGCTGAGCCTGAAAATGCCGCAAGTGACGAAGATCCCTTCGACAGCATTTTCAAAATTTTCAACAGCAAGTAATTGTAATTAATAAAAGCCCTTCGGAAAATTCCGAAGGGCTTTTTGCTGTCTTAGTCGAGATCCTGAATGTTCATTTTGTTTACCTGATGTGCACGCTTGAATTTTTCGCGGCAGGAGAAGTATATGGCGAGCATAATAATGGTTGGTATATTACCTATGAGCCATACAATGAATATCATCGCAACTTCACTGAATGTGGTGCCTTCACTCGGGACGACCAAATTTAGTGGATAAAGAAGTGAAAACAAGAAGCACATAATGGGCAGTACAAGTCCCGGCCATCTGTTCTCGCGCTTTGACAGGAAAAACTGCAGCACAAATACGCAAATAATGAATATCAGGATTACAAATAATGTGATGGTCGTTCTTGCCACAATTAATTCCTCCCTTGTGTCTTCTTGTATTCGCTTATGAGTATCTTGGCTGTGTCAAAATCGAGCTTGTCGTTGATGGCAAGGCGTTTAATAAGAGAGATATATGGGTCGCTCTCGCTGCTCTCGCTCATCTGTATTTTTTGTATGAGCCTGTCGAGTCGCAGACGTACGGTGGGGTAGGTGACGCCGTACTGCTTTGCCATTTCCTTTAGCGAGCCTGATGCGAGCAGGAATTTTTTTATAAAGGAAATGTCCTCATCCTCGAGATTTGCTAGCCATTCGGGGAATACTTGAATCGACATCTCGCACCTCCATACTTTAACTAAGTTAAAGTTAACATTTAAATTTATTAAAGTCAATATTTAATTTATTGTTTAATTAGAATATTATTCTTCGGCTTTGCTTATGATTTCTTCGGGTGATTAATTTGCAAAGGAAGCTTTACTCGCTTATAGAAAGCATCATACAGCACTATCTTGACTTTCATATTTCGCGTGCATCGGCCGGATTATCATATTTTCTCATGCTGAGCATTTTTCCACTGTTTATTTGTCTGTATGCCATGCTTGGAAATCTGTTTCCGTCTGCGGAAGAGATGAAGCTGCTATTTGAAGGGCTGATGCCGTACGAGACTCTTGAAACACTTGCTCAATTCCTTGGATATGTCAGCGCCAACTCAAGCGGAAGAATGCTCTCTGTTGCTGTTTTTGCAATGGCAACTAGCTCGGCGGCCGGATTTCGGATCATAGATAAGGTTATGTTTGAACTTCGCGGCATAAGAAGAAAGGAGAGAATGCTAGCTTTTGTTTTTTCATTTGTATTCTCACTTTTGTTTCTCGCGGCGCTTTATCTTGCGGCGCTGCTTGTGGCGACCGGAGGCTGGTTCATAGGTTTTGTAGACCGATACATTCGGTTTTTGAATATCTCGCATAACTGGGAATGGTTTAGATTTGTCGTTTTGTTTTTAGTCCTGTTCGTTATGATTCTTGGAGTATATAGAGTGTGCTCTCCGGGCGACAGTGGAATTATACTCGTTCCTGGCGCGGTGACTGCAGCTGTTACCATGGTTGCGGTCAGCATCCTGTTTTCCTGGTTCATTGGACTTAGCGTCAAGTATCCGCTTGTTTACGGATCTCTGGCTTCGGTAATGATAATGCTGCTGTGGCTTTATATTTGCGGCAATGTGCTGTTTCTGGGCAACATAGTTAATATTTCTATTGAAAGAATAAATGGGGCGCAGGGCTGAAAATATGCCCTGCGCCCACAAATTATGTATCTTCAAATATGTCGATCACCGAAACCTCATATGCCGTTTTTTCTATACATTCGCCGTCGATTATCTTGGTGTATTGTCTGCTTTGTACTCTGCCGCTTAGAGCAACAGAGGTGCCTACGCCCCAGTCGGCGGCTTCACGGGCTTTTGCTCCCCATGCTATGCAAGGGAGATAGTCGCTGCGTCCGTATCGACGGTTGACTGCAATCATAAGGTCGCATATCTCCCTGCCCATAGGTGTGATGCGGAGTGTTGGCTGCTTGCAGATGGTACCATGAAGCTCGATACGGTTTTCGTCCTCGCCGCATTCAAATCGCATTTCCTTGGCAAAGACGGTTATTATCAGTTTGGGTCCCACGCCGCTTTTGTTGTTGAAAGAACGGAGCTCGCCTTCAATATAAAGTTTCTGATTTTCTTTGACTTCGAGTTCGTCCAGAAGCGTGCTTCGCGCTACAATGTTTATTGTATCCGTTGCGCCGGAAAGACGGCAGACTTCAAGCGGAAATTGATAGAAATCCTCGCCTCTGCCGGAGTGAGAATAACGTGGGACTGCGGTCATAACACCGCGGAGAGTACAGTAGTTGCTTAAAATGATTTCGTCCATTTGATCACCTCGTACATATAGCTATTTGATGATATTCGGACAAAGTCTGATTTATGATGTATGGTGATTGAAATTTTAATTCGCATCTGTTATGATGCTTACATAAACTTAATGAAGGAGAATTTCCTATGGAACTTAAAGATATCCTTTCCAAATGCGACCACACTCTTCTGCGTCAGGACTGCACTTCTTCCGAAATCATGGCGCTCTGCGACCAGGGCATCAAATACGGCTGCGCCAGTGTCTGCATTCCTCCTGCTCATGTTGCCGGCGCAAAGCGCTATGTAGGCGATAAGCTTGCTATCTGCACCGTTATCGGTTTTCCCAACGGATATATGACAAGTGCCGTAAAGGCCTATGAAACCGCCGATGCCGTTGCCCACGGTGCCGATGAGATCGATATGGTCATCAACCTTGGTATGGTCAAGGATAAATGCTGGGACGCTGTTGCGGCCGATATCAAGGCTGTGCGAGATGCCTGCCCCGGCAAGATAATGAAGGTCATTATCGAGACCTGCCTTCTCACCGACGAAGAGAAGATCAAGCTCTGCGAGATCGTCAATGAATCCGGCGCGGAATACATTAAGACCTCCACCGGTTTTTCCACCGGCGGCGCAACTTTTGCCGATGTTGAGCTTATGCGCGCCCACTCTGCTGAGCACGTCAAGGTCAAAGCTTCCGGCGGCATAAGCTCTCTCGAAGATGCTGAGAAGTTTATAGAGCTTGGAGCAGAGCGCCTCGGCACAAGCCGTATAGTAAAAATTGCTATGGCTCAGGAAGTCCCCGAAGGAACTTATTGATTTGAATATTCGCTACTCAAAGCAAAAAGACGGATTCATTTTTGAATCCGTCTTTTTTATGTTGTTTTATGTTCAGCTCATCAGTCGGAAGAAGGTGTTGATGCAGTGAAAAAGCTTGTTGAAATGCCACTTTTCCGTGATATAATAGTAATGACAAATAATCAACGATTTCATGATTGGCGAGTTGTCGAAAGGATTCGTGTAATTATGGATATTTCTCAACTTTCATATTTTATCAAAGTTGCCTCTATGGAGCATATGTCCAAGGCAGCAGCCGAATTGAATATTTCTCAGCCGGCTCTCAGTGC
Source organism: Oscillospiraceae bacterium (assembly GCA_045596005.1). Classification (GTDB taxonomy): domain Bacteria; phylum Bacillota; class Clostridia; order Oscillospirales; family Oscillospiraceae; genus SIG459. The sequence continues at coordinate 24,294 of JAZOBQ010000090.1, forward strand.
AAATATTAAGAAGCTTGAAGCCGAGCTTGGGGTAGAACTTTTTGCGCGCAATGGCAAGCATCTGGAACTTAACCGCTATGGCAGCTATCTTTACGAGAAGCTGAGTCCGATCATTGAAGAACTTAACGAAACTTTTGACACTGTCAGAGAAATGAAATATGCAGATTTCAATGAGATCGTTGTAGATGCAGAGCCTATGTACACATTTAATGGTCTTCTGAATCATGTATATTCTATGCTGAGCAATTATCCGGGTGCTTCAATACGCAATGTTCGCTACTCAATCAAGGAAGTTTTTCGGAAAATACTTGCCAATGAAATTGATTTTGCGGTCATGGGAATTGATATTGATGAACCGCAGATGAACAAACTCCACCTCAGCAGAGATGAGCTTGTGATGTTGGTACCGAATTCACATCCATATGCAAATTGCAGCAGTACATCGCTGAAGAATTTCTCAAATGATATGTTTGCGTCTAAAGTAAAAACCGACTTGCCGGCAAGTTATTCTCTGGCGTCGGAGAATTTCTGCATGCAGGCCGGATTCGTTCCGAATATTGCTTTTAAGTCCGCAAACCGCCGTGATTTGATGGATGCGGTAAGAGAACGACAGCTGGTTATGTTTGCACCGATCAACACTATCGATCAATTCCGTATGGATGACATGTCGATCATACATATAAATGACTTTGAGTGCTATTCTGATTTGTGGATGTATTGGAAAGCCGGAAAAAAGGAGAGGACCATTACCCGACTTGTGCGTGAATCGGTAATCGAATTTTTCAACCAACGAAACAATGACTGTGCAGCAGCACAAAAATAAGACAAAACGCAGAGTTCTTAATTGAACTCTGCGTTTTGCTTTGAGAGGATGTGTGAAAAGGGGAGGATTAATTATACATAATCAATGTTTTCATATTCCCTGTATTCTGCGACGAGACTATCCCAGTTTACGGGAACTTCGATCTTGGTTGTGACCGGTCCGCCGTGATCACCTCCGCCGCACATAGTGCATCCGCGCGGCATGGCACCACCGGTGGAAACTACGATGTGCAGATATTTAGGATCCCAGTATTTTCGCACGGAAAAACTGTTATCCATCGGCAGCGGGACGGTAGTCGGCAGATGATTATTATCCTTTAGCCAGCGAATGGGAGCTTCACTTGCCGGCTTGCGTGCATATTCAACAACATAGTCGATCACTTGTTTTTTGCTGAATCCGGCTTTTGCGAGTGTTTTCGCAAAGGTATGGGAGATAACGAAGGTCGCACCGGGGTTGAAACCAACATCATCTGTGGCACACAATATTTTCATGTTGTTGATCGGATCCTGGTTACCTTTTATCATAGTGCGGTTTTGGAACCATACCAGTGTGACGGTGCTGTCCTCTGCTGCAAACCCCTCGCTGACATGATAGGGTTCCCAGGGGGAGTTCTCTTCGTCTTCGCCGAAACATACGCCGCCGCGTGCTTCGTGACCGCCATAGGCCTTGTCTTCAAGACCGGGACGAATACCTGCAATGTTGAGAGTAATCAACGACATGGCTCGAGCAAGGGCTGTGTTAGCAATGTAATATGGGCTCAGAACATTATCTGTGCAATTGAGGGCTATCTGGTGACGAATGGGGCCGTTTACCAAAATCATCGGAGCAAAACCCGCCACGCTGCACATCCAGCCTGTGAGTGAAATTCTGGGATCCGCCATCGTTTTTGCGATTGCTATCACGAGAGGGAAGTGGGTAGGGAGGCAGCCTGCCATTACGGCGTTGATAGCCAACTTCTCAACAGTTGCTTTTCCGCGCATGGGCATGAGCACACCGATAACTTCATCCGGTGACAAATCAGTGCCCCGAAGCATTTCGTCGACAGCTTCTCTGGTGGGCGGCACAATAGGAGTGCCGTTTGTGAAACCGTTCAGATAAAAAGCTTTGTTTATCTGAGTATAGTTGCCGGTAAAAGTTGTATTTGCAATAGCTGCAGATCTGCTTTCGGGCGGAGAGATCTCGGCCTCAGTCAACGGGCGCAGCAATTGGTCTATTACATCAGGCAGCATGGGTTCAACGTTACTTTGAATTATGCTGTCAAAATCTTCTTTGGGATAGAGAGAAAGGTCGGGCACTTCGCAGACTGAACAGCGGAGGTTCGGTACCATTCGCATGGCTGCGCCTCTGACAGCGTTTGAAGAAACTTTGCTTTTGTTAATACTTACAGCGGGAACACCCATACGTTCAATTGCTGCGGTGTTCATCCCGTGATACATGGTGCTGGAGCCGTCATCTCCGTAACCAGCAATAACAGCGTCGCATTCAAGAACCCAGCTCTTAAAACTGTCGGCGTAAGCTTCGTCGTGCATGATCTCCATGGTTTCGACAGGATATATATACTTGGTAAAACTAACGTCAGAATACTTCTTGGAGATGCCTTGCGCTATGGAGTCCAAAACCAGTTCCGAATGACCTTTGAAATTAGCGAAAAGGCCGATCGTTTTGCCTGAGAATGTTTCCAATCTTGGACTCAAACCTACTTGTTCACTTACATCTGCTTCTGCCCAAGGGCTCAGAACGGTATAAACTTCGCTCATTTCATCAGCTCCTTACATGTTGGCATAAATCGGGGCACTGGGTGCCAGGGCTTCAAATTTGTAGATCCATGCGCCGCCGGTACCGCAGGCTACCATATATCCCTCCGCATGACCGGGTCTGATGGCAAGGTTAGGAGTTTTCATACGATCGCCGTTATCACGGTCGGATAGTAAAATGTTTGCTATTGGGATACCCTGCGGATTAAGAACGATAGCACGGCCGCCTTCCATGATTCCCTGATAAATATTACCTTCTGCATCAATGGAGTTGGAGTCAACATGGGGATAGCCGCAGTTTTGGTAGGTTGCCATCTGTGCGGAGAAGTGAGGGTGCTTGTATCCGTCGGGCCCAAGGGCAATTCTCACAACTGTATTTCTCAAAGATTCGGCAGTCCACAAAATAGAAAAATCGGGAGAAAAGCCGACGGCGTTTGGAGTACAGAGATCACCGGCGACAAGGTGAAGTATATCATAATTTTCACTTTCGTCAAAACGATATATTGCACCGCTTGGATTAGCATCGGATCCCACGAAGTCGGAAAAGTAAATATTACCTTTGTTATCAAAGCAGAGATCGTTGGGTTTGAAGCTTTTGTCTTTATAATTCTCCAGCAGATCTCTTTCCGGCTTTCCGTCGGCAGAGAGGATAAGCACGCGTCCGTGAATATCGGCGACAAATACTCTGCCGTCGCGGTGGCATGCGAAGCCAATCAAAGAAGCGTGTTCATCATGATAGAATATTTCACATTCTTTTGTGTCCGGATCCACGCATAATATATCTGACCAGGGAGCTTCTCTGTGGCCAACAAGAAGTTTGCCCTCGCGAGTGAAACATGCTCCCTCAACGGTCGGGAAAGGCTGACCGGGACCGATCTGGAGCCACGGCACGGCGTTTATGACTGGTAATGATGCCAGATCAGGGGGAAGTGGATATTTTTTCATATTAATCACCATAGAAAACGCAATAAAATTAATCGCTTGGGGATGGAAGACGGTTCCATCCCCAATTTGCTGTTATTATTTAATGCTTAGCCGTAGATTCCAAGGAAACCGAGCAGAGATACAACGACAGATGCTATGATTGCATAACGAATCATCTTGCCGGAGACCTCAACACGATGCTCCTCGGGGCAGCCGGATATTGCCATGGCACCTGCTGCAGAATAGGGGCTGAGAGAGGATACGATACCACCGGCCTGGGCTGCGCAGACGATAGCAGCGCTGGAGATTCCGACACCCATGAGAGCGGGAGCGAAGGAGACCAGCAGAGGCATGAGCACCATACCGGAGACGAAGAAGCTGAGCAGTGCCCAAAGAGCGCAGAGTACAGGAACGATGAGCCATACGGGCATGCCGCCGTTTGCGAGGAAGGTGCCGACAGCATCGGTGATTCCGAGGGGAGTGAGAAGACCCATCAGCATGGTAACGCCGCAGATCATCACGAGCATGCCCCAGGGAACGCGGTTGCGAATGACAACGTTGACATCGGCCAGCTTCATGAGTGCCATCAGACCTGCGCTGAGTGCTGCGACGGACTGTATGTTAAGGTTCTTTGCCATCCAACCGGTAACGGGGTTGGGTACGAGAAGCTGAACCAGAGCGGGAACGATAATAACGATAAGAGAAACGAACAGGATAACCAGAGTTTTTCTCTGTGCGGGGGTCAATTCGGCGTTTTCTGCGTCAACAGTGCCCTTTGCCTTGTAGCCTTTGTAAATAAGGAACATGACAACAACGAAAAGGAGAAGAATTACAAAGGACGTGATAAACATTCTGTTGAAGTCACTGCGAACGATTTCTTCGGCAACAACACCGCCGTCGATAAACAGACCCATAAATGTGTTGGTCATGGATCCCCAGGGAACCCAGTTACCTGCGCATCCGCCTGCCCAAAGAGCCAGAGCGGCGAGGAAAGGATTAAAGTTCATTGCGAATGCAAGGCTGAAACCGATGGGAGAAAGAAGCATAACTGCGGCTTCGAGGTTTGCACCGCTGGCAGAAAGGATGAAAGAGATAAGGAAAAGCACCAGAGGCATGGCCCACTGGGCGTTGCGGAAGAAGTAGACGAGCTTTTTGGTGAGAACGGCCATAGTGCCGTTTTCATTAGCAAAGCCATAAAACAGGGTAGCAATGAGCAGATTGTAGAAAACGCGTACGGGGAAAAGATTGATAATTCCAGATACACTTTGACCGGCAAGCGTGACGCCGATTATAAATGCACAGGCGATAGCCAGTATACCTGCATTGATTTTGAGCTTTTCACCGGCAACTACAGCAAATACCAGAGCGGCAAAAAATATAATGATTTTGATTGCCAACATGATTGATTCTCTCCTCTCTTTTTATTGGGAATGTAGTATTTGATGAAACATTCTTTCCATCTGAGAGCAGATTACCATGCCTTGTGTCTATAATCAAATCGAATAAAATGCCTTCTTATCTGCAAATAGAATATAAAAATATCTATATTTCAAAAGCAAATAAGAATGTAAATGCGACGAGCGAATACGTAACATTATCCGCATATATATTGGTTTAATCCATGAAAAAGACGGATTCATTTTGAATCCGTCTTTTTCTTTTATCCGATACTTGTGCTTTGGCCGAATGTAAATTCTTCGCTGCATATAAGCTCGCCGGCGTCGTTATAGCCGTTTATTACAAAGGGCGGCATCAGATGCTCCGAGAGCTTATCCACATATATGTGGTCTATACTGAAATAGCGCTGACCCTTGTGATCGTAGTATTGGAAACTTTTCAAGGTGAGCTTTTCCAGCGTTTGTTCAGACCCGGTCACGGCAAAATATATTTCCGCTTCGACACGTCTAATGCTGTCGTCGTTTATTAGACCGAAAACACGGAGCAGCTCTTTGTCCTCGTCCTGAGCGCTTGAATAGCTGTTGTA
>JAZOBQ010000091.1:0-17367 GCA_045596005.1 Oscillospiraceae bacterium
GGAGTCATCTCCCAACTCGCGCTCACGCACGTCACACGCATATTCTCCCGAACATGTGGGGCATATCCACAATGCCGAATATGCATGTCGTTTCATTATCGTCCGCACATCTCGTTTGTTGTTGGGAGAGTACTCCCTCGCGAGTTCTGGATGAGTGGTCTGCAAGTCGTTCAAGGCATGCATGCCTTTCTCGATGCAAGAGAGCGCCATTCATTCGGATAGCGCTCTCTTGTTGTAAGGATGGTGTATACCTATGCCGCCAGAATTAAGCATAATTAAAGTTTGGCTTAATTTGGGGGAGCAATATCAATGCAACCATGTGGTCATACAACAAAAAGAGTGCCCCAGTGGGACACTCTTTTGCTATCGGAGAGGACAAAACAAAGAACCATGACAGCTATTCCACAATGCGAATGCAAACGCACTTCGTCAGAGCACTCCTCATGTTCAGTTGAAAGGAACCAATGATTATTCATCCACTACAATTACCTGAACTCCGCACTGGCGTATAGCCATAAGCTCATCACTGTTTGCGGTTTTATCGGTAATCAGTATATCGATATCCTCAACCTTACAGCTAATAAAGCTCTGAGATGCTCCAACTTTTGACCCATCTGCAACAACAATTCGCTTTCCACTGCACTGCTGGCATACAAGGTTGTTAATTTCAGTTTCCTGCATACTGGATGATGTTATTCCGCTTCGACTAGAGATTCCGCCTACGCATAATATACACTTTGTAGCAAAGACGTTATTGAACACATTCTTTGCCAACGGTCCAACAAAAGACTGCGTTCTTGTGAAATGTTCGCCTCCTGCAATTGTCAGTTCGGTATCTGCAGGTCTGTCAATCAACGCCATAGCAGCGTTGTTTGAAACGATGCGGACATTTTTCCCGCTAAGATACTTCAACATATATAGACAGGTGGTACCACTGTTCATGAAAACAGTTTCGCCATGATTGATGAGGGTTGCGGCGGCAGCGGCAATCATATCCTTTTGTTTTGCGCGTACAGAAATCTTTTGTGCATAGGATTCGACGAACTTAACAGCAACATCTTCGTTATCATAAACTGGATTATCTTGAACCGGAGGTTCCGAGATGTGTAGAACGGTGGCACCTCCTCTAAAACGAGACAGCTGACCTTCTCTCTCTAACATTGCAAGATCTCTGCGTATTGTCATATCAGAAACTGCAAACTTGTCGCAAAGGTCACTTACATATACTTTGCCAGTCTCATTTAAAATTCTGATAATATCCTTATGGCGCTGCTTAATTTCATCGCGAGATTTATTCATAAAAACCTCTCACATTAACAATCATACTATTAAACAATTCTAACAATTAATAACACAAAATGCAAGTAATATTTGGCAGGTTACAACGAGTTCGGTTGAAACGTATCTTATATGTGAGTCTTGATTCCGTTCTCTGTTTTTATACCTACGAGGTCGCTTTTGAGAACGACAAAATCTCCCTTGATTTTACGCACCTCTGCCCAATGTTTGTCAGGTGCCATATCCAAACGCATACCCTCTCGAATCATTTCCTCGCGAACTAGACGCCCGTCGAGTTCGCGGGGTACGATACCTTCTTTCAAACAAAGGTCGGTAGCAATTCCTGCGGCGTAACCAGAGTTCATGGCCGGTGCAATAACACGGACAGCTGCAAGGGCGTTAAATTCGGCGGACATGCACCTTCCTGCAACAAACAGATTGTCTATTTTTTGAGGTACAAGACAGCGATACGGTATTTCACAGTATTCCAGCGGGTTGACACGCGCCTCGTAGGGCTTGCATCTGCTGGCCGGATGAGAATCTTCCGGGCACTCGGTGGGTCTGCAGACAGCGTTTTCAATGGGTTCATCCACATGAATATGACTGATAAATCCGTATTTCGCATCTGTGGGATGATGCGTATCAAAAGACTCAGGGAATTTCAATATGCCGTCATCAAATTTTTTCGCGGACACAACATCGGTGTCTTTCAGAACATATTCTCCTACAATACGTCTGGAATCTCTTACGCCGTGGATGTTGGCGATGGATGTGAGGCGGCAACGGGAGAAACCGGGCATATACTTTCGGAAGAATTTTTCCAGCAAAAGAATCTGGTCATGTTGCTCTACAATTTGGCGCGTAAGATCGTTCGTGTCCAGATTTCTGGCATGGAAACTATGGCTGGACATGACAGTTATATCGGCGTCATCCAATGGAGTGTTGGGGACAGGGTAGATGAGAGCAGTCGGGAAAATCAAATTGGGCAAGTCACCGGCTTCCACAGCCTGTTCTTCGAGGGCTGCAACCAGAGAAATCTTATCCGGAATATTGTTGCCGAAGCTGGCGGACCAATCGCTGCAAGCTTTCCAGTATGTGTTCAGGTCAACATTTCCCATTCGGAAAGCGAGAGTTGTAGATGAATTTAAGCCTCCAAACTCCTCGGAACCAACTTTGTATGGTGCACCTGCATATGCAGCGAGGTCAGCATCTCCAGTTGCATCAATGTACATCTTTGCCTCTACGATAAGACGTCCCGACTTGGTGTGACATACGGCTTCGGTAATTCGTCCATCCTCGGAGTTGGCGTCAATGACATATGCGCCATACAGTATTTTCGCACCGGCTTCCAAAAGCATGTGTTCAAGCTCGATTTTACCCTTTTCGGGATCAATTACGGGTAGATGCGGACGATCGATGGCATCTCCGTTTATTGCAAGACGGTCAAGCCATTCCTTGCAGATGCCTTCATTCATTCCGGCAATTCCGGTAACATATCCGTTGGTAGCCAAACCGCCTAGAGAATTTGCACTTTCCACAATAAGAGTTTTGTGCCCTCGTCTTGCCGCTGTTATTGCTGCTCCACAACCAGCAACGCCGCCACCAGCAACCAAAACATCAACTTTTATTCTTTTTTCGTCAACCATAGCATTATCCTCACAGAGTTAGTTGTAAAAAAGGCGGGGCGGCATAGTGCGCCGCCCCGTCGCTTAGGCACTTAGCCAAGGAAATAAACGTCGTCGTAATCTTCTTTCTGTGCGTGGGGAGTTGCGGGGAGATTGCCGAAGTTACTGCTGAATGCCTGGCAAGGCTTGGACTGGATAAATATACCGGTGCAGTCTTCAGCCAGGATGTTCTGCATTTCTGCGTAGAGAGCCAGCTTCTCGTCACCGGTTGCACTGGCAAGACCGGCAAAAATCTCGTCAAGGCGGGGGTTGGAGTAACGGAACATGTTGCCGAAAGCAACACCGATGCGATCGGAAGTAAAGATACGTGCCTCGACAGAGAAGTCAAGGGATGCGGCCATATCTACGCAGCACATACTGTAGTCGCCACCGATGCATACATTCTCAATGAAGGAGCCGGTCTCCATGGTGCTGATTTCAACAGCGATACCAACCTTGTCAAGGTAACTCTTGATGATTTCACCGTACTTAATGATGGTGGTGTTGTTCATGCAGCAGAACTTGAGGGTAATGCCGCGAGAGCCGTTGGCATCTTTTTCGTATCCTGCTTCGTCAAGGATCTTATTGGCCTTGTCAACATCATAGTCATAGACATATTCGGGAGTTACAATGTAAGGATCCCATACTGCGCCAGTGGGAAGGTAAGAGTCCAGAGGCACGCCATATCCGGCCAGAAGGTCGCTGACAACGGCTTCCTTGTCAATTGCGTGAGAAACCGCACGGCGGACATTGATATCAGAGAGATAAGGATCTTCATGGTTAAGGAACAGCTCATAAATAACGGCGGCATAGTCAAAGCCGTACTCGCTTACAGAAAGCCCGTCAATGGTGGAGACTCTGGCAGCTTCGGTAACGGGGAAGAGCTGGGGGAGGATGACATCGATTTCGCCGGCCTCAAGAGCTGCAACCTGAGTGTCGGAGTCGGGGATAATGCGAATTACAAGCTGATCAAGATAGGGCTGGCCAACTTTGTAATAGGTGGGGTTGGGAGAATAGGTTGCATACTCACCTGGAACGTACTCATCGAGCACCCATGCACCACCGGTGGTCTTGGGATTGCTGTACTCGGGGCATTCGGTGTAGTTTTCGGTGTAATCCTTCCAGATGTGCTCGGGATAAATCTGGCAATAATGACGGTGCCAGAAGTTGGGCAGGTTGGGGAATGCCTCGCTCATGGTAATAACCACGGTGTAAGCATCGGTTGCAACGCAGGATTCCATGGTCTTGAGGAACTGTCCAGCAAAGGGAGAATAAGGGATCATCAGCTTGTTGATGGTAAACTCAACGTCGTATGCATCAATAGCCTCACCGTCGGTCCAGTATGCATCATCACGGAGGTGAAAAGTGAGAATCTTGTCATCAACAAAATCATAGCTTTCAACAAGCTCGCTGGTTACGGGAGCCATGTTGTTATAAACATCGTAGTTCAGAAGCATGGGATACAGAGGAGCGCTGAAAGAAGCGGAACCTCTCTCGGAAGTAACAACAGACACAAAGCCAACGGGGTCCATGTTTTCAGCAATGATAAGAGATCCTCCGGTGGGGATGGAGGGATTTTCATTGCCGTTTACGACATCGTCAACGACTCCGGCGTTCCCGGGATCTGCGGGGGTAGAGGTAGGATTCTCGGCGCTGGGTTCCTGGGATCCGCAGGCTGCAAGACTCATAAGAACACACAAAGCCAACAAAAGAGCGATAAACTTTTTCATTTGGGTTCCTCCTAATTAATTTATTTAACGGGCATCCCCGTTGTTCACTGATTTTCTGTACAGCAATGGCACGCAATAAGATGTCCGTTTCCGCAGTCCTTAAGTTCTGGCTCAATCTGTGAACAGATGGGCTGGGCATAGGGACAGCGAAGGTGGAATCTGCATCCGGAAGGAATGTTAAGGGGGGAGGGGGGCTCTCCCTGCAGTTCTATCACTTCGCGCTGCTTTGAGCGTTCGGGATCCGCAATAGGGGTCGCGGACAAAATAGCCTTTGCGTAGGGGTGAAGGGTTCTGTGGAAGAATTCTTCGGCAGGGGCAATCTCTACAATTTTGCCCAGATACATAACCGCAACACGATCGGCGATTGACCTTACAACGCTCAAGTCATGGGTGATGAATAGGTATGTTAGTCCAAGTTCGGCTTTGATTCCTTTGAGCAAGTTCAGTATCTGTCCACGCACAGATACATCAAGCGCAGATACCGGCTCATCAGCAACAATAAACTTGGGGTTGAGTGCAATCGCACGTGCTATCCCTATTCTCTGGCGCTGTCCTCCGGAAAACTCGTGGGGATATCTCTGCAAATACGCCTCCGGCGGTGTAAGGCCAACCTTGTTTAGGAGCTCGGCAGCCTTATCACGCAGTTCTTTTCCAGTCATATTGGGATAGTGAACCTTGAAAGGTGTAGTAAGTATCGTCTCAATAGTTTTTCTTGGATTCAATGAAGCACCTATGTCCTGAAAAACAATTTGCATGTTTTTGCAGTTTTCGCGCCGCTCGCGGGCGTTAAGGCGGGATAAATCCTTTCCTTCAAAAATAATCTTTCCATGTGTGGGGCTATTGAGATTAACAAGCATCTTTCCAAGCGTGGATTTCCCGCAGCCGGACTCGCCGACCAATGCAAGAATTTCATCCTTGTATATGTCGAGGTCTATTCCATCCACAGCATGAACCGCCTGTCCTTTTTTCTTGCCAGAACCGGCTGCGCCGTTACGTACGGGTATGATACGCTTTACCGATTTAAGTTCCATGAGCTTTTCCATAGCGTATCACTCCTTCCAACAGCGGACATAGTGTATTCCGTCAATATGTCTCATTTCCTGCTGCTGCCTGCACTCATCGCAGTTATGTTCGCATCTTGTTGAAAAACGACAGCCCTCAGGAAGCGCAGCGAGGTCCGGAACAAAACCGGGGATGGTATTAATCTGGTCTTTGCGCTCCACTACGGTTAGTACACTTTTAAGCAAGGCTTTAGTATAAGGGTGCTGGGGATGATAATAAATGTCCTCGGCTGTACCGGACTCGACTACCTGTCCCGCATACATGACATATATCTTGTTGCAGATATCGGCCACAATGCCCATGTCATGTGTAATCATGACCATTGAAATGCCCTTTTCACGTACCAAACGCTTCAGGAGAGACAAAATCTGAGCCTGAACAGTGACGTCGAGGGCAGTGGTGGGCTCATCAGCAATCAGTAGTTTAGGGTTGCAGCACACAGCAATTGCTATAAGCACGCGCTGTCTCATTCCGCCGGAAAGTTCGAAGGGATAGGAGTTGGCGACACGTTCCGGCGCCGGGATGCCGATTTGTTTAAGAGTATCAATAACAATTTCCCGTGCCTGTTTGCGCTTCATCTTGGTATGGAGCAAAATAGCCTCTTCAATTTGGGCACCTACTGTGAGAACCGGATTGAGATAAGTCATCGGATCCTGAAACACGGTAGCAATTTGGCTTCCGCGCAGTTTGCACATCTTGCTTTTTGGTAGTGCAACCAGATCCGTACCTTCAAACTCAACTGTGCCGTGTGTGATTTTGCCTGGAGGAGGGACGAGCCCTATGACCGAAAGAGCTGTCATAGACTTTCCACATCCGGATTCACCTACAATACCTACTACATCTCCCCGCTCTACAGTTATAGACACGGAGTCAACGGGATGAATTATGTTCCCGTTCAAAAGCTTGAAAGAGGTTGTAAGCTCATTAACATTAAGCAGTGTTTCGGACATCCATATCACCTCTCTCTGAGTTTGGGATTGAGGGCATCATTTAGTGCATCTCCAACCAGATTGATACAGAGCACCGTCAGGAGGATCGCAATACCGGGGTAGATAGAGGTCCACGGAGCAGAGCGCAACAAGGATTTCGAATCATTAAGCATCTTGCCCCAACTGATTGCTGATGGATCGCCCAGACCAAAGAAGTTGAGGCTAGCCTCCATGAGAATTGCGGATGCCATTCGAAGAGACGCGTTTACAATTACCTGTGGAATGGCGCCGGGAAGTATCTCGGAAAAAATGATTCGCATAGTTGAACAACCGGTGGCGCGAGCAGCCAGAACAAATTCCTGAGACTTAAGCGTCAAAAACTCTGCGCGCACCAGGCGGGCTGTGGAAGGCCATCCCAACAAGCCTATCACGAGGATGATGCCATAGAAGCTGGGGCCGAAAAAGGCCGCAATCATGATGGCAAGGAAGAACTGGGGAATTATCTGAAAAAACTCAGTTATCTTCATGAGCGCCGTGTCGGCAGCTCCGCCTACATAACCGGCAAAGGCTCCTATGATAATACCGACAACGGTGGATACAATAGATGCCAATATGCCCACCAGTAGTGACATCTGGGCACCGTAAAGCGTACGGCTGAAAACGTCTCGACCGATATCATCGGTTCCAAATATGTTTACGGAATTGGGTGCGAGATTAATGGAATAGCTGTTATCCAAAGGGTCGATACTTGTCAGCAGGGGGGCAAATATGGCTACAAGAATTATCAGAATAAGACCAACGAGTCCCAGCACACCGGCTTTATTTTTCTTGTATCTGCGCCAGAATGTAAGTGCCTTGCTTCCGAATTCGTGAAGCTTGGTTCTGTATTTCATTGTTAATTCCATAGTGCCTCCTCAATCATACCGAACCTGTGGGTCGAGGACAGCATATACGATGTCCACAATGATATTTACAACAATGACAGAAATCGAAATGACAAAGAACAATCCTGTGACAAGATTGTAGTCTCTTTGGCAGATTGCGTTATACATGAGCTTTCCGGTTCCGGGCCACGCAAAGATGGTTTCTATGACGCAGGCACCCATGAACATAGAGCCGAACTCCATTCCGAGTACTGTTACGAGAGGAGCCATTGCATTTCGGAAGGCATGTCTGAACGTAACACGACGATCGTTGGCACCTTTAGCTACAGCTGTTTTTATGTAATCGTTCTGCAGTACGTCGGCCATTTTGGTTCTCGTTACGCGAATCATCATGGCGGAGAACCAGAACGAGAGGGTGATCACGGGCAATACCATATGGTACATGATGTCCAGCACCCTATCAAATCCTTCGAAGTTCCCTCGGAGAGAAACCATGCCTGATACGGGAAACCATTTCAGTTCAACGGCGAATACAAGAATGAGGACCTGAGCAATCCAGAACATGGGGGCTGAATAACCTACCAAAGCAGTTACTCTGATTGCATTATCACCCAGAGAATACATTTTTCTGGAACAATATACGCCAGTCAGGGAACCGATTACTGCGGACAATGCCAGGGAAGTAAACATCAGAAGGAAGGTTTTCGGAAGCCGTTCAGCAAGGACCTCCACGACGGGAGCTGCCTGCACATAAGAATAGCCAAGGTCTCCTGTGAGCATTCTGCAGAGATACGTCCACAGTTGTTTGTGCAGCGGCTGGTCAAGACCCCATGTCGCTTCCAGAACCGCACGCATTTCCTCAGTTGGAGTATAGCCTACCGTCATCATGGTTATCGGATCGCCGGGAGCAATCTGGATTATGACAAAGCATAGGATAATTACCGCCAGCATCATGGGAATGCCTTGCAATATGCGTTTGGCAACATATCTTAATAATCCCTTTGTACTTTCACTCATTGTGCACTACCTCGTTTGTGATAGATAGCGGAAATTACCGCCATGAATGTACCGAATATAAATCAGCTCCGCGCAATCAAGTTTCATTTTTCGGAGCAATCACTACACGTTTTTTTCAGCTGCTTGGGATCGAAACGGCTCAGACCCTTCGCTGCATATTTTTTATGCCAGTTGCCTATAGGGCAATATGCAAGACAGCGGCCGCAATGCCATGTGGGGTAATGCTGCAGGCCATCATTTTGAGGCCCCACTGCTGCAAAGGCATTTTGTATATCCTGCGGGGTGGGCGAATCTGTTGTGATCCAGTCGTGGCTCCCTCCGAACTCCTTACGAAGTCCGTGGGCAGCGACCTGGCAGCGGCTGAAGTCAATAGGAGCATATTCATAATGCTTCCCGCCCATATCAACCTTACGAGATTCGCATTCGCCCAGTTTGCCGATTGCCTTCGTCGGGCATATGTGCGAGCAAATTTGGCATTTCTCCATACCACAGAGTTTAGGACCGCTGTACATAGGGTCGGGCTCCAGTTCGGCTTGAGTCAGAATTACTCCAAAGCGGTTTCTGGGTCCAAATTCCGGAGTAACGACTATACTCATCCAGCCAAATTCGCCGAGACCAGCAGCTACCGCTGCATGACGCACACTTAGAGGAATGCTATTTCCGAAGGGGCCACAGGGGACAGGAGTGGTGGTTTCACCAGTGGTTCGCTCTATATACTGTGCTACAGTATATATTGTGGAAAGGAGATGAAAGTTCGGGGCAATAGTATATCCATAGGTACCATAAATTCCTTGCGCTAAGGGGTTGTTGTCCTCGAAATTTCGAAACTGTGCCTCGATAACACCTTCGAGAAGTCTGACTCCTATTACTATTACGGATTTGCACCCTGGAAGTATGTCATAGGGGTGTTTGCCTTCGGGCGAGGTCATAAACCGATCAATGCTAGCTATTCCGCACATATCCATGCCGTGAGAAAGTGCGAATTCCTTGACTTGCTGACTTGTGAGGATCATTATTCTCATTCCTCCTGTATTACTTAGTCATTATTGTGTCATCGTTGTCATTTTTTCACTATTAGCATAATTCCGTCTTTTATTTGTCTTATTGTTACCACAAACAGACAAATAAGTCAAGGATAAAAAGCAAAATTATGTTTGATATGTAAAAATAATTCAAATGATATGTTGACAAAAACGAACATTTATGGTAGTTTGTGGGCGAAAGCATATATTCATAAAATTATTTGTTTGAAATGTAAACATTGAACATTTGGGAGGTAAGCCGCATGAGCAAGATTTCTGAAACTACCCGTGAAAAATGGATAATGAGCACCTTCCCCGAGTGGGGCACCTGGCTCAACGAAGACATAGAGAATGAAGAAGTGAAGCCCGGAACCGTAGCCATGTGGTGGCTCGGCTGCACCGGCATCTGGATGAAGACCGAAGGCGGCGCCAATATCACCGTCGACCTCTGGACCGGCAACGGAAAGCGCACCCACGGCGACGACAAGATGAAGGTCGGCCACCAGATGGCAAATATGTGCGGCGCAAGACGCATGCAGCCCAATCTCCGCGCCATTCCCTATGTGTTTGACCCCTTCGGATTCAAGCATGTGGACGCCGTTCTCGCCACCCACTATCATCAGGACCACATGAGCGCCGAATGGGCCGCCCATGTTATCCAGAGCGGCATGACCACCGTAGACGAAAACGGAAACGAGATCCCCGTACCCTTCATCGGCCCTAAAAAGAGCGTTGAGACCTGGGTGAAATGGGGCGTTCCCGAAGAACGCTGCATCACCGTGAAACCCGGTGACGTTGTAAAAATAAAAGATATAGAGATCGTGGCTCTCGATTCTTTCGACAGGACCTGCCTCGTGACCACCGACTCCACCGGTCCCGACCGCGAAGAGCTTACCGGCATCTGTCCCACTGACATGGACGATAAAGCCGTCAACTTCCTTCTCAAGACCAGCGGCGGCAACATCTATCATTCCGGCGACTCCCACTATTCCATCTACTTCGCAAAGCACGGCAAGGACTATGATATCGACGTGGCCTTCGGCTCCTACGGCGAAAATCCCGTCGGCATGGCGGACAAGATGACCTCCGTGGATATCCTCCGCATGGCCGAGGCTCTGCGCTGCAAGGTCGTTATCCCCATCCACCACGATGTCTGGACCAACTTCATGGCAGATCCCGCCGAGATCAAGGTGCTCTATGATATGAAGAAAGACCGCCTCGGATATCAGTTCCACCCCTTCTTCTGGGAAGTGGGCGGCAAGTATGTATATCCCACCGACGCCGACAAGCGAGCTTACCATCACCGCCGCGGCTTCGAGGACTGCTTCGAAGCTCCCCAGAACATCCCCTTCAGATCTCTCCTTTGATAGATGACCGGCATTCTCCGGAAAACGCTCTGCCGGAGACAGTTTTCCGGAGCCTTATTACAGGATAAATGGTGATGCATATGAAAATTCAGAAACGAAAAATATCCGATCTTACGCTGTGCTACTGCGTGGCGTCCCTCATATATCAGGGAAAGCAGCATTTCCTCGTAGCCTCCGAGAAAGAGCATCCCTGCTACCTTTTCGACGATAAGGGCAATCAGGTGGACAAGATCTGGGACGGCCCCGGCGGAACCATGTCCGCCGTGCAGATCCCCGGCGTCGACGGCGCATTCCTCGCCACCCACAAGTTCTATTCCCCCAACAACTCGAAGGAAGCGAAGATCGTGCTTGTCTGGCACGAGGACGGGGAATGGAAAGTCCGCACGCTTGTGGAGCTGCCCTATGTCCACCGTTTTGATATTCTCAGCCGCGACGGCGAGAATTATCTCATCGCCTGCTGCCTCAAGAGCGACTATGAGTACAAAGACGACTGGCGTTTCCCCGGAATGACCTACGGCTGTCGTTTGCCCAAGGACCTTTTCACCGAGGAGATGCCTGAGCTTGAGCTTCTGCGTTCCGGAATGCTCAAAAACCACGGCTATTGCCGCAGTGAACTCGGCGGCCTTATGTGCGGCATCGTGACGAGCGAGGAAGGCGTATTCCGCTTCACTCCTCCTGCCGCCGACGGCGAGTGGACGGTCGAACAGCTTATCGGCGAGCCGACCAGCGATGCCGTGCTGCTGGATATAGACGGCTGCGGAAAAAACGAGCTTCTCACCATCGGGCCTTTCCACGGAGAAAAGCTCAGTGTCTATAAGGACAATGGCGCAGGCTTTGAAAAAGTCTGGCAGTATGAAAACGACATTCCCTTTGCCCACGCGATCTGCAAAGCCGATATAAACGGCGCTCAGTGCGCTGTCATCGGCCACCGCAAGGGCGAGCGCGACCTGCTTCTGGTCTCCTGTGAAAATGGTAGCTTCCGCGTTGATGTGCTCGACCATGATGTTGGCCCGGCCAACGCTCTGCACCACAAAGTAGACGGAAAGGACATTCTTATATCCGCGAACCGTGAGATCGACGAAGTTGCTTACTATGTTCTGGAGGTATAAACATGGCAAAATATGATTTTATGAGCTTTGGCGAGCCGAACATTCGTCTGACTCCCCCTAATCACGACCGCCTGTGGCAGACCGAGGAGCTTCATCTCGGCATCGCAGCGGCGGAGCTGAATTGCTGCGTCAATATTTCCAACCTCAGCGTTGAGAAGCTTCTGCCCACCATGAAGACCGCGTATATCACGAAGCTGGTGGACAACTGGACCGGCAAATATATAGTCAACCACGCTAGAATGTACGGCGTGGATATGTCCAATATCGTTGTTGAGGAATTCGACAAGATAGGCCGCACCAGAAACGGTCTTGCCTTCGTCGAGGTCGGCATCGGCCCCAGAGCCAGCTACCAGATCTATGACCGCGGCCACACCGCCCTCAGCAAGATAAAACCCGGCGACATCGACTGGAAAAAGGTTCTTGACACCCGCTGGTTCCATACCACCGGCATAGTAACGGCGCTCGGTGAACACACCGCGGAGGAAGTTCTTGCCGCGCTGAAAGCTGCCAAGGAAAACGGAGCCACCACGAGCTATGACCTCAACTACCGCGCCACCCTCTGGGGCAAAGAGGAGGCCCGCCGCGTTGCCGAGACGCTCATGCCCTATATCGACGTCATTCTCGGAAACGAGGAGGATTTCGACACCATGCTGGGCATCAAAGCCGACAACACCGACGAGAACTTCTCGTCCATCGACCCCATGAACTACCGCAAGGTCGCGGAAAAGGTCATGGAGAAATATCCCCACATCCAGGTGGTCGGCACCAGCCTGCGCGAGGTCAAGACCGCGCTGCTCAACAACTGGCAGGGCTGCATGATGACCAAAAACGGCTTCTTCGTATCCAAGAAGTATGACAACATCGAGATCAACGACCGCGTAGGCGGCGGAGACAGCTTTGCTTCCTCCATGATCTGGGGTCTGCTCAACGGCCACGAGGAACAGGAGATAATTGAATTCGCCACTGCTTTTTCCGCATTGTGCCATACCATACGCAACGACTGGAACCTCGTCACCAGAGAAGAGGCCGAGGCTCTCGCAAAAGGCGGCAGCGCACGCGTAAAACGCTGATTCTTCCCCAACAGGCAGACGACCTTTGATACACTCCGCGTCTGCCTGTTTTTTTTACTTATAGAAAGGATGTGGTATTTATGCTTGGCAATCATCTTCTCGGAATATACGAAAAAGCGCTCGACCCGTCGGACAGCTGGCGCGTGAGACTGGAAAAGGCAAAGGCTCTCGGCTTCGATTTCGTGGAAATAAGCATAGATGAAAATGACGCCCGCCTTGCCCGACTGGACTGGAGCCGCGAGGAAGTCGAGGCTCTGCGGAGAGACTGCTTCGAGGTCGGCATTGGCATCCAGACCATGTGCCTGAGCGCCCACCGCCGCTTCCCCTTCGGCAGCGCCGACCCCGATATCCGCCGCCGCGCACATGAGATAATGGAAAAGGCTATCGAGCTCGCCCACGCGCTGGGCGTGAGGGTAATACAGCTTGCGGGATACGATGTCTATTATGAGGAATCCACCCCCGAGTCTGTGAAATATTTCCGCGAGGCCATGGCCTGGGCCGCCGGAAAGGCCGCCCAAAAGCAGATAATGCTTGGCATGGAAATAATGGACACCCCCTTTATCAACTCCATCTCCAAGCACATGGCCTATGAGGCCATGATCCGTTCGCCGTGGTACAGAGTATATCCGGATATCGGAAACCTGAGTGCATGGCCGGAAAACGATGTGGACTTTGAACTGA
Organism: Oscillospiraceae bacterium; assembly: GCA_045596005.1. Classification (GTDB taxonomy): domain Bacteria; phylum Bacillota; class Clostridia; order Oscillospirales; family Oscillospiraceae; genus SIG459. Next base: position 13,814 of record JAZOBQ010000091.1, read on the forward strand.
GCCGCGGCGCTGAGAGCATAGTCTCCGTGCATCTGAAAGATACGCTGGCCGTCACCGAAGACTTCCCGGGAAAGTTCAAGTGTGTTCCCTTCGGCGAAGGCTGTGTTGATTTCCCAAAACGCTTCAGACAGCTGGAGAAGCTGGGCTATACGGGGCCTTATATGATGGAAATGTGGTACGCCGAGGGCAGCGATGACTTTGCCGAGACCGCAAAGGCAAAAAAGTGGATGGAAGAACAGTTCGCCGCGGCGATGGCTGAAGACAGGAGATAAGAAAGATGCTGGAGAAACTGAAAATAGAAGTGCTGGAGGCGAATTTGCAGCTTCCGAAGCACGGACTTGTAACTTTCACATGGGGCAATGTGTCCGGCATAGACCGGGAACGCGGCCTTGTGGTGATAAAGCCTTCGGGCGTGCCCTACGAGGGAATGACGGTCGAAGACATGGTGGTAACAGATCTTGACGGAAATGTTGTGGAGGGCAAGTGGAAGCCCAGCAGCGACACGCCCACCCATCTGGAGCTGTACAAAGCCTTCCCCGAGCTCGGCGGCATAGTACATACCCACTCCCGCTGGGCGACAAGCTTTGCTCAGGCCGGAATGGGTATCCCTGCCATGGGTACCACGCAGGGCGACTATTTCTACGGCGAGATCCCCTGCACACGACCCATGACCGAGGCTGAGATCGGCGGAGAATACGAAAAAGAAACGGGCAGCGTGATAATTGAGCGCTTTGTCGGCATAGAGCCGATGAGTATACCCGGAGTTCTTGTGTACAGCCACGGCCCCTTTGCCTGGGGCAAGAACGCCATGGACGCCGTTCACAACGCGGTTGTCATGGAGGAGGTTGCCTTCATGGACTGGCATGCGATGGTGATAAACCCCTCTCTTGGTTCAATGCAGCAGACGCTGCTTGACAAACACTATCTGCGCAAACACGGCAAAAATGCGTATTACGGGCAAAAGACCGAATAAAAAAAGGATCTCGAATAGAGATCCTTTTTCGATGTTCGTTTCACGTGCTATATCTGAGGCATAAGGTTATCGAAAATCGTATTTGTGATATGTTTCTCAGAATTTGCTTTATATAACAGGTCCGATACAGAAAATATCTATGGAACCAAAATAAGATAAGGTCTCATTTTTCGTCATCTTTCCCGACATAACTTCAAGTAAATTACGAAAAGCCAATTCTCCTATTTCTTCAATGCTGTGCGTCCCTTCTATAATAACACCGGCGTTTAAATCCATATCATGGCGCATTTTAATATAAGTAAGCGGATTGCCGCAAATTTTTATGACAGGCATAGTGGGGAATCCTTGCGGAGCTCCGCGCCCCGTTGAGAACATCATTACTTGAGCGCCTGTGGCGGCCATACCGGTAAGTATCTCGGACTCTCGGCCGGGGGAGTCCTTAATCCAAAGCCCATCACAGTTTTGTGCTGTTTCCCAGTATTCGAGTACGCCCTGAATTGGGCGGGTACCGGATTTCACAATGGCTCCTAGACTCTTTTCCTCTATGGTTGATAGTCCACCGGAAATATTACCCGGAGTTGGTTGGCCTCCGCGCATATCCTCGCCGATAGCTTTCGCACGATTCTCCATATTACTGACTATTTCTAGTATCTTTTTGCCAACGGGGCCATTTGGTCCACCGACAGCTCTACTGGCCAGTATATGTTCACCACCGAGAAATTCTGTGGTTTCGCCGAAGATTACTGTGGCGCCCAAGTCCACAAGTTTGTCAGAGACATATCCGATAACGCAGTTGGATGCAAGTCCGGATGTAGTGTCCGATCCGCCGCACTTAATACTCATAACTATTTCAGAGGCGTCAGCAATTACTCTTTGCTGTCCTGATATGGCAAGTTGGAGTTTTTGCGCTGCATCAATGCCAGCCTGAATTGCCTTGGAGGTACCACCCAATTCCTGTATTCGTATTATTTCTACAGGTTTGCCGGTATAGCAAAGTTCTTCGAATATCCTGTTGGTGTCAGTGCCCTCGCACCCAAGACTGACGAGCAGAACAGCTCCAACATTAGGGCTTTTTCCAAGGGAGATGAGAGTATCTGTGACGCGTTTAAGGTCGAGCGGAAGCTGGCAGCAACCTTGGTGGTGGAAAAGGCCGGCTGTACCTTGCACCTGCCTGCATATAGCCTGAGCCACATCATTTGCACACACGACTGTTGGTACGACAGCCACGAGATTTCTGGAGCCTATGCTGCCGTCTTTTCTTCTGTATCCGTAAAAACTATATTTCATAATCTTATCCTCATAAATCTCCGCGGCCTCTCAGCGCATCTATGTTGTGAATGTGCACATAATCTCCGGTGAATATATCCGAGGTGGCAATTCCTATTATTTCACCATATTTAATGATATGCTCACCCTTTTTTATTTCTCTAGTGGCAATTTTGTGCCCGTAAGGCACAATAGATGTGAGCACTGCTTCTGTGGAACTTCCATCTGGACTGAAAACACGTATTTCCATGCCTGGATGTGTTGTCTGCGCAAATAGAGTTGCAACATTGTCAACGAAGTTTACATGCAACGCAATGGGATTATCTGCCATGTGATTCTCCTTTCACTGTTCTATGAGAACGGACACGCCATCAGGAATGACGAGCACTTTTGCATCGCGTCCTTTTATGGCATATGCAATCTCAAGGGCTTCATCGGGTGTCGATGCAGGTATCATATTGGCCTTTCTTATATATTGGGGACTGAGAAATGTGGTTACAAGTATTATCTGATGCTTCATAAGAATTCGAGAGAATATCTGTGCACACCATTGCTCGGGAATAGTTTCCTTTGGCGGTATGGTTGAAAGGTGTCGGTTTATTTCGTCGGGTGAGCCGTCTGTAACAAGAGATTCAAAATACTTGCCTCCTATACCGTCACAACAGGAACAGCAAAGTATAATAATACCGTCCTCTCCGGCGCAGGCTTCGGCTGTTGCGGCAGCTTTCGGGCTTTGGTATAAATTTTGGTCCAAAGGATACCCACCATTTGATGTAACAACAATATCAGCGGTCTTTTTAGGGAAACTTGAGACCGCTCGTACATATTCTACACCCTTCATATGTGCTTCTTCCAAATCTCCTGAAAAAGCGGCACAGATTTTTTTGTTTTCATCTAATGCGACATTCAGAATAAAGCCTACATTTACCGCTCGTGCCGCGTAAAGCATGTCATCGTGTATGGGATTTCCGTTAAGGACACCGGTTGTGGCATTTTTATGGGAAATGGCCTTGTAAGAGTGATTTTCATTAATGGTTGTCTTGTTACAGATTCCAGGAAGTATACTTTTGCGGCCTCCGGAAAATCCTGCAAAAAAGTGCGGCTCAATAAATCCTTCGGTTACCAGCAAATCGCAATTTGTCGCAAGACTGTTTACCCAAAATTCTGCTCCTGAAGGCAGTATACACACCTTGGTGAACGCTTTTTCGTCGTGGGCATCGTTAACGGCTATGGTTTCATTTTCAACAATAGATTTACCGAACATCTGTTTTTGCTCTTCTATGGTCGTAGGGCGGTGCAGTCCTGTGGCTATCAG
>JAZOBQ010000092.1:0-16493 GCA_045596005.1 Oscillospiraceae bacterium
GCAACAACTTCAACGTTGGTGTCGTTGCCGCTGACCTTAAGGCTGTAGCCGAAGATGCCTGCCTTGCTCTCGCTGACGGTGTAGGTGCCGGGTTCGAGGTCAGTGAGCTCATACTTGCCGTCCACAAACTCGCTGTACTCCACCTCGACCTCGTAACCCTCGGGGCCTTCCACGGTGAAGACTGCCTTTGCAGGGGTGTCGGCGCCCACGCTGCGCTTGGCGATCACGAGAGTGCCGGTCGTGGGCTCCTCTACGGGAGGCTCGCTGGGATTGGGAGTGGGGATTATCTCGATGTAGGTGTTGGTGAGGATCACGGTCTCGGAGCTGACGCTGGTGTCGCCGTTGTCGGCCTCGGTCTCCTCGAGGTATACGCCGATGCCGTCGTTGGTGACGCGAAGCTCGAAGCCCTCAACTCCTGCGTTGTACTCGTCGACGAAGTAGGTGCCTTCCTCAAGACCATCGACGGTGTAGCTGCCGTTTACGAACTCGGAGTACTTTACGACCTTGCTGTAGCCGTTGTTGCCGGTGATATGGAACTCTGCGTCTGCAGGAGTTTCGGTGCCCTCGCTGAGCTTGCTGATGGTCAGAGAGCCGGTGGTATGTACGGGCTCATAGGGGGGTTCGGTGGGAGGAGGAGTGGTGTAATCGAAATAGTCGTTGGTGACGGTGACGGAGCCGGAGCTGACGCTGGTGTCGCCGTTGTCGGCCTCGGTCATTATGAGGGAGACATCGTCGCTGTAGCTCACGGTGAGGGTGTGGTAGTCGATGTCGGCATTGCTCTCGACTACGCTGTAGTCACCTTCGCCAAGGCCGTAAATGGTGTAGCTGCCGTTTACGAAGTCGGAGTACTTGACTTCCTTGCTGTAGCCGTTGGGGCCGCTCACGGTGAAGACTGCATCCTCGGGAGTCTCTGCGCCGGAGCTCACCTTGTTGATGGTCAGGCTGCCGAGAGTGTGGGTGGGAACATAGGGGGGAATATCATCGGCCACGAAGACCCACTTGCCGTAGTAGGTGACATCCTTGCTGCCCATGGTCATGGAGTGGGAGCCGACCTGTGTGCGGAGAGTGGGCTCGGCATACCATCCATCGAAGGTCCAGGTGCCGGGGACGCCGTCCTTGGTACCGGGAATGGTGCCGCTGCCGTAGTCATTGCTGCCCACGACGGTGTAGCTGTCGCCTTCTTTGAGCATGCCGCCGTTGGGAACGCTCACGCCGCTGGGATACTCGCCTACATACTCGTAGGATACGGTGTGCCATCTCAGGAAAATAACGTTGCCGTCGATGTGCCAGCCGTCATTTTCAAACTTGGAAACGTACCAGTTGATGGAGTAGTCGCCGGGATTGCTCTTTATTTCGGAGGCGCTGATGCGGTCCGTGCCGCCGCCGTAGAGATTGACTCTGATGCTCTGACTCAGATTGCCGAAGATGGCGGAGTCGCTGGGAAGTCCTCCTTCCATGGATGCGGAAAGCATCGCGCGGACATTGCCGTTGCCGGTGGTGACATAGGGAGAGTTGATCTTAGCCTCATGGAGAACTCCGGTGTACTCGTTTGCAGGCCAGCTCTGGATATTACCGGCGGTGTCCTTGGTGGAGGCATCGAGACGGATGAAGAACTTTACGTCGGAGCTGTATGCCCAGTTCGCGGTGGCGGTGAGAGACTTCGAGCCGGTATCAACACCACCGATGACCACGGTACCCTCCTCGGACAGGGTAACTTCGGTGCCTGCACTGTAAACGCTGCCGTTTATGCTCCAGCCGGTAAAGGTGTAGACGGAATCGTTCTTGTTAGGGCCATAGTTTTCAGCCAGCCTGATGGTAACGGGGCTGTTGGGAGTACTGAGTACGGTGGCACCGCTTATGTACTGGGTAGTATCAGCACCGTTCGCGAGAGTGAAGCGGCTGCTGTTGCTGTTTCCCTCGGTGATATTTGCAGGAGCTACAACGTACTTAATGCTTGCGGAGGAAGTATCGGGACGGACATTGCCGCCGCCACCGCCGCCGGGGCCCCAACCGGGCCGGTGGGCAGCCATGGTGCTGAGACTGGTGATGCTCATCACGATGCAGATTACGAGGATTATTGCGAGTACCTTTCTGATTTTCTTTGCCATTTTTCATTCTCCTTTTCTTTTTTGAAAAGCAAAATGTCGGCGGCTGGGCGGGCATGGTACCTAAGTACTTTAGCTCCCTGGCTTTGCGTCCCACTCTTTCGGGCGGTTTGCCGTTTTTCAACTTTGCCACTGAATTGTTTCAGTTTTGGTTTATGTCAATATATTAGCATTCAATGGTTACATTTACGGTTACATTTGCTGTCTCAACTCACAAAGTTTAATTTTCTGTTTAACAAATGTACAGCATTCCTTTTATCTATATTGCACAAAAAGTCCCTGCAGGGTATCCTGCAGGGACTTTTTGTGTTGTTTGCTGTTTATTAATTCACTTTTTTGTTCTTATTTCTGCAGCTTTTTCGCCTTAGTCCTCGTTCTTGCGGAGCTTAATGCTGACCACTGCGAGGCCGAGAGCGGAGATGGCGGCTGCGATGACCCAGAACAGGAAGCTGTCGCCGGTCTGAGGAGCCTGGGCAAGGGGAACTTCCTCATCGGGAATATCCTCAAGGTCGATCACGGGAGGAGGTGCAAGGGGAACTTCCTCGTCGGGAATGTCGACAGGCTCATCGGGAACCACGGGGGTATCGGGAACTACGGGTACTTCGGGAACTACGGGTACGTCGGGAGTCTCGGGTACTTCGGGAGTCTCAGGGGTCTCGGGAGTGGGGATGATCTGGTAGCGGGTGTAGTTGTTCACGAGCATTACGTTTGCTCTCTCGCCTGCAACAACTTCAACGTTGGTGTCGTTGCCGCTGACCTTAAGGCTGTAGCCGAAGATGCCTGCCTTGCTCTCGCTGACGGTGTAGGTGCCGGGTTCGAGGTCAGTGAGCTCATACTTGCCGTCCACGAACTCGCTGTACTCTACCTCGAGCTCATAGCCATCGGGGCCTTCAATGGTGAAGACTGCCTTTGCGGGAGTATCTGCGCCGACGCTGGTCTTTGCGATAACGAGACTGCCGAACTCAGGCTCCTCTACGGGAGGTACCACGGGGGGATCTACGGGAGGAGGAGTGCTGCTCTCGGTATAGGTGTTGGTTACGGTGATGGTGCCGGAGTCAACTGCGGTGTCGCCGTTTTCGGCAGTAGTCTTTACGAGGGTGATGTCATCGGTGTAGGTTACGGCGAGGCTGTAGTAGTCGATGTCTGCGCCGGTCTCAAATACGCTGTAGCTGCCTTCGGCAAGGCCGTCGATGGTGTAGAGGCCGTTTACGAACTCTGCATAGGTGAAGCTCTTGCTGTAGCCCTCGGGGCCGCTTACGGTGAAGACGGCGTCTGCAGGAGTCTCTGCACCGGAGCTGACCTTTGCGATGGTCAGGCTGCCGAGACTGTGCACGGGCTCATAGGGAGGCTCGCTGGGGGGAGGAGTAGTGTAATCGAAGTAGTCGTTGGTGACGGTGATGCGTCCGGAGCTGACGCTGGTGTCTCCGTTGTCGGCAGTGTTCTTCACGAGGGTGACATCATCGGTGTAAGTTACGGTGAGGGTATGGTAGTCGATGTCCGCATTGGTCTCGACAACGCTGTAGCTGCCTTCGGCGAGGCCGTCGATGGTGTAGAGGCCGTTTACGAAATCTGCATAGGTGAAGCTCTTGCTGTAGCCCTCGGGGCCGCTTACGGTGAAGACGGCGTCCGCAGGAGTCTCTGCGCCGATGTTGACCTTTGCAATGGTCAGGCTGCCGAGAGTGTGCACGGGCTCATAGGGAGGCTCGCTGGGCTCGGGTGCGGGTTCGGTATAGGTATTGGTGAAAACTCTGCCGCCTGCGTAGCTAGCACCTGCCCAGAGGAATACGTTGTTGCCGTCTTTTTCGCCGTCAATTACATTGACGGTGACGCGCTCAACATAGTCGCTGTAGCTCCAGTTGTCAAGGTCGCCTGCATTCTCGGTAACGATGTAGTAGTAGGTGCCTGCGGTGCTGTAGCTGATGGAGGGGAAGCTGACGGTGCCGTTGGCTGCATTGGTTGCGGTTGCGCTGTAGCCGCCGTTGGGAGTCCAGTTTGCATCGGTCTCGGTGAGGGTGAAGCTGAACTGACCGGCTTCGAGGACTGCGCCCTCTCCGCTGACAGCCTTGGTCACGGAGATGGAGGTGCTGCCGGGATGATAAACGGTGTTGTCAACGGTGATCTCGGTGAAGGTCAGGTAGATCTTTGCATTGTCGTAGGTCGCGCTGTGGCTGTTTACGGAAACGCTGGGATCGTAGCTGATCTTGATATTCTCGGCATTGTCGGGAATGGGGAGCTCAACGCTCTTGTTCTTCTGGTTGCCGATGGTATAGGTGAGGATCTTGCCGTTAAGGCTGAGCTGAGGAGTGCCATACTCGCCCTTGATGAGCCAGCTGTCGCTGTTGCCGGAGATGACTTTCCAGCTGCTGTTGTTGATAAAGATCTGGATATATTCGTATCCATTTCCTCTGTCGGCGAAAGCGCCGAGGCTGGTGAGGCTCATCACCATGCATACGATAAGGATTATTGCAAGTACCTTTCTGAGAGTTTTCATTTTTCTATTCTCCTTCCAAATTTTTGAAATAAAGAATAGAGGCGGCTGGGCTGGCATGGCTGCGTTAGCTTTAGCTCCCTGGCTTTGCGTCCCGAACTTTCGCCCGGTTTGCCTTTTAACACTATTATTTTACAAATTGATTTTTCGCCGCTTTTGTGATGGGTGGCGGCATCTTGCCCCGTTTTTTATTTTATGCCGTGCCTTCCTCCTGCCTTCTCAAAGTTGTTCGCAGAGCACTGTCGAGCAGGAGTATCATTTCGAGCGTGCTTCTGAAGTTATGCCCCTTTCCTCCGTCCAGCCACTGGAAGCTTCCCTGCCAGCTGGAGTTTTGTCTGAAGCGGATGCACAGAGAGAAGCTGGCCAATTTGCCGCGGTCACACTTTCTGTGAGCATACTTTTTAGGCTCATAGCTCCCGACGTTTGCAAAAGCTCTCTGGGAGGTGAAAGACTGCGGCAGCTTCGTAAGATCGAGGGTACATTCCATTATTGAAAGGAACTGCGTCAAACTTTCGAATGGCTGGGCATCGTCATAAAAGGGGTTTTCTATTCTTCCCTTCGGGACTCCATCATCATAGGAGTCGATGTAAACTGTGCTGATCCAGTACTCATTTCCCATCAGGCGTTCTGCCACTTTCCCGCCCCCCTTTCTGATTTATGTGCTCATTGTAGCATGGCGGAGTTACAAAAGCGGTTACATCCCGCATTTTTTCTTACAATTTTTAATATCGCTTTTGTCAAAAATCATCTGGAAGATTTATGCAAAAAGCGCAGGAACAACCCGTGATGGGCTTCAAAATTACAAAAAAAGCGGCGAAAGAAATCGCTTTCGCCGCAAAATTATACTTATCTGTAACTCACTTTTCCTCAACGCCCGGAACAGACGCTCTCTCCGCCATACCGATGTAAACACCCTGCACTATATAGCGGTAGCTCTTGCCGCTTACGCGCGAGCAGGTGGACAAGGTTACGAAACTGTCCTCCGGACTAAGCTCAGCATCCGTTTCCACATGGCTGTTTTCAAGGCAGTAATTTATATAGGCCTGCTTGTACTCATCCTTTGAAAAATTCATCGCGTAAACGCGGCTGTCCACATTCACCTCATAGGCCGCAAAAATCTCATACACGCGGCATCCCTCATCTGTCACGATATAGATTCTGGGATGCTCGTCCAGATATTCCTGTTTGCTGAACATATAGAGATTTCCGAACATATCTCCGCTGTTCATTCTGTGACCGTAAATGAGGGTGTTGAAGTCACTGAAATCGGCCGCATTCTGATACTCCATAAATATGGAACCCGCGGGATTATCCCACTTCTGCCAGCTGTGGTTGAGATAGTAGTCGTTATTGTCGCACTGCATTATCGGGTAGGACACTCGGGTATCGGGAATACTTATCCAGCCAAGAACATCCTCATTTGTCTCACGCAGTTCGCCGAGGTCGGTATTGGCAAGCGCTTCGGCATAAGCGTCTCTCAGTGGAGGCTTGATGTTTTCGCTCGGAGCTTCGCCGTTTTCCGGCTGAGGCTGCGCGACTTCCGGCTCTGAGGGTTCCGGCGGCAAAGTGGGGATATCTGCAATATCAGGAAGGTGAACTATTTCCTGCGCCGCTGCCGTTCCCTCAAGCGACTCGCGCTCCATTGCCTTCATATGGATTATCACACCGACCGATACCGCAAGCGCAATGGCAAGCACTATCGCCAGTATTATTAGTAATTTCCTTTTCATTTTTCCTCCGCTCCGTTTTCTCAGAGCTTGCGTTCAAGCTGCTCGGGATTATCCGCATACTCGAGCACCGTGTCGCGGTCGATCTTTCCCTCGCGGTAAAGTTTGAGTATGGACTGGTCCATCGTGCACATTCCGCTGTCCGCTCCGCCCGCCATCACATTCTGCAGCTGATGGGTCTTGCCGTCGCGGATAAGGCTGCGCGTTGCGGCGGTCATATGCAATATTTCATAAACCGGCAGCAGTTCGCCGTCAATTCCGGGTATGAGCTGCTGACTCACCACAGTTTCGAGAACCATGGAAAGCTGTATTCTCGCCTGAACCTGCTGGGAAGCAGGGAAAGCGTCTATCATGCGGTCTATCGCGTTGGCGGCACCGCGCGTATGGAGCGTGGACAGCACGAGGTGTCCCGTTTCCGCAGCGGTCATGGCTGTGCGTATGGTCTCCGTATCACGCATCTCGCCCAGCAGAATAACATCCGGCGCCTGACGCAGGCATGCTCTAAGCGCGGAAAGACAGTCGGCGGTGTCTATGGCTATCTCGCGCTGGCTGACAATGCTGCGGTCATTGCGGTGGAGAAACTCGATAGGGTCTTCGAGGGTGATTATGTGGCAATCGCGGCTGCGGTTTATTCTGTCGATCAGGCAGGCCTGGGTAGTGCTCTTTCCGCTGCCCGCGGTGCCGGTTACGATGACCATACCGTGACTGAGCTCGCTCAGCTCCATAACGGCCTCGGGTATACCGAGGCTGCGATAATCGGGTATAGAAAAGGCGACCACGCGGATCACAGCTGCCATGCTTCCGCGCTGGCGATAGGTATTCACGCGAAATCGCGCCAATCCGGGCAGAGAAAATGAGAAGTCGTCATCTCCGCGCTGAGTATAACCCTCCATATCGCGCTCTGCCAAATCGTACATATCCGTTATGAGTTTTTGCGTATCCGGCGGCAGCAGCTTGGTATTGTCAAGAACTCTGAGCTTTCCCTCAAGCTTTACGCTGACAGGAGCGCCCGCCACAAGGAAAAGGTCGGATGCATTGGCCTCCACAGCCTGCTGCAAATATGTTTTAAGCTCGCTCATACATTTTCTCCTTAATCGAAGCTGATGCTCATTCTCCGCTCCATACAGGCAGAGAACTGTCGCTTTCCCAGTCCACGGTGGATACACTCTGCCATTGCAGTACGCTCCATCCTCCGCCATCGTGACTGAGCCGAACTCTCAGCTCGGCATTTTCTCCAATGGGACAGCTGTAGGAATAAACATTTCCTTCTGCGCTGACGCCCTCCGGCTTTTCGCCGGCTCTGATTCGGGCAAATATGCCCTCCGCCTCATACGAAGCGGCATAATAGTTTTGGGTACTCTCTATAGAGGCTTCCGTGAGCCTCTCGCCGCTCAGCGCCGTACTCAGACTCAGCAGGGCAAAAACCGTCAGGCATAGCACGGCAAAAATTGTCAGAAGCGCACTTCCGCCGACCGCCGGAACGGAAAGACCTTTCTTTTTATTCACCGGAGCGCACCTCCTTCTGCCAGGCACAGTCGATGGCAAAGAGTTCTTCGCCGGAGGCATCGGCAATGCTTATGTGTGCCGTTCCCAGAAGTTCGTGTCCGCTCTCGCTCTCACATGCCTTCAGACTAAGCCCGTCCTTTTCAAGGAAGAGTTCTCCATCGGCACATTCGCCGCCCATTTTCTCCGCGGCCTTTTCCATGTCTCCGGCATAGCGGTGGACGATCTCGGCGCAGTTTTGAGCCATGGCAGCGGCATCGGAACGTTTTTCACTTCTTTCGGATATATCCTCAGCCAGTGCAAAGGTGCCGAGGCACAAAGCCGCCGCCAGCGAAAATACCAGCAGCATAACAACAAGTTCCATTATCACAAGGGAGCTTCTGCCTCTCATCGGCCCACCTCCCCCTGCGACCTCAGCGCAAAGCAAAGCGTGCTCTCCTCCTCGGCGGTATCCAAAGTAACGCAAAGCAGTCCGTCTGCCAACTCAGCTTCCATACTTTCCGCTTTCATCAGCCGCTCTCCGCTTTCGGGCGAGAGTTCAATGCCGCTGCGTGTAAAAAGCTCGCAGATATAGCCCCCGTGGCAGTAAATCCTCGTTTCGTAGCCTTGCTCCGCGGCGAGAATAATAACATCGTCCGAAACGCTTATGCCCCCATCGAAATCGCTCTGGCGCAGTTTTGTGGAAATATATCCCTCAAGGCTGCGCTGATTGAAGGTGTCTGAGTCTCTGTCGCTCAACCGTGAGTATATCTCTGTGCCGGAAAGCAGCACGGCAAGTATGCAAAGAGCAAAAAGGGTAAAAAGCAGCAGCGCGGCCAATCCCTCGATATGGTGTTTTTGCCTTTTCATTACTCTATGTTCACCACCGTGATCTCAGGCATAAGGTTTTCTGCGTGCACTTCATAGAAAACGGCATAGCGTCCGTAGTCGGGACGCAGACCGTAATGGGACTCTATGTATTCCATATCCGGAGGATAAAAGCCCTCCGCGGCATAGCAGGCCACAGCGGAGCGCCGTATGCTCTCCTCCAGCTGCTGCCGCTGTGCCTCGCTTCCACCGGATTCAAGATTCCGTAACATAGCACCGAAAAGCAGCGCCGCAGCCAGTATTATCACTATGCCCACTAAGGCGGGCGAAAATCTGAGTTTTTTCATGGCAGTCCTCAGCCTATGGCGCTCATGATATTAAGCAGGGGCAGCATCACGCTCAGCAGCACTACAGCAACGATGGCGCAGCATACGAGCACGAGCGCAGGCTCCACGCGGCCAAGGCTTTTTTGCAGTGCGTCCTCGCTCTCCTCCGTGAGCTTTTCTGCGATCTCCGCCATCACGGAATCTGCACATCCGCCCTTTTCACCAAGCTCCAGAAGGCGGCAGCTGCGCGAGGGGAGCAGATCGCTCTCAATCAATGCCGAACCGAGACTTGCGCCCCGTCCGAGCTTTTCGCCGCAGAGAGTGCAGCGTTCCTCCGCATGAGTCCCTTTGAGCGTCAGTCCGCCGAGAGAAACTGCCTCCTCCGCGTTCATACCGCTCTGAAGCGCCATTGCAAGCGCTCCGGCAAAGCGGGCGCGGGAAAGGCTGCGCCCCAGTCCTTTATCTCCAAATCTTCTGCGCCACGCAGCGAGAACTCTATCGCGGAAGGACATTGAGAGCGCAAACAGCGCCAGAAGCACTATCACAGCGGCCAGGATCAGACAAAGCAGCGGCATCGCCGCGCTCAGCGCTCTGCCAACATCCAGCATCCATGCGGCAGCACCGCCGAGACCTGCGCCCAGACGGGCATAAACATCCTCAAAAACAGGCAGTACCTTCGTAAACAGCACCACGATGACCGCCAGCATGACCAGAACAAGCATACCGGGATACAGCAGCGCATTTTTCAGACCGCGTTCAAGGCGCTCCTGACGGGAATAATGATCTGCCAGAGCGCGGAAAGCCTCCTCGCTCTTGCCCGCGGTCTCGCCCACTTCAGCGAGAGCGCAGACATATTCGCTGAAAGCTCCGTTAGAGCGGATCGCGGCAGCAAGGCTCATGCCGGCATCCAGCCGTTCGGCAAGTTCCGAGGCCGTTTTTCTGACAGTTTTGTTGTCGCTGTCGGCCGCGACGAGTGCCATAGCACCGCCTGCATCCAGGCCGGAACGGATAATAAGTTCAATCTCCCTGCAAAGCAGGTCGGTTTCTTCATTTGTCAGTTTGTTTTTATCCATAGCTTTTCACCAAAAATGCAAGGGGCTTGCATTGAATCAATGCAAGCCCATTTTTAAATCGGATGATCCACAAACAGGAAAGCAGAGTCCTTTGACAAATCAATAGATATATTTCTCTACATAATTGCTGTCGTTTGTGATATAGCTGAGTATGCTCTCTCTGTTGTTAGAGCCGGAGTCAAAGGTGGGATCCATGCGATGCCAGGAGCTGCCGTCGAAGAAAATCACTCCGTCTACCCAGCCCTCCTCGGCCGTCCATACGCTTATCCATGCGTGGTAGGTGCTGCCGGCATAACCGACCACCAGCTTGCAGGGTACGCCGCGGCTGCGGAGCATTCCGGCCATAAGAGCGGCATAGTCGAAGCAAATGCCCTTGCCCTCCGCAAGAACGGAGTCGATCACGGGAAGATAGCCGCTCTTGACGTTGGCGGCGCGTACAGTGTCATATGTGAGGCTGTTTACCGTGAAGTCATAAACCGCCGTGACCATGCTCAGGGTATCCTTCATGCCTGCAGTCAGCTCCACGGCCTTTGCCACCGCGTTGGGTGCAACGGAATAGTCCACATACTGATTGGGGCGCAGATAGGGAGCGAACTCATCGCTCAAAGCCACAGAACACTGGCAGCTGAGCACACTTGCATACTTCGTATCATAGGCGTTTTCATACACACCGATCTTGTACTGACCGTTGCCGTCACTCAGGGGGAACACCGCCCAGTCACCGGGAACGATATTGTATGTGTAAGTAGTGGTGGGTCCTTTGACCTGCACCTTGAGGCGTTTTTCGGTCTCGCCCGTATACTTGACCATAACATAACCGTCAGAGACATTCGAGTAATCGATGATCGCATCCTCGTTTTGCTCGACATTCACTCCGGAGGCTTCTACGCCATAGCCGAGTATCTGCGCGGGTTTTTCAGCCTCCGCCTGAACGCTCTGCTGCATTCTGTCCCACACTCTGCCGCGGTTATGACCGCCAATGCCGGCCATAGGCACCGCTTCATCCGCCATCTCCGTAAATGAAGCGCAGCCGGTGAAGATCGCCAGAGCCAGAATGAAGGGTACTATTCGCTTGATAAGGCGCATTTGCCTCACTTCCTTTCATATATGAAGCACATAGTTACACTAAGTTACCATATATTATATCAAAATCTCCTCATTTGGGAAGAGTGATTTTTTCAACAATTCGCAGAAAAAATTTTTGTGCATTTGCGACGGATACATTTGGTTTGTATTGAAAACAGGAGTCGATTGTGCTATCATGAATTTGTAATTATTCCATATGAAAGGGGGCTGTCAGGTGGACAAAAAAGTTGTTGAAATAAACACTTTCGGGCGTTTCAGCGTGAGCATGGGCGAAGATTTCGTCGATGACCGCAGCGACCGCTCGAAGAAGCTTTGGCTCCTTCTTGCCTACCTCATTCTCCGCCGTCGCCCCGTTAGTCAGGATGAGCTTCTCAACCTTCTCTGGGGTAATGACCGCGAATGTTCACCCGGCGCACTGAAAACCACCGTTCACCGTCTCAGGCAGATGATGGATAAGGTGCACCCCGGTGCAGGACACGAATTTATCACGCAGGAAACCGGCTGCTATCGCTGGAACGAAAAATTCGAACTTGTCTGCGATTTTGAGCGCTTCGAAGCTCTCTGCACAAGTTCCGCCCCCTCGCAGGCCGAGCGTCTGGCCGCGCTGGAGCAGGCCTTGGAGCTTTACTGCGGAACTTTTCTCGAAAAGCTCTCCTCCGAAACATGGGTCGTGCCCATCGCGGCTCACTATCATAATCTCTACATAAAAGCGGTCAACGAAGCGCTGCCTCTTTTCAAGGAGCTTGGGCAGACGGAAAAGGCCGTTTTCTATGCGGAAAAGGCCATCGCCATAGAGCCTTATCAGGAGGAGTTCTACCGTTTCCTGATGCTTCTTATGCTTGAATCCGGTAATTCCAAGCGTGCCGTTGCACTATATGAGCAGCTGCGCCGTCTGCTGCTGGACGAATTCGGCGTTATCCCCGAGGAATCCACCCGCGCCATTTATTATCAGGCCGTACGCAGTATAAACGACCACATCGTCAAAGTCGATTTCATCCGAGAGCAGCTGCGCGAATCCAACGCGCTGCCCGGCTGCATGGTATGCGACTATGACTTCTTCAAGGTGCTTTACCGCGCCGAGGCCAGAGCCATCGCCCGTAACGGCAACTGTGTCCACATCTCCCTCATCACCGTCACCGGAGAAAACGGAGAGGACCTTCCCCGACGCAGTCTCGACCGCGCTATGGACAATCTCGAGGAGCTTATCCGCACGAATCTGCGCAAGGGCGATATCATCTCCCGCTGCAGCAGCTCCCAGTTCGTTATGATGCTGCCTCAGGCTAATTACGAAAACAGCTGCATGGTCTCTCAGCGGCTGATACTGAGCTTTTCCCGGCGCTACCCCCATTCCCCCGTCAGACTCGATTACAGCGTCTGGCCTCTGGAGCCGGCAGAATAAAACACACTCCCACCCTCGTGAACAGATCGCTCACGGGGGTGACTTGCTAAAATGCATCGCAGCTTTCGCGTCCGCAGACGCGAATAGAATTAAGTAAGTTTTTTCCGACGACATGTGCGTCGAAAAAACACTTCTCAGCTCGCAAACGTGCTCAATATACGCCATCAGCGTATATTGAGTGCGCTGCAGCGAGCTGCAGCCTATTCAAAGAAGTGGTTTTGCCACTTCTTTGACACTCCCCCGTGAGCAGACCGCTCACGGGGGGGCTTTTATCTGCGCGTTATTTCATGGCTCTCCTGTCGAAAGCTGGGTTATATGCGTAGAAGTTTTTCTTGTTCAGTGTGTCTTTGACATTCTCGAGAGCTTCTCCGAAACGCTGGAAATGCACGATCTCACGCTGGCGCAGGAAGCGGATCGGGTCGAGAACATCGGGGTCATCAACAAGACGGATGATGTTGTCATAGGTCGTGCGTGCTTTCTGCTCTGCTGCCATATCCTCATGGAGATCGGTTATCGCATCGCCCTTGCTTTGGAAAACCGTAGCAGTAAACGGTGTCCCGCTTGCCGCCTGCGGCCAGAGCGCAAGCGTATGGTCGACGAAATATGGCTCAAAGCCCTGAGCCTTTATCTGCTCTATGCTCAGGTCTTTCGTAAGCTGGTGGACGATGGCGCAGATCATCTCCATGTGATTGAGCTCCTCGGTTCCCACGTCGGTCAAAAGTCCGGCCACATCGCGCCACGGAGTTGAGTAGCGCTGGCTCAGATAGCGTTGGCTCGCGGCAAGCTCGCCGTCGGGTCCGCCGAACTGACTGATAATAATCTTTGCCGCGCGGGCATCGGGACGCTTTATCTTTACGGGGTACTGAAGACGCTTTTCATAGCTCCACATATTTATGCCTCCTTTTCCCAGGGCCAGGGCTGCTGCACCCAGTTCCACTTTTCGCTGCCCCCGGCGCGGTAGGCCTCCATCGGCCCGAAAGCGGCCTCATAGCTCTCAAGCAGTTTTTCTCTGCGTTTTCTCAGCTCACGGTAAGCGCTGAGCGCTTCTTTTTCGCAGGGATGAGTATCGAGGAAAAGCCTCAGCTCATCCATCGTGAAGCTGACGCGGGCAATCTCCCGTTCAAGCGCACGCTTATTCATCATCTCAGCGGCTCTCCTTTCCCTCAAAGGGTTTGTATAGTTCGGCAAACATCGTACCCTTTTCGAGAGCCGTCTCTGGTGGATAAAGCTTTTCAAACTGCTGCATCGGCAGGCTTGCTATGGCCAGCGGCAGTTCCTCGCAATATTTCCTTTCCATATATTTCTCCTTACAAAATCACATTCTGTCAGTGGGAGGCGCATCCTCCCTCCCTTCATATTATGAGCACAGCGATGGAAATGGGACTGAGCTGCACCGCGGCGCACTCAGGTAAAAAAGCCCTGTGCTTGCACACCGGCAGCAAAACATGCTATACTCATTAAAACAAACTGCACACGGGAGGCTAACATGAAAGAGATCAATATGGCCGAATGGCCCAGAAAAGAAATTTTCGAATTCTTCTCCCATACTTCAAAACCATTTTTCTCCGTCACCTTCCGCCAGAATGTCGCAGCTGTCCGCCGCTTTGCAAAAGCTAAAGGCCTCAGCTTTTACTACTGCATGGTATGGCTCGTTACCGAGGCACTCAACCGCGTGGAAGCTTTCAGATATACGCTTTCCGACGGAAAGGTGATGCTTCTTCCCCGACGTGAGCCGAGCTTCACCGACATGAAACCGGGTGCGGAATATTTCCACATATGCACCATGGACATCCGCGGCGGCATCGAAGAATTCTGCGCCGAGGCAAAGGCCGTGAGCAAAAACCAGAACTGCTTCATCAGCTACTCCGACGAGCGGCCAAACCTTGTTTACCTCTCCTGCCTGCCCTGGCTGGATATCAGCGGCCTTACCAATGAAGGCGAACTCGAGCGTGACGATTGCATCCCCCGTATCAGCTGGGGCAAATTCGTTCCCGATGGCGACAGACTAATGATGGGCATATCCGTTGAGGCAAATCACCGTTTCATCGACGGCGCGGATATCGGAAAGTTTTCCGCCGAACTTGACTCTCTCATGGCGGAGCTTGAATTAGCCATGTGAGAATTTTGTAAAAAACGGTACTTTATTCTTTTATTCATACGCGAAAAATGATATAATGTTTAATTAGGTATGGGCGCAAGAAAATCCCCATCTAAGTATTGACACCTGCCTTGAAAGATTGTATAATATATCGATCTTTAAGGGCGGTACAGAGATGCCGACAAGATGTGAAACGCATATTTTGTGGGATAGGTATATTATCTATCCTGTGTTTTTGCAGTCTTGCGGCCTGTTTCCGCAGGACTTTTTATTTTAATTGGAGTAAACAGAATGGACAAAATCATCACCGGTATCAGCGTATTTGAAAACGGCAGCATGAGAAAAGCCGCAGCGGTCATCCGCGGCGGTCGTATTGAAGTTCTCGCTTCCGTTCCCTCCGAGTCTGATCTTCCCGTTGTTCAGATGGAAAATTGTGTCCTTTTACCCGGTTTCGCAGATGTGCATGTGCATCTGCGTGAGCCGGGTTTTTCTTATAAGGAGACCATAAAAAGCGGCACACTCGCCTCCGCCCGCGGCGGCTTCACAGCCGTTTGCAGCATGCCCAACCTCTCCCCCGTACCCGACAGCGCAGAGAATCTCCGCGTCCAGACCGAGATAATCGAGCGCGACGCCTGCATAAATGTCTATCCCTACGGCGCGCTGACCGTCGGCGAAAAGGGTCAGGAGATGGCCGCTCTCGATGACATGGCCGACAGAGCAGTTGCCTTCTCCGACGACGGCAAGGGTGTGCAGAGCGAGGAGATGATGCTCCACTGCATGGAAAAGGCCAAGCGTCTCGGCAAGCTCATCGCCGCCCACTGCGAGGACGAGAGCCTGCTCCACGGCGGTTACATCCATGACGGCGACTATGCCGCGGCTCACGCTCACAAAGGCATTTGCTCCGAGAGCGAATGGGGTCCCATTGAGCGCGACCTGCGCCTTGTTGAAAAAAGCGGCTGCGCCTACCACGTCTGCCACGTCTCCACCAAGGAAAGTGTCGAGCTCATCCGCAAGGCCAAGGCACGCGGTCTTGATGTAAGCTGCGAAACCGGTCCGCACTACCTTGTGTATGACGACAGCGAACTGCAGGAGCACGGACGTTTCCGCATGAATCCCCCCATCCGCTCCAAAGCGGACAAGGAGGCACTCATCGCCGGCATCATGGACGGTACCATCGACATGATCGCCACCGACCACGCCCCCCACTCCGCAGACGAAAAGAGCGGAGGACTGCCCGGCAGTCTCAACGGCGTCGTCGGCATAGAGACTGCCTTCCCCGTAATGTACACCCACTTCGTCAAGACCGGACTTATGAGCATGGAAAAGCTTATGGAGCTTATGGTATATAATCCGCGCAAGCGTTTCGACCTGCCGCTGAGCGAAGGCGACCTTACTCTCTTCGATCTCAGCGCTGAGTATGAGGTCGATCCCGCCGACTTCCTCAGCATGGGCAAAAGCAGTCCCTTCGAGGGAATGAAGGTCAGCGGCCGCTGCCTGCTCACCGCCGTGGACGGCAAGATAGTTTACAACATTCTTTAATATAGATCTGGAGGTAAAAGATATGCCCAAGAGAACAGACATCAAGAAGATCATGATCATCGGCTCCGGCCCCATCGTCATCGGACAGGCCGCAGAGTTCGACTACGCCGGCACCCAGGCCTGCCTCGCACTCAAGGAGGAAGGCTACGAGGTCGTTCTGGTCAACTCCAACCCCGCAACCATCATGACCGACACCACCATCGCCGACAAGGTCTACATGGAGCCTCTGACTCTGGAATATGTGGCCCGTATCATCCGCTATGAGCGCCCCGACGCCATCATCCCCGGCATCGGCGGTCAGACCGGTCTGAACCTCGCCATGCAGCTCGAGAAGAAGGGCAT
>JAZOBQ010000093.1:0-6011 GCA_045596005.1 Oscillospiraceae bacterium
CAGGTTTGTCAGTCAGCCCTTCCACAAAGCTTCGCAGCGTGTCCGCCACACCAAAGCCGCTGTCGATAAGAGCGGCCTTGCGCTCGCCCTCAATCAGATACATCATCACCGTCATGCCCTCGGACGAGTGCTGCTCGGCGATGGACCAGAGTCCCTCGCGCAGCTTTTTAGCCTTATAAACTTCTTTCATATTTTTATCTTGCCTCGTCGAAAAGTTTTGCCTTGTCGAATTCAAAGCGCCGTCCTCTGTGAACAAAAAAGTGGGGTCGGCTTTTTATCTTCGTGGGGTCTCCGCCTCCTCTGTCTTCGGGACGGGGGACGCGGCAATCATAGACTATATGGCCGTCTATTATCTCGTGCTCAATGGTCGGTGGAGTCTTGGACGGGGCATCCTCGCCCACTTCGCCCCTAAGCATCAGTTTTGCTGCCTCATAGTGTATATCCACTTCCTCCGCATCCATTATACCGGGGCCACCGCAAAGCAGGTCAAACTCATGGCGGTGGGCCATGAGTTTTTCTGTATTACGCATGAAGTTTTCAACTGTGCCGTTCAGCCATTTTATTCCCGGCATGAATTCGTCACCGGAAAAAAGCAGCCTCTCTTTGCGATCCAGAATGGCGATGCTCCCGGCAGCATGGTCAGGGATTTTGATTATTTCAAGCTCTCTGCCGGGGAGGTCTATCTTGTCTCCGTCGCCAACCACATGGGTGTTGTAGTTTCTGGGGAAATCGATGCCCTTGAAGCTGGGGAAGGGACGGGTAACCAGAGGCAGGCTTTCATAGGAGAGGTAGACCGCGTCAAAGTAGCAGTTATTTGCTGTATGGTCAAAATGGTCATGGGTGTTGATTACGGACTTTACGGGCAAGCCGCAGAGTTCTTCAAGAAATTCTCTCAGATTTCCCGCACCGTAGCCCGTGTCTATGGCAATGGCTTCGGCCTCGCCTGCAAGCAGATAGTGGTAGTCGCCGGAGGAGAGTATCTGCCATGTGCCCGGGGCAATCTCTTTGGCCTCATAGCATGGCTCGTCCATGGGCATGAGTCTTCCGTCGGGACGGCGTATGAGTTTATCATGCAGCGGAGAAAAATCTATTTCTTTCATATCCAACCTCAAACTATAAAATCAAAGCTGTCGCCGGAGGGGACATAATGAACGGGTGTATTGCCAACAAGGCGGGGGAGATATTTGCACATGAACTTCATGCCCGGTTCTTCAAAATTGAAGTGACCTATATTATAGACGACTTTGCTTTTTCCCAAAGAGCAGCAGTCCCTTACGAATGCGCAGAGGGTCCAGTCCACTATTTCGAGGGGGATGATGGCATCTATATCTTCAAGCTCCGTTTTGATGATCTTGCTGTTAACTTCTCTGTCCGCATCGCGCAGGTGCTCGCACAGAAAAACCTTGGAAACTTTCGCATTTTTGTCGCCGACTATGCGTATGCCGTTCAAACCCAGCTTTTCTTTAAGTTCAAGACCGAGGCTGAGAGCGTCGGTCTCGGGAAGTGCAAAGAGCAGGGGTTTATTAGGGTAATCCAGCTTGTATTCTGTCCAGCCAAGTTCCTGCATGATGCCGTAGAATATTCCGTCGATGAATTCGGGATTATTGCAGGGGGGGCCGCCGTGAATGTGGTCGTGATCGCGCCAGACAACGATTCCGTGAGAATCAAGCAGCCTCTTTTTCTCGGAAAATACCTCGCTTGCCGCAAGCCAATCGGTTTTGTCCTCGTGGTTCCAGAAAAGGGGCTCGTGTGTGATGATGAGATTTGCGCCAAGTTCGATTGTTTTGCGTATCACCTCCACCGAGGCGAAGCAGGTGACCACTATACCGCTGCATTCCCGGGATGGGTCGCCGCACTTCACAGTGTCACAGGTGTGAACCTCATCAACGGCCGGATGAAATGCAGATAGCTTATTAATTATTTCGGAAATCAACATTATTGTGTACTCCTGGAGAGTGAAAACCATGATTTTACATGTTCATTATATCAAGCAGGCAAAAAATCAATCAATTCTGATATCTTTATAAATCTTGCAGATTCGTAATAATACACAAAGGCGAAAACGCGTAGAGCGCTTTCGCCTTTGTGTATTATTCTGTTTCAATCTGTGTGATCATAAACTCGAGGAAACGTTTACCGTACTCATTCAGTTCACTTTCGTGATACAGAAGATTAACGGATGAGTAAATGCTGGGGATAAGGTCAACAACGGATATTTCAGGAGTTTTAAAACGGAGGGCAGGAGTCTTCATAAGCAGCGATATTCCGTTACCCTGAGCTACAATATCCAGTAGATTGCTGATGTTGTAGCTTGTGTAAGTGACATTGGGAGAGAAGCCCCTGTCCTTGCAGGCGGCAGTTGCCAGAGTGTGGACAAAGGTGTGCTCCGGCATCATCATGAACTGCTCCCTTGCAAGCTGTGTAAGAAGAACTTCGCTATAGCTTGCAAGAGGATGGGAGATGGGCAAAACGGCTGCGAGATTATCTTTGTTCAAACAGAGACGGTCATATCGCCTATCCGTTTTGCTGTCCATTTCCTCCAAGATCGCAAAGTCAAATTCTCCCATTTCCATGGACTCCATGAGCGCATCTGGCAAAAGCTCGCGGAATCGAATGGAAATGTCGGGATTCATGGACTGGAAGCTTTTTATTCGATCCACAAAGTTGTATCGGGCGGCTGCAGGGTAAAATCCAATGGAGAGGTCATAGTGTTTGTGCATAAGCTGCTGGGAAACGGCGGAAAGAGCTTCGTTTTTCAACTTTACCATTCGTTTTACATGGGGGAGTATGAGTCTGCCGAATTCACTGAGTTCAACGCGGCGAGTGGAGCGGTCAAATAGTTTTACGTCGTAGAGTGATTCCATCTGCTGTATGTGTTGGGTAAGAGCGGCTTGGGTAAAAGAGAAGGCCTCTGCTGCCTTGGAAAAGCTGCCGGTTTCCGCAAGCTTTACAAATTCTTCGTAGTATTCCATTTTCATATGTCCGCTACCTCCTTCATGTGGTCAAGAAAGAGCCGCACGGAGCGGGATACAGACTTGGGGGAATAAATAAGGGCGGTCTCCATTTGAAAGGAGGGGACTATCTGACAGGTGCAAACCCCATCGTTTTGCCATGCTTCGGCTATGGCAGAGGGCAGCACAGCAGCGCAGATGCCGCTTTTTATAAGTTCTTTTGTGGTTTTTCCGGAGAGTTCTGCAAAAATTGCGGAATTTGGTTCAAGACCGGCCTTGCGGAAGGCCTTTACGCATAGCTCGTGCATAGCGGTGAACTGGGGAGGCATCAGAAGACTCACGGAGCTGAGCTTGCTGATGTGTATGCTTTTCTGGCGATTGAGAGGGTGGAAATGGGAAATGGCGGCCACAAAACTGTCTGAGCGATAACTGCTGTATTTCAGCTCAGGACTCTGAACAGTGCCGTCATCAACTATAAAAGCCAGCTGCAGCGCGCCGGAGATAACCTTATCTTTAAGCTCAAAGGTACCGTCCTCCACTATCTGCACAATGAAGTCGGGGTGTTCAGCTTTGAAAGAGGCGATGAGTTCGGCAACCCCGTAAAAGGGCAGTGTTTTGTCAATGCCGATGGCAAGACTGCTTTTTTCAAATTCCTGCCGGCGGTTTATAAGAGCGTGGCAGTTATCCTCCGCCCCAACGATCTGTCTTGCGAAGGGGAGGAAAACCATGCCAACCTCTGTAAGCTCGATGCGGCGGGGGAAACGCTTGAAAAGCTCCGCGCCCAGTTCTTTTTCCAGAGCCATAATGTGACGGGAGAGTGTAGCCTCGGAAATGAACAGCGGCTCCGCTGCTGCGGCGTAGTTACCCATCTCTGCCAGCGTGATGAATTCTCTCAATTGCTCGGTTGTCATTATAATTTATATCTCCTGCATGAATTAAGGATTTATAAGGATTCTGCATTGATTTTAATGCAAAGCGATTTGATTGTCAACTTTTGTATCTATAAAATAAAGCCATAGTAAAGCCCGAAAAGGCGAACTAAATGGGTAAAAGGTTATAAAAATCACAAAGAAGGAGAAAAGAAACATGAAACGACTTGTTGCTATCCTTATGGCTCTTGCAATGCTTCTTAGTCTCTGTGCATGCGGCACAACGGAACCTGCGGCTCCTGCCGAGCCCGCCGAGCCCGCTGAGCCTGTGACTCCTCCCGCAGAGGAGACTCCTGCACAGCCCGAAAGCTATGAGAGCTACGACATCCGCTCCTATGCATCCCAGTGGGTGTATAACGAGCAGCTCTTCGTGGGCGCAAAGTATGTTGACATTCCTTACTACGCACTGGAAAATGTCGTTTACTGCACCAACCCCGTCGAAGAGGAGTATCAGTACATAAACATCTATGTTCCTGCCTGCTACATGACCACTGATGAGGCCGGCAATGCCGTACTCAACGAAAAGGGCATCTTCGGCGTTATGGGTGAGGACGACAGCACCCTTATGTACATGAGCGACGAGGCTCCTATCGTTTACCTGAACACCATCTCCGGCTACGCAGCCGGAATCGCTCCCAAGGTGGGTGACAGCCGTATGGGCAACAACGCCGGTTACTGCTACCAGTTCCTTGAACAGGGCTGTGTTCTCGTAACCGTTTCTGCCCGTGGCCGCACCACCGAAACCGGCAGTGTTCCCGCAGGTCTTGTTGACCTTAAGGCCGGCCTTCGCTGGCTGAGCTACAATGACGAGTTCCTTGCCGGTGACTCCGACAAGATCGTCTCAATCGGTGTTTCTGCCGGCGGCGGCATGTCCACTCTGCTGGGTACCACCGGCAACAGTGAGCTGTATGACAGCTATCTTGAGGAAATAGGTGCCCTTGAAGGCTCCGATGCCGTTTGGGCAACTGTGGCTTACTGTCCCGTTACCAACCTCACCAGCGCCGACGGTGCATACTGGTGGCAAGCCGGTGCCAAGGAAGGCGACGACTTCGACGCCGCCCTGACCCGCGCTCTCCGCGACTCTTACATCGCTTACATGCAGTCTCTGGGCTTTGACCTTGGCGACGACGGCGTTAGCGGCGAATTCTACGAGGGCTTCCTTGCCGAGTTCGAGAAGGCCCTGCAGTACAAGGTTGACTCCTGCAAGTCCGAGGACGAGATCGCAGCTTTTATAGCTGAGACCGACCCCGAAGGTAAGTGGCTGAGCTGGGATGCCGAAAACGGTGTTCAGATCACCTCCGTTGCCGACTTCGTTAATAACTACTGGCACGGCGAGATGTCCGGCAAGAGCGCCGGCGTCTTCGACTCTCCCGATGGTGCCTCCATGGAAGGCAGTGTCTATGGCGGCAACCACTTCAGCTGGCTCATGGTCGAGGCTCTGAAGGCAATTGAAGCCGAATATCCCGAAGCTACCGACATAATTGCCGATTACGAGGCAAATATGAGTCCCGTTGCCGATCTGTATGATCCTCTGAGCTTCATCGGCAAGGATGCCTCCGACATGGCCTCCTTCTTCCGATTCAATATTGGCAGCGAAGACACCAATACCACCCAGGCTCTTGCATGGGCTGCCTATAACGCTCTGATGGCTTCTGAACCCGAGGTGACTGCCGAATATGGCATCCTCTACGGCATTGGCCATCAGACAGTTGAGTATGACCCCTATGACCTTATTAGCTGGATCTATGAAAAGGATCTGGGCGTAAGGCCTGCTTACGACAACATCAAAAAGCTTCAGTCTGTTGAAAGCGGCGGCACCGGCGCCGTACAGAGCTACGACGAAGTTGCCGGCATCTACACTCTCGACGAAGTAAACGGAGCCGGTATGGAGATTCACTGGACTCTCGAACTCAAGGCTGACGGCAGTTATGCTCTTTCCGAGACCGGCGTTGTCGAAAAGACCTATACCGGCAAGTATGTCGCTATCGATGGCAATATCTCCTGCGGCCCCATCAATGAAGAGGAAGGCCCCCGCGGCGATGCTTTCGGCGACGGCTGGATAAGCGTATGGACCCTCGACGCCAACGGCACCTGCGCCCACGGCGAGCTTGCAAACTACGTTGATCCCGCA
>JAZOBQ010000094.1:0-18574 GCA_045596005.1 Oscillospiraceae bacterium
CCGCATGGCTCTCCGGAACATGGTTCGACCTCAGCCTCGTGGGCGGAGTGTTTGAGGATATCGCCATGCTGCTGCCATTTGCCCGCGCTGTTGAGGCCGGAAGTCGGAGGCCAAGCGGTCTTAGGAAGACAAATGTCTTAGCCAACTCCTTGGCACACAGAACGACATGGCTACGATCCGACTTCCGCATGGCTCTCCGGAACATGGTTCGACCTCAGCCTCGTGGGCGGAGTGTTTGAGGATATCGCCATGCTGCTGCCATTTGCCCGCGCTGTTGAGGCCGGACGCGCTGCGCTGAGCGGAAATTACGCGGGCATAATGCCCCATTTTCTCTGGCTCATCGGCTGGGCAGTCGCGCTGTGCCTCATCGCCGTTGCTGTGTTCACCATGAAGATGCGCAGCGACAGCAAATAATACGCAAAATAATAAAACGGAGCCATAAGGCTCCGTTTTATTATTTTCCAAGTCTGTTTACCAGATAAGGTATGCACTTCTCGAAGTCGACGCCGTACCACTTTTCCTTGCCGCTGTCTATGGTTTCACGGATGCACTCGGCGGTGAAGTCTGCCGCAAGCTTTGCTGCCTCGCTTCGGTCAAGTCCGTTCATAAGCGCACCGACAAAGGTACTGGAGAAAATATCTCCCGTTCCGTGGTAGCTGACAGGCAGCTTGTCGTGGCAGTAGTAGTCAAATTCTTTGCTTTCGCTGTCATAGCTCATAACTCCGGTCTTGCCCTCTTCAAAGCCGACTCCGGTGAGAATAATGTTCTTCGCCCCCTTTTCGGCCAGAGCAAGCATCAGAGCTTTCACATATTCTTCGTCATAGCTTGCTCTGTATTCCATTCCGGTCATATATGCAGCCTCAGTGATATTGGGCAGCACGAAATCGGCATTAGCGCAAAGAGATGCCATCTTAGCGGCAAATGCTTCGTCAAATGCCGGATAGAGCTTTCCGTTATCGGCCATGGCAGGGTCAACGCAGATAAGGCTGCCCTGTGCCTTCATTTTCTCAAAAATACCGCTGACAATGTCTATCTGCTCGAAAGAGCCGAGATAGCCTGTGTAAACCGCGTCAAAGTTTATTCCCTCGCTCTGCCAGTGGGCGACTATGGGTTCGATCTCCTCTGTGAGGTCCCGGCAGGTGAAGTTTTTGAACATAGTATGCGTGCTCAGAACGGCTGTGGGTATAATTCCGCACTCAACACCCATGGCAGAAATGATGGGCAGAGCCACAGTGAGCGAGCACTTGCCTACGCAGGATATGTCCTGTATTGTAACAATGCGTTTCATGCTTAAGCCTTCTTTACAAATTGATTTTAATCAATTATACTATATTCTGGTTATATTAAAATACTCAATTTTCAATCTTTTGATAAGTCCAGATTGGAGACAAATATATGCTCACATATTCATTCGAAAACCGTGGGAGCGACAGCCTCTATGAACACCTTTACAAGCAGATAAAGGCAGACATTATCGCCTTTCGACTTGCTCCGAACGAAAAGCTCCCCTCGAAACGGGCACTCGCAAAACATCTGAACATCAGCGTTGTGACGGTGGAAGGCGCATACGGACAGCTTTTGGCGGAGGGATACATCTATTCTCAGCCAAAAAGCGGCTATTATGTATCCGAGCTAAGCGGAACCGCCGCGCCTCCCCACGATATTCCCGTTTCCGTCGCCGCCGAGAGCAGAAGTCCCATTTTTGCCGATCTTGTCAGCGGAAGCGGCACTGAGAACACATTTCCGTTTCCCGCATGGACCCGTTTGATGAGAGAAGTAATGTCAGATTCGCCCGACAAGCTCATGGTCAGATCTCCTTCAGCGGGTGTGCGTGAGCTGCGCGAGGCCATAGCCGAACACCTCTATTCTTTCCGCGGCATGCATGTGCGTCCGGAGCAGATAGTTGTCGGCGCAGGCACGGAGTACCTCTACTCGCTCATCATCCAGCTTCTCGGCCGCGGACGGCGCTACGCCATGGAAGATCCCGGTTACCGTAAGATAAGCCGGATATATGCAGCAAACGAAGTTGACTGCTCATTTATCCCCATGGATGCTTACGGCATCGACCCCACCGCACTCAGCGAAAGCGGAGCAGATGTGCTTCATATCTCGCCCTCCCACCATTTCCCCAGCGGCATCGTTACTCCCGTCAGCCGCCGCTACGAGCTGCTCTCATGGGCATGCTCTTCGCCTCAGAGATTCATCATCGAGGACGATTATGACAGCGAATTCAGGCTTCTGGGCAAGCCGATACCGCCGCTCCAGAGTATAGACGTTCTCGGAAAGGTGATATATATAAACACCTTCTCCAAAAGCCTCAGCTCCACCATTCGCATAAGCTATATGGTTCTCCCCGAAGCGCTGATGGAGGAATACGAGAAGCGGCTGAGCTTTTATTCCTGCACAGTCTCCACCTTCGACCAGTACACCCTCGCCGCATTTATCCGCAGCGGTCAGCTGGAAAAACATATTAACCGCATGCGAAGTCTCTACCGCAGCCGCCGCGACGCACTCATAGGCTGCATCAAATCCCAAAACAACTTCAACCGTGTTCGAATAATGGAAGAGGACGCCGGACTCCACTTCCTGCTCGAACTGCAGACAGAACTCACCGATGCCGAGATCGTCGCCCGCTGCCGTGAAAAAGGACTGCGTGTCAGTTGCCTCAGCGAATACTTCCACGAAAGTCCCGGAGACAGCCGCACGCTGCTGATAAACTACCCCGGATTGGATACCGAAATAATATCAGAGACCGCGGACAGACTATTCTCCGCCATTTGGTCTTGAAAAATTTCCCGCTTCGTATTAAAATTTTCCCGCACATATTTTCACAAGAAGGAATCGTACCATGGAATCTATAATCAAAATACTCTCATCGGAACTCAACACACCCGAAAAATATATTGAAAACGTCGTCACGCTCATCGACGAAGGCAACACCATCCCCTTCATTGCTCGCTACCGCAAGGAGCTGCACGGCGGAATGGACGACACCGCCTTGCGCACCCTAGAGGACAGACTGAGCTACCTCCGCAACCTCGAAAAGCGCCGCGAGGAGGTAAAAAGCTCCATCGCCGCACAGGAAAAGCTCACAGACGAGCTCTCCGCCGCCATTGACGCCGCCTCCACTCTCGCGGAGATCGACGATATCTACCGCCCCTTCCGTCCCAAGCGCCGCACCCGCGCCACAATGGCAAAGGAAAAAGGACTTGAGCCTCTGGCAACTCTGCTGCTCGAACAAAGCCGCAACTGCTCCGCTCCCACAGACGCTGCTAAAGATTATGTCAACCCCGAGCTGGGTGTTGAAAGTGTTGAGGACGCCCTTGCCGGAGCTTCCGATATTATCGCAGAGATAGTATCCGACTCCCCTGAATCCCGCAAGCTCCTGCGCGAGAGCCTCATGCGCAATGCCGAACTCAAGGTCAGCGCAGCCAAGGACGAGGACAGCGTCTACCGTCTTTACTACGATTTTTCTCATAAGTTATGTAAGCTTCAGGGTCATCAGGTGCTTGCTGTCAACCGCGGCGAGAAAGAGGAGTTTCTCAAGGTGTCCGTCGATGTGGCCGAGGCCGCCGTTCTGCCCGGACTTATCCGACTTTTCGTTATACCCGGCCGCCCCTCCTCCGACTTTGTCCGCGCCGCCGTTGAGGACAGCTATTCCCGTTTGCTCTTCCCTGCCGTTGAGCGCGAGATAAGAAACAGTCTCACCGACGAAGCTTGCGAGGGTGCGATCCATAACTTTGCGCTTAATCTCAAGCCGCTTCTCATGCAGCCTCCTGTGAAGAACAAGGTCACGATGGGATATGACCCCGGCTACCGCAACGGCTGCAAGATAGCCGTCGTCGACGGCACAGGCAAGGTGCTCGACACCGCCGTTATCTACCCCACCCAGCCTTTCAATAAGGTCGCCGAGAGCAAGGCCACGCTCAGCCGCCTCATAAGAAAGCACCACATCGAAAATATTGCCATCGGCAACGGCACTGCCTCCCGCGAGTCCGAAAAACTGGTCGCCGAACTCCTGCGCGATCACCCCGGCGTAAGCTACATGGTCGTCAACGAGGCCGGAGCCTCCGTCTATTCCGCGAGCAAGCTCGCCGCCGAAGAATTTCCCGAATATGACGTCAACCTCCGTTCTGCCGTTTCCATCGCCCGTCGTCTGCAGGATCCCCTCGCCGAGCTTGTCAAGATAGAGCCCAAGGCCATCGGCGTTGGACAGTATCAGCACGATATGCCCCAGACCCGTCTGAGCGAAACTCTCGGCGGCGTTGTCGAGGACTGCGTCAACTCCGTCGGTGCCGACCTCAACACCGCATCGCCCTCCCTTCTGAGCTATATCGCCGGTCTGAACAAGACTACTGCAAAAAATATAGTCACTTACCGCGAGGAGAACGGAGCTTTCCGCTCCCGCAAAGAACTCCTCAAAGTTCCCAAGCTCGGCCCCAAGGCCTTCCAGCAGTGCGCCGGTTTCCTCCGCGTTGCCGAAAGCAAGCTCCCCCTCGACAACACCGCTGTCCACCCCGAGAGCTATGATGCGGCGGAAAAGCTGCTCAATGAGTGTGGCTATACTCTCAAGGATGTCGCAGCCGGAACTATCAGTGATCTTGAATCCAAGGTAAAGACCATTGGAATCGAGACCCTCGCCGAAAAATGCGGCGTCGGCGCGCCCACTCTTCGCGACATCGTAAGCGAGCTTCTCAAACCAGGCCGCGATCCGCGCGACGAGCTGCCTCCCCCTATCATGCGCAGCGGAGAGGTTATGGAGATCAAGGACCTCAAGCCCGGCATGATCCTCGTGGGAACAGTGCGCAACGTCATCGACTTTGGTGCATTTGTGGACATTGGCGTTCATCGAGACGGCCTTGTGCACATATCCGAGATTGCCAACAAGTTTATCCGTCACCCCAGCGAGATCCTTTCCGTTGGAGACGTGGTAAAAGTCGTCGTCCTCGAAGCCGACCCCAAAAAAGGCAGGATCAATCTGTCCATCAAGCAGGCAAAATAATAAAAAGGAGTGTCTTCTGACACTCCTTTTTAAATTTTTCTGTAAGATTATCTCTGCACATGCGTCTATTAAACAAAGGAGGTGGAACTTTGACGGAATTTGAATCGCTGTATACGCAATGCTTCGGCGATGTCTACCGCTACCTGCTCAAGCTCAGCGGCGATCCGCTGCTGGCAGAAGATCTGACAAGCGAGACTTTTTTCAAAGCTATGAGAGCCTTTGACTCTTTTCGCGGAGACTGTCCGCAGAAGATATGGTTGCTTCGAATTGCGAAAAACAGCTTTTTCAGCCAAATGAAACGCAGCCGGCGCAGTATCAGCTTAGAGGAAGTTCCCGTCGAAGCAGTCTCCGACTCTGCCGAGCCTGAAAAGCTGCTGCTTATTAAAAGCGAGGCCGAACGGGCGCTCGAAGCTGTAAAGTCGCTGCCGGAAAGCCTGCGCGAAGTATTTATGTGGCGGCATTACGGCGAGCTTGGCTTCCGCGAGATAGGTGCCGCATTCGGCAAAAGTGAAAACTGGGCCTGCGTGAGCTATCACCGGGCAAGAAAACAACTTATCAGCAAACTGGAGGATGAAAATGAACATAAATGAATGTGCACTAGTCCGCGATCTGCTTCCGCTCTATGAAGAGGAAATGCTGTCTCCCGAAAGCCGCGACTTTGTGTCCGGGCATCTGAGTCGCTGCCCCGACTGCAGATCGCAAAGCTCAGCTCACTGTGAAAAGCCTGCTGAAATACCCGAAGCGCTGCCTCTTGGCTCGCTAAAGCTTAAGCTGAGAGCCAGAAGACTGCTCTGCACTCTTCTTGGCCTTGTATTGGCAGCTATCGCCTTGGTATGTGTCTACTCCGCACTCAACACTCCGCAGTTTTTTCCCTATTCCGAGGATCTTCTCACTCTGCAGAGTGTTGGGAACGATCTTACTGTCAATTTTGCCCCCGGAGTGACGGACTTTGATATTTACGAAAGCTCCGATCCCGACAGCGGAATAACTACCTACAGCATCGAAGCCTGGTCCTCCCTCTGGAAGGAGCGCAACAGTCCTTCCGGACGCTGGCAAACTACCATCGAAGGCGGCACAGATGCGGTGGTATACTATGTGCAAAATAACGGCAGCGAGGATGTCTGCATCCACGGTGCTGATAAAATAAGCGGAGGCAGAGTCACGCTCCCTGCACTGAGGCTCAGTTACTATCTGCTCATCATGGCTTTGCTCTTCGCATTATTAATTACTGCACGCATCATCTTCCGCCGAAAAAACTTCAAAGGCGCATTTGAGATCGCCGCGCTTTACCCACTTGCCTATCTCATCTCCCCCCTGCTCCTGAGAATAGGCTCCGTCAGCTATTCCTTCATGCGCGATTTTACGCTAATTCTGAGTGTATCCGGACTCGTTTTTCTGTTCCTGTTGTTTCTGCGTGAGCTTTGGAAATGCAGAAAATGAAAATAAGGTGCGGCCTTAAGGCTGCACCTTATTTCATGTGTCGAGTTTATAGAAAGTAAGAATTCCGCTCTCGGGCTCATAGAACGCGAAAGTGTAATTATAAGAAAACCGGCCGCTTATCGCCGTAGGATCATAGCGGTCTTCCGCCTCACGGTGGCGGTCGAAGAAATACCAGTATACGTCCTGAGGTGCCCCAAAGCGCAGGGTATAGGGCAGCAGCTCGTCGGCCACGGGTGTTTCGTTCCAGCCCGGTTTGCCCTTTATTTGCTCGGATATATCTCCCACACGAAGCTGTATAACAGTCTCTCCGTCACCGTGGAAACCGCCGTGAGTATCGCTTTCGATTATTACTTCCGCCATGGACAGGTCAAGGTCAAGATTCTTTCCCACCATATCCTGGGTGCTTGGTAAGTTTCCGCAAGCGCAAAGCATTATTGCCGCTATAAGTACTGCAGCTATCACTTTTTTCATTCTGTTTTCCTCACATCAACGCGTCAAAAATCAAATTCAGGTTCTCGTCCGAATACTCTATCTCCGAGGAGTACATTCTCGCATATTCCACCATGGTCTCCAAATCGCCGGGAGCTCCGTGGCTGAGCAGAAGCGCGGCTATCATACGGCAGCTCAGACAGGCGAAAAGAATTTTGGAGATTATATCTCCGTCGTCAAGGGCATAGAAAAGATGGCGATAGATAAAACAGTTGAATAGATTCGTAAACCATCTTCCGCGCGAATGCATCAGCGGCCCTATGTCCGTTTCGTCATATTCGACGCTCACAAGGCGCTCAAGGCA
This sequence comes from Oscillospiraceae bacterium, assembly GCA_045596005.1. Classification (GTDB taxonomy): domain Bacteria; phylum Bacillota; class Clostridia; order Oscillospirales; family Oscillospiraceae; genus SIG459. The sequence goes on from JAZOBQ010000094.1 coordinate 7,236, forward strand.
AGCCGTCCATGCCTCATCAAGCCGCTCCAATCCGAGATAAAAACGCGCCCAATCCCTTATGCTGCGCTCCGGCATCTTTGCTCCGCATATCTCCAGCACGGCCTCCACGCGGCGGCAAAAGGGACGCTCAAATTCGTTCATTATCTCAAAAATCTCCTCCCGGAGATCCATCAGAGCGTCCTCATCGAGGCTGTATTCGCCCTCCCCTTCTTCGATAACTTCAAAAGGGACTTCCCGGGAGAGTATAATTCTTCCGGCTTCCTCGCAGCACAGACCAAGTCCGATCTCCGTTCGCTCGGACAGGTAAGTACGAAACCGCGGATGGTCGGTACATATGTTGCAGATGGCATCCTCGCCGAGACCGAGGATTATATCGCAGAGATTATCGCAGTTGAGAAAGGGACAGCGCTCATCCTCGTCCAAAATAAAATGCTCCGTTTTGCCCGTACGGTCAATACATTTTTTCATGCGCTCGCCAAGCTCACCGCCCACCTGTTTATAACGCTCGGCAGTGTCGGCATCAATATCTATTTCCCAGCCGATGCAGCAGTTATGGCGGCAGCTGGACGCTATGCAGCTAAACTCATTATAGTATTCCGGCCACGCATTAATCATTTCAGCACCTCCGCACGGCAAAATCTTAATCAAATTATATCTCCACCGCTCAGCTGAAGCAATAGTGTCTTGAATTTTCACCGCATAAATTATAGAATGAGAAAAAACGAAGGGAGAACGAAAAGCATGAAAGTTCTTATGATAAACGGAAGTCCCAACAAAACAGGCTGCACCTATACCGCCCTCACCGAAGTAGGAAAGGCCCTCGCCGCAGAGGGCGTTGAAAGCGAGATCGTATGGCTCGGAAACGGCCCTGTACGCGACTGTATCGGCTGCGGAGGCTGCCGCAAAACCAATAACTGCGTTTTCGACGACGATAAACTCAGCGAACTGAAAGCAAAGTGCGCCGAAGCTGACGGTTTTGTTTTCGGATCTCCCGTCTACTACGCCCATCCCAGCGGCAGACTCCTGTCCGTACTTGACCGCCTGTTTTTCTCCGGCAACTCTGTTTTCAAAGGCAAACCCGGCGCAGCCGTGGTCTCCGCGCGCAGAGCAGGTACCACTGCCAGCATCGATGCCATCAACAAGCATTTCTCCATTTCCGAGATGCCAATAATAGGCTCCAGCTATTGGAACATGGTTCACGGCAGAAAAGCGGAAGACGTCGCCGAGGATGCCGAGGGTCTCCAGACCATGCGCAATCTTGGCCGCAACATGGCCGCCTATCTCAAGGGAGAAACTCTCCCCGCTGCGAACAATGAGTATGATGCCTGGACCTGTTTCGTGAGGTAAAGAATGTTAAAAAGTTTAAAATCGGCGGACAGATGTTCGCCGATTTCATCTTTTTCAGGCAAAATGTCCGTTTAATGGCTGTTTGAGTATAAGTTAATTTTTTCACCCTATTTATTCTGTTGACTATTCCTCTCCGTAATGTTAAAGTTATAGTGTTCGACAAAAATCACTATGCGGAGAGATAATAAATGAGTAAGCTCTATAAAACCAGAGCGGGCGGCGCAACGGTCACGATTTTCGTTCCCTATGACTGCTGCAACAACTGCCCCTTCTGCATCAACAAAGCCGAATATGCAAACAACGAAGGCTTCAGCGCCGAAAAAATATGCGAGAGCATTAAATATATTGACAGCGTAACACCCAACTGTGATATCGTGTTCACCGGCGGCGAACCCCTCGCCGACCTCGAGTGCCTGCAGACCATGCTCGACGCAGTCCCCAACACTCATCGCGTGTTCATCAACACGACCCTTCCCGTTATGCACAAGTACAGCGCAGACCAGGTCGTTGAGTTCCTCAACCGCAACGCCGACAAGCTCACCTGTGTCAATGTTTCCCGCCATCTTGAACCCTACGTTGAGGAAGGCAGCGACGAGATTTTCTCCAAAATTAAAGTCCCCACCCGTATCAACTGCGTTCTTTTCGCGGACTATCCTTCCAACCGTCTCGAGCCTTTCATCCACCGCTTCATGAAACAGGGTGTTCCCATCCAGTTCCGCTCCGACTACACCAAGACCACGCTCGACAACCTCTATGACGAGAGCGATGATCCCATCATGCGTGATCTTGAGTCCCTGTGCGAATTTGAGGAGATGTGGGGCTGCCGCATCCGCTGCAACTATGAGTACAATTACAAGGGTCATCACATTTCCTACCACAAGACCCTTCCCTACTCCACCATCCCTGAAACCGGCGAGGACGGCACTGGGTACGATGTGCTCTACGATATTCTCATCAAGCAGACCGGCGTTTTCCATTCCGACTGGACCGGCGTGCTGCTCGACTGCGAGAAGTACGAAAAAGTCGTCTTTGAGCCCGATGACCTTTGCAAGAGGAAATAAAGAAACAAACGGAGAGTTCCAAATCGGAACTCTCCGTTTTTACGTCTAAACCTTTACTCTCTTGACAACTATACCGCCTGCAATACCTATACATATACCTGCAACAACACCGCTGACGCAAAGCGCAGGCAGGTAATATACAAGTCCGCCGGTCTCAAGCAGAAATACCGCACAAATGATCTGTCCAATATTATGTCCAAGCGCTCCGGCCACGCTGACACCAACGGTGGAAAACTTAGCACTTTTCTTCAGAACACCCATAACTGCAAGGCTCAGCACCGCTCCGGCAAGAGAATAAATCATGACCATTACGTTGCCGAAAAGTATACTGACAAGCAGCACACGCACTAAGCTCACGCTTCCCGCCGCCTTAAATCCAAGCTTATAGAGCGCATAAACGATCACGATGTTGGGAAGTCCCATCTTTATTCCGGGAACAGCAAAACTCATCGGAACGAGACTCTCGAGATAGCTGAGTATCAGAGCAAGTGCAACCATAAGAGCATATAGTGTCAATCTTTTTGTCTTCATTCTCAACCTCTCTTTCAGCCTGCCACACCGTCAAGACCGCTGTCGGCACCTCCAACGACGCTGACTACCAGCTTATGCGGAAGACATACAATGGTCTGACCGTCGAAACTCACCCTGCCGCTTCTTACGCAGACATGATCCGGGCAGCCGGCGTCCTCAACATATGCCTCTCCGTTTGAAATGACGAGAGTATTGAAACGCTCATCCTCTCCTATATTCATGCGTGTGTCCTCCGAAAGAGGCAGGCGGTATATTTCCTCCCCCTCAATGCTTACAACGACCTCCGCACCATCTGTGCGGGTCAGAGATGTGTACAGCCACACTGCTCCTGCCAGAATGAGCACAGCAAGGATAAGCAATATATCGTTTTTATGTTTTTTCAGTATGTTCATAAATTTCACCACACCCATTATACAACAAAAGGCTTTGGAACGAAAGCGTTCCAAAGCCTTTTTATTGTGTAATTTTTTCGACTCAGATAATGCACTTTGCAGGGCAGACTTCGGCGCAGGTGCCGCAGCCGTCGCACTTTTCGTAGTCGATGCGGGCGAGGTTGTTCTCGACCTTGATAGCGCCCTGAGGGCACTTTCTCATGCACATGCCGCAGCCGATGCAGGCAGCAGTGCACTTTTTGCGGGCAACAGCGCCCTTGTCCTTGTTGGAGCAGGCGACGAGGTTGCCGATGTCAGCGGGCAGGATCGCAATGACATTGTTGGGGCAGGCCAGTGCGCAGCCGCCGCAGCCATTGCAGATGGAGTAGTCGATACGGGCAAGACCGTCAACAACGGATACGCCGCCGTTGGGACAAGCCTTGACACAGTCGCCGAGACCCATGCATCCGAAGGTGCAGTTTCCGGCGCCGCCGAACATGACCTTTGCAGCCTTGCAGGTGTCGATACCCACATATTCCATCTTGTTGGTGGTCTTGGAGCAATCGCCCATGCACTGGACGAAAGCACGCTTTTCGACCATCTCACCGGCATCCTTGCCGAGGATCTCGCCCATGGCTTTGGCACAGGCAGCACCGCCGGCGGCACAGAGAGTGAGAGGCAGGTCGGGATCTTCCACGAGAGCAGCAGCGTAACCATCGCAGCCGGGGAAACCACAGCCGCCGCAGTTTGCGCCGGGCAGGACTTCACTGAGCTTGACAACGCGCTCGTCAACGGGAACATACATGACCTTGGAGGCAACAGCCAACATTACAGCGCAGATGATACCAATAACGGTAACAACTACAACAGCCAGAATAATAGCAGTCATACTGTCATACCCTCCTTAACCGAAGATGTTATCCACAACGCCGGCAAAGCCGAAGAAGGAGCAGCTAAGAATGGCAGCGGCGATGAGGGTGATGGGCAGGCCCTTGAAGCATGCGGGGCAGTTGTTGTTTTCCATACGGCCACGAACGCCGGAGAAGAGAACCATTGCAAGGAAGAATCCAAGGCCGGAGCCGAAGGAGTTGACCATTGCATAAAGGAACTCGGTGCCGAAAGTGGCGGTGCCCATGTAGCTGGTGACGTTGCTGATGCAGACGCCGAGAACAGCACAGTTGGTGGTGATCAGGGGCAGATAAACACCCAGAGATGCGTGGAGGGCGGGAATATACTTCTTCAGAACGATCTCAACGAGCTGAACAAGAGCTGCGATGACCAGAATGAAGACGATGGTCTGCATGTAAGCAAGACCGTTGGGGTTGAGAACGAAATGCTGGATAGGATAGGTAACAGCGGTAGCCAGCAGCATAACAAAAATAACTGCGATGGACATACCGGTCGCCTGGTCAAGCTTCTTGGAAACACCGAGGAAGGGGCAAATACCAAGGAACTGTGCCAGAACATAGTTGTTTACCAGAGCGGCGGTCAGGATTATTGCGATTACTTCTTTCATTCAGCAACAACCTCCTTCTTCTCTGCGCAGCCGGAGCAGCTGAGCTTGCCGCAGACACCTGCGGTGGGGCAGTTTTCACAGCCGAACTCAGTCTTCTTGGGCTTGTTGGTGAAGAACTTATTGACAACTGCGATCAGGATTCCGAAAACAGCAAAGCCGCCGGGAGCCATGGTCATAATGCCGATATTGTTGTCGCAGAGGACAGGAATGGAAATGCCCATCCAGCTGCCTGCACCGAGGATCTCGCGGATGGATGCCATGACGAAGAGGGTGAGAGTGAAGCCGATACCCATGCCGATGGCGTCAAGCGCGGAGTCAACAACGGTGTTCTTGTTAGCAAACATCTCGGCACGGCCGAGGATGATGCAGTTAACAACGATAAGAGGAAGGAACAGACCCAGAGCTTCATAGACGCTGTAAACAAATGCGTTGAGCACCATCTGAACGATGGTAACCGCTGCGGCAATAAGCACTATGTAGCAGGGGATACGTACCTTGTCAGGAATGATTTTTCTGAGCAGGGAAATTGCAACGTTGGAAAAAAGCAGAACTGCGGTAGCAGCGGCGCCCATGCCGAATGCGTTTACGGTCTGGGTGGTGACTGCCAGAGTGGGGCAGGTACCAAGGACAAGTACGAGAACGGGGTTTTCCTTGATAATGCCGTTGAGCAGGATGGAAAGTTTGTTGGTTTTAGCCATTTATCTCGTACCTCCTTTACTTGGTGATGGTTTCATAGGCCGCAAACACATCTCTGATTGCATTGACATATGCGGTGGAGGAGATCGTTGCGCCGGAGATGGTGTCAACTCCGCTCATGGAAGAATCCACGCCGGAGAACTGGTCTGCGAATGTTGCTTCGGTGACCTTGGTGCCAAGGCCGGGAGTCTCGTCATGAGCGAGGGTTGCGGTCTTGACGATCTTGCCGTCGGCATCGATGGAGCAGATGATCTGCAGGGAACCCTTTGCGCCGTAACCGGTGGTGGCAGACATGAATACATAGCCCGCGCCGTTGGTGGCCTCATAGACCTCGGTAACGGTGCTGCCATCGGGAAGGCTGACATCGAGCTTTTCGAATCCGTCGGCAGCGGGCAGCGCGTCGATACGTGCCTGTTCTGCGCGGAGAGCATCACCCTCGGTGATGATGGGTTCGGTGATGAAGTTGGTGGCTGCAAGCAGACCGCTCATAACGAGGCAGATAAGCATGAGCACCACGATAGGCATTACAAAATCAGCTTTCACGGAACTTTTCATGCGTCAACACCTCCCAGAGCTTTCTTTGCAGTCCAGCCGCTGATGTAGGGAGTCATGATGTTCATCAGCAGGATGGAGAAGGATACGCCTTCGGGATAGTTGCCGAAGAAGCGGATCAGGCAGGTGATGAGTCCGCAGCCGATACCGAAGATCACGCGGCCCCAGGGAGTCTGGGGAGTGGTGACGTAGTCGGTAGCCATGAAGATGGCACCGAGGAAAACGCCGCCGGCCAGGATCTCAGCAAGGCCGAACATGAAGCCGCCCTTGATAAGAGCAAGAACGAAAACGGTGCCGATGAAGGCAACGGGGGTATGCCAGCTGATGACCTTGCGGAACAGCAGATAGGCAAAACCGATGAGCAGAGCCAGAGCGCTGGTCTCACCCATGCTTCCGGGGACATTGCCGAGGAAGAGATCAAGGATGGAAGCATCAACAGTGCCGCCCTTCATAGCGGCGAGGGGGGTAGCAACGCTGACTGCGTCAACGCCGGAGAAATTGGTGGGAGCGAAGGTGGTCATGGTGCCTGCAAATGCGATGAGCATAACGACACGGGCGGTGATGGCGGGGTTTGCAAAGTTGTAGCCGATGCCGCCAAAGAGCTGCTTGACCACTACGATAGCCACGAGAGTGCCGAATGCGGCCTGCCACAGGGGCAGATCAACGGGCAGGTTCATGGCGAGAATAAGACCGGTGACGGCGGCGGAGAGGTCGCCGATGGTGTTCTTGCGCTTGCAGATCTTCTGGAAGGCCCACTCCCAGAAGATAGCCGTGCCGACGCAGACTACGGTGAGGAGCAGCGCTCTGAAACCGAAGAAGATGATGGAAGCGATGACTGCGGGGCAAAGTGCGATAAGCACATCGCGCATAATGGTCTGAGTAGAGTCCTTATGGGTGATGTGAGGAGAAACAGAAACTACATAATTAGACATTTGCTGCCTCCTTTTCTGCCTCTGCTTTCTTGGCTGCTGCCTTTTCGGCATCGGCCTTGAGCTTGGCGTTGTAATCCCAGAGCATACCCTTTGCCAGCTTGTTCACCTGGACGAGAGGACGCTTTGCGGGGCATACGAATGCGCAGCAGCCGCATTCCATGCAGATATTGACCTTGAGCTTCTTGAGATCCTCGCCCTTGCCGAGCTTGTAAGCAGTCTCGATGTGGGCAGGCATGAGGTTCAGGGGGCAGGTGTTGATGCATCTGCCGCACTTGATGCAGTCGGTAGTCTCGGGAGGACGGGCATCCTTTTCGTTGAATGCGAGGATAGCGCCGGTGTTCTTGACAACGACTTCGTCATCGGAAGGAACGGAAACGCCCATCATGGGTCCGCCGAGGACGATCTTCTTGGGTTCACACTTGTAGCCGCCGGTGAATTCCACGACCTGCTTTACGCTCATACCGATGGGAGCGATAACGTTCATGGGATTTGCAATTGCGCTGCCGTCGACGGTGACATACTTCTCAACGAGAGGCATACCGGTCTTGACATACTTTGCGATTGCGACGAGAGTGGAAGTGTTGATAACAACGCAGCCTACATCGATGGGGAGCTTGCCTTCGGGAACGATGCGGCCGGTGGTGTTGTGGATGAGAACTTTCTCACCGCCCTGGGGGTAGAGTGCGGGAAGGGCATTGACTTCAACATAGCCGAGACCCTTGCAAAGCTCCTTGAGCTTCTTGACGCACTGGGGCTTGTTGTCCTCGATACCGATGATGACCTTTGCGGGATCGAGATACTTCTTGAGCAGCTCGATGCCTTCGACCAGCATCTCGGCATCGTCGAGCATGGTGCGGGTATCTGCGGTTATGTAAGGCTCGCACTCAGCGCCGTTGATGCAGATATAGTCCACCTTGGCAGGGTCTACATTCAGCTTGACAGCGGTGGGGAAACCTGCGCCGCCGAGACCGACAACGCCGCTGAGCTTTACAGCCTCGATGAAGCTGGGCAGATCGTTGACGACGGGGGCCTCGATGCCCTCATACATGGTCTGCTCGCCGTCGGCCTCGATAACGATGGCCTGGCAGCTTGCGCCGTGGAACAGAAGGACTTCGTCCAGTTTCTTGACTTTGCCGGATACTCCCGAATAGATGGGAGAGGATACAAATCCGCCGGGTTCTGCGATAAGCTGACCTACTTTCACCAGATCGTTGACCTTGACAACGGCTTTAGCGGGGGCGCCGATGTTCATGGAAACGGGAATGGTGATCATAGTGCCTGCAGTTACCGGCATACGCTTGGGGGTGCAGTCCGCAGTATTTTTTCTGTGCGGGACATGAGCACCGTGCAGCAATTTGATTGACACTCTGCTTCCTCCTTCATTATTTATGCACGTTTCGTTTTTAAAAATTTCTCTTGCAAAAACGAACAGAGTATATAAAATACAAATTAGATTATAACAATAAAAGCCGCCGAACGCAAGGAGTAAAGTATGCACCAAAATACAAAAAAATTGATTTTTCCATTAATTTTTACAGTATCTTTGCTGTTAGTTTTTTCATTAACATCTTGCGCTTTTCTTAACAGAAAAAGTGACGCGAAATTCACCGAAACCGCGTTTTTTCTGGACACGATAGTGTCTGTCACCGTCTACTCCGAGGACGACGCCGAAGTGCTCGGCGACTGTCTCGATGCATGCGCCCAATATGAAAAAATATTCTCCCGCACCGATCCCGATAGCGAGCTATACGCACTCAACGCCTCCGGCAGCGCAGAAGTTTCGGAACATCTTTTGAGTTTACTTGAAACCTCGCTTTTCTATTCCGAGCTCAGCGGCGGCCGTTTCGACCCTACAATGGGCGCTGTGAGTGCGGCCTACGGGTTTTCGTCCGAGTCCCCGACCGTTCCGCCTGCTGAGACAATTAGCGAAATGCTCAGCCACACCGGCTATGAAAAAATCGAGATCGTTGGCTCCCGCGTTACGCTCGGCGACAGCGAAGCCGTGCTCGACCTCGGCGCAATTGCAAAAGGCTATATCGCCGACCGACTGGCGGAGCTGCTGCGTGAAAAGGGTGTGCAGAGCGCTATAATCGACCTTGGCGGCAATATCCTATGTCTCGGTTCCAAGCCGGACGGCAGCGACTTCAAGGTGGGCATACAGTACCCCTACCGCGGCTCGGACAAAATAATTACAAGCGTCCCCATTTCGGATATGAGCGTCGTCACGAGCGGCGTCTACCAGCGATATTTCGAGCATGATGGCCAGATTTACCACCACCTCCTCGACCCCAAAACGGGTTACAGCATCAATAACGGCCTGATCTCCGTCAGCATAATCGGCGAAAAAAGCGTTGACTGCGACGCACTGAGCACGAGCGTATTTTCCATGGGTCTTGACAAGGGCATGGAGCTTATCAACTCCACAGACGGAGTCTGGGCAGTATTCATCACCGAGGACATGGATATCCACTACTCCGAAGGCTTTGCCGAGCGTTTCGGCCCATGACAAAAACATAACGCTTGCCATGCAGCTATGTTTATTGTATAATAAAGGCAGAAATACAAGACCACATTCTGACGCCAAAATATTGATATTGAGGCGGAAGATACAGTTAATTATCCATATAAAGCCGCCGTGTGCCGGATACGTACCGACTCATAGCCGCTGAAAACACACAGAATTTATTATGGGGTAACTGCATCTTTCGGAGAGCGCAGTTACCCTTTTTGCGTTCTCCATGTGGCATGAAAGGAGGAATTCAGGACAAATGGAATCCAGAGTTGCCGTTATCGGCATAATCATCGAAAACAGCGACTGCGTGGACAAGGTAAACGCCATACTCCACGAGTACGCACGCTACATTCTGGGACGAATGGGTATACCCTACCGCGAGAGGAATATCAACATCATTTCCATCGCGATAGACGCACCTCAGGATGTCATCAGCAGCATCTCCGGCAAAATAGGCCGGCTTCCCGGCGTAAGTGCCAAAACCGCATACTCCGGTGTCATCACGAAATCCGAATAAACAAAAGCCTAAACCAACTGTCACAGATAAGGAGAAAAAAATGAAAAAAATAGTTTCCGTACTGCTCGTTATAGTTATGCTCGCATCCCTCTGCGCCTGCGGACAGAGCATCCCTGCCGAACCTGCTGCTCCCGCTGAGCCTGCAGTACCTGCCGAGCCTGCCACTCCTGCCGTTCCTCCCGAATCCGAACCCGTGCTTCCCGAGGTCACCGACACCGACATACCAGAAGAGATTCCCGAAGCCTCCGCAACCGACCTCAGCACCGATCCTATCAACATCATGGTGCTCAACGGCACCACCGGTTTCGGCATGGCAAAGCTCATAAACGAGGCCGCGTCCGGCGTAAAAATGCTCAACTATAACATCTCCGTTGAAACCGACGCAAGCAACATCACCGCCGCCCTCATCAACGGCAGCGTGGATATCGCCGCCCTGCCCACCAATGCCGCCAGCGTTGTTTACAACAAGACCGAAGGCGGAGTGCAGCTTCTGGCGCTGAACACCCTTGGCGTACTCTATGTCGTCGCCAACGGAGAGACCGAAAACATCAGCTCTCTTGCCGACCTTGAAGGCAAGACCGTTTATGCCCCCGCCCAGAATCCCAGCTTCATCTTCCAGTGCATCTGCTCTGCCGCAGGCGTGAACGTCACCATAGACAACACCTACGCCCAGCCCGCCGACCTGCGAACCGCCGTTGCAGCAGGCGAAGTTGACATCGCCGTACTCCCCGAGCCCATGGTCACGATCGCAAAGGCCTCCAATGACAAGCTTGTGGTCGCGCTCGATCTTACCGCCGAGTGGGCAGCGCACTTCAGTGCAGACCTCGTTCAGGGCTGTCTCGTTGTCCGCCGCGAATTCGCCGAGGCTCATGCTGCCGAACTTGCCGTTTTCCTCAAGGACTATGAAGCTTCCATCGCCTTCCTTTCCGATGATATCGACGCCGCTGCTGAAATGATCGTCGCCGCCGGTATTTTCGCTCAGGCTCCCGTTGCCAAAAAGGCCATTCCCAACTGCAACCTCTGCTTTATCGCTGGCGAGGACATGGTCGCCCCCATGGGTAGTTTCCTCGAAGCAATGCTCTCCGTTGCCCCTCAGTCCATAGGCGGCGCCGTACCTGCGGATGACTTTTATTATCTGGGTTAATAAGCAGTTATAAATCCCCACGGGATTCCAAAGGGCTCGCAGCCCTTTGGTGTCCCTTTGGGTACTTTCCCGACAAGGGGAAAGTACCTCGCCTTTACATCGAAATATATTCCCCCATATTGTCCAAATGTTCTAAAGGAACGTCTCTGTATGAAAGCAC
>JAZOBQ010000095.1:0-6393 GCA_045596005.1 Oscillospiraceae bacterium
GCACATGCCGCGGTTGCCGCTGCGGCGGCCGATGAGGGCGGACATATAGCACTGGCCGCTGTGGCAGAAGCAGAGCGCGCCGTGGACAAAAACCTCCACCTCGATGGGGGAGCGGGAGGCGATAATGGCTATCTGGTCGAGCGTAAGCTCGCGGGCGAGCACCACGCGGGTGATGCCCATCTGCGCCGCCGCATGAACGCCGCCGAGATTGTGCACGCTCATCTGGGTGCTGGCGTGCAGAGGCAGGTCGGGGCATGCCGCGCGCAGCACCTTTGCCACGCCGAGATCCTGCACCAGAACGGCGTCAGCGCCGGCTTCGGAGACGAAGCGTCCGAGTTCGGCTACATCCTCCATCTCGCGGTCGGACGCGAGGGTGTTGAGCGTGACGTAAACCTTGCAGCCGCGCTCATGGCAGTATTTTACGGAGTCGAGAAACTCCTGTTCTGTGAAGTTTTTTGCGCCTCTTCGGGCGTTGAAGCTGCCCAGACCCAGATATATGGCGTCGGCACCGCTCTGAACGGCGGCAACAACGGCTTCTGGAGAGCCGGCAGGAGAGAGAAGTTCAAGCATTGTTTATTTACCTCTATATCGACAAGTGGACACACTAATGGCAATTATAATTCTGAGCATAAATTATACCACATAATAAGTCCTTGATTCAAGCGCTATTTATATGGTATAATCCGAGAATAGACACAAAATAGGAGCAATAGACCCATTTTGCCGCACGATGCGGAATTTTGTGGTCTGCACGGTGTAAACGGGCGACCAATGGTCGCCCCAGCATTCACGATTTTACTGCGCAGCAAAATAATGAATGTAGGGGCCGGACACCCGGCCGGCCCGCAGTTCAATTTTTGAACCGCCCACCACCCATACACACCAAAAGAAAAGGAGGGGAGACCCTTGAGCGACAAAAGCATAGTCTTCAGCGCCGAGAGCGCCGAAAAACTCATCGTGCGCGGTGAAGGTCTCGCCGCCCTTTTGTACCTGCATATACAGCTGCGCGGAGGACTTTCCGTCTCCGCTGCGGCAAAGGAGCTTGGACGCAGCGAGGCCGAGATAAGCGCCGCCGCGTCTGCGCTGCGCGAAATGGGACTTCTCCGCGCCGAAAAGCATCTTGAGAGCAGCGAGCTGCCCGAGTATTCCGCCGCGGACATCGTAAGCCGCGCAGGGCGCGACAGCGTCTTTGAAGCGCTGGTGGATGCCGTGCAGCAAAGCCTCGGCAAGTTGCTTTCCACTGCGGATATGCGCACGCTTTTCGGCATCTATGATCATCTCGGCCTGCCTGCTGAGGTCATCATGCTGCTCATCACCCACTGCATCGAGACCTACCGCGAGAACCACGGCGAGGGACGAATGCCCACCATGCGCTGCATCGAAAAGGAAGCGTGGTACTGGGCGGAGCAGGAGATCGTGAGTCTTGATGCTGCCGAGGAGCATATAAAGTACGAAAAGGATAAAAAGAGTCTCATGTTCCGCATCGCGGAAATGCTTCAGATAAAGGGCAGAGAACTGAGCCCCGGAGAAAAGCGCTACATAGAGTCATGGCTCGACATGGGCTTTGAGCCGGAGGGGCTTGCCATTGCATATGACCGCACTGTGCTTGGTACCGGCAAGCTCGCGTGGCGATACATGGACAAGATAGTGCGCTCGTGGCACGAAAAGGGACTTCACAGCGCGGCGGCTATCACCTCCGGAGACCCGCGCCAGAGCAAAAAGTCTTCCGTTTCCACTGCGCCCGACACGGGCGACAGAGAGGCGGAGGATCTGCGCCGTATGTATGCCCATATGAAGAATAAGGAGAACTGAAAATGGCTGTCGACGGAAGACTCATGGCCAAAGCCAGAGAACGCCTTGCTATTATAAAAGAAAATAACGAAAAGCTCCACGAGGAGAGACTGCTCGAGGTCTATACCCGCGTGTCCGAAGTGCGCCGCATAGATGTTGCCCTCCGCGCGCTCATGGGCGAGGTCATATCCGCGAGCCTGAAAAAAGGCGAGGCGGCAAAGCGCGAGCTGGACGCAATTTCCGCGCGCAGCCTCGAACTTTGTTCCGACAGAGCCGAAGCGCTGGTGGAAGCCGGATACCCCGCCGATTATCTGGAGGACGTTTACTCCTGCGCCGTCTGCCGCGACACGGGTTACACAAGCTCCGGAGCGGTGTGTTCCTGCCTTATGAAGCTCTATGAGGAGGAAAAAAGCGCTTATCTCAGCTCCATTCCCGGACACGAGGGCGACAGCTTCTCTGCTTTCAGCCTCGACTACTACACCGGTGCGGACAGGGAGCTTATGGAGATGACGCTGAGCCTCTGCCGCAGCTACGCGATCGGTTTCGGCGCGGAGTCTCCGAATCTGCTTTTCCGCGGCGGCACGGGACTGGGCAAGACTTTCCTGAGCGGCTGCGTTGCAAAGGCCGTTTCCGACAAGGGATTTTCCGTAGTGTACGAGACTGCGGGCGACGCTTTCGCCGCTTTCGAGGACAGGAAATTCTCCCGCGACATGGCTCAGAGCGAGGCTGCGGGCGAGCGCGTGCGCCGCATACTCGACTGCGATCTGCTTATTCTGGACGATCTGGGCACGGAGATGAGCACCGCGTTCACCCACTCCGCGCTCTACAATATCATCAACTCCCGTCTGACGAGCGGCAAAAAGACCATCGTCAGCACCAACCTCAGCGCCGCCGAGATGAGCGAGCGCTACACCCCTCAGGTGATAAGCCGCATCTTCGGCGAATACGACACCGTACCCTTCCGCGGACGCGATATCCGCGCGATAAAGAAAGAACGGAGATATAACTGATTCTCTGCCCCAAAGGGGGCAGACTGTAAATCTGTTTTCATAGGAGGCATCGATATGCAGCACGAAATCACAAGACGCATACCCCTTCTCAACGAAAAGGGCAACCTCACCGAACCCGGCTATGCCAAAAAGCTTCTGCCTGCATACCGCCGCGGGGACATAAAGGCCAATCCCATGCGCATCAAGGAGTGGGATTACTACTTCATCGGCAACGGCCGTTTCGGCCTTGCTCTGACCATTGCCGACAACAGCTACATGGGTCTTGACTCCATTTCCCTGCTCAACTTTGAAGAGGGCTGGGAGATAACCAACAGTCCCATGCGCATACTGCCTATGGGCCGTACCGGCTTCCCCTCCAGCTCCGCCGAAGGCGATGTGAGCATAGTGGGCAAGGACTATTCCATCCACTTCAAGCATGTCGACGGCAAGCGCGTCCTCATCGCCCAGATGAAGAAGTTCGGCCCCGAAGGCAGTCTTACCGCCAAAATAGAGCTGGGCGACGAGCCTGAGGAGAGCATGGTCATAGCAACTCCCTTCGACAAGGAGGCCCATTTCTATTATAACCAGAAAATAAACTGCCTGCGCGCATCCGGCACCGTCACTTACGGCTTCGGCGGAAAGACCTATGAGTTCGACCCTGCCGACTCTTTCGGCGTGCTCGACTGGGGACGCGGCGTATGGACTTATCAGAACACCTGGTACTGGGGCTCCGCCAGCGGCGAGGTCGAGGGCGTGCCCTTCGGCTTCAACATCGGCTACGGCTTCGGCGATACCCGCGCCGCCACAGAGAATATGCTTTTCTACAACGGAAAGGCTCACAAGCTGAGCAATGTCAGCTTCAATATCCCCGAGAAAGAGGACGGCAGCGAGGACTATATGAGTCCCTGGACCTTCACGAGCGACGACGGCCGCTTCGAGATGGACTTTATCCCCGTGCTCGACCGCTACAGCGGCACCAGCGTGGTCGTGATAGAATCCATCCAGCACCAGGTTTTCGGCCGCTTTACCGGTAAGGCTGTGCTCGATGACGGCAGCGTTATTGAGGTCAAGGATTTCTTCGGCTTCGCGGAAAAGGTCAAGAACAAGTGGTAAAAAAACACTTCCGCGGTCTGCCTATCTCTATATCAAAGAAGGAACATAAATGAGAAAAAATGATATGACACAGGGAGTTGAGTGGCGCGCCATACTCGTTTTCGCGCTGCCCATCATGCTGGGCAACCTGCTCCAGCAGCTCTACTCCACGGTGGACGGCATCATCGTCGGCAACTTCGTCAACTCCACGGCGCTCGCGGCCATGGGAAGCTGCATGAGCTATACCACGGTTTTCGTGTTTCTGGCGATGGGCGTGGCGAACGGCAGCGGCGTCGTTATCAGCCAGCTTTTCGGAGCACGCCGCTTTGACGAGATGCGCCGCACCGCCTCCACAATACTTATAATGCTTATTTCCCTCGGCGTTTTTTTCACGGTGTTCTGTATAGCCACCGCCATGCCTGCGTCGAAATATCTGCTGAATGTGCGCGATGAGCAGATATTGAAATACTGCGTGAACTATATCTGCGTCTACTCCATAGGACTGATTTTCCAGTTCGTATATAACGCCGTTGCCGGAATACTCCGCGCCGTGGGCGACAGTAAGGCGGTGCTCTACTTCCTGCTGGTCGCAACGCTTGCAAACGTCGTCCTCGACCTTTTGTTTGTGGCGGTGTTCTCATGGGGCGTTGCCGGCGCCGCCGCGGCGACCGTTATCGCTCAGGCCGCCTGCATGGCGGTCAGTGTGGGATATATGTTCAAAAGATATCCCGAATTCCGCTTCAAGCGCGGTGAGCTCGTTTTCGACAAGGAGAAGTTCACCGTCTGCCTCAAGATGGCCATTCCCACCACGGTGCAGCACCTTGTTATCAGCTTTGGCCACATTGCCATGCAGCGCCTCGTCAACTCCTTCGGCGCTGTAACCATGGCGGCCTTCACCGTCGGCTCGCGCTATGACCACTATGCATCCATTCCCATCATGGGTATCAACCAGGCCATGGCGGCCTTCTCCGGTCAGAATACCGGCGCGGGCAGATATGACCGCGTGAAGCGCGGCATTGTAAGCGCCCTCGCCATCGATATCGTGATGGTGGCGATAATTTGCGTGCCTCTTTACATTTTCGCTGCACCTTTGTCCAAGCTTTTCGGCGTCAGCGGCGAGGAGGTCAGCCAGTCCGTGCAGTATCTCCGCTTCATCTGCCTGTGCTATCCGATATTCGCGCTCTATATTCCCTTCAGCGGAATGTTCCAGGGCTGCGGAGACCCCATGGCTGCCACAGCCGCATCCTGCATCGCCCTCGGTGTACGCGTTGTGTTTGCCTATATCATGGTCTATGCCTTCGGCGTGGGCTATGAGGCCTGCTGGGAAAACCTTGCCTACGGCTGGAGCGCAGCGCTTTTGTTTGATATTATCTACTATGCCAGCGGACGCTGGAAGACAAAGAGCCTTGTGAAAAGGCAGAACAGTGAGGTGAAGGCATGAAATACGACTTTTTCGCCTTCATAGGACGCATGAAATATATAGTTCGCTGGAGCCTTATGCGCAACAGCGAGCGCGAGAATATCCAGGAACACAGCCACATGGTCGCCGTTATCGCCCACGCCCTCGGTCTTATCCGCCGCGATGTTTTCGGCGGCGACTGCGACCCCAATGAGCAGGCGGCCATCGCCCTTTTCCACGATGCGGGCGAGATACTCACGGGCGACCTGCCCACCCCCATAAAGTACCACAGCCGCCGCATAAAGAGCGCCTATGACGAGGTGGAATCGCTGGCCTGCTCCAAGCTTCTGGCAACTCTGCCCGGTGAGCTGCGCGGGTCTTACGCCGAGCTTTTTGCCGCGCCGGAGGATCCGAAACGCTATGAGCTTGTGAAGGCTGCGGACAAGATAAGCGCATATATCAAGTGCGTCGAGGAGCGCAAGGCCGGCAACCGCGAATTTGCCTCCGCCGAAGTGAGCACCCGCCGCACTCTGGAGGACAGTCCTCTGCCTGAGGTGAAGTATTTCCTCGACCACTTTATGGACGCATTTGAGAAGAATCTGGACGAACTTGGAACGATTGAGGATCAATAAATATGATACAGAAGAAACTTGACAGAATAAACGAACTTGCCCGATTGAAAAAACAGCGCGAACTCACTCCCGAGGAGCTGGCCGAACAGGCCGCCCTCCGCAAGGAGTATATTGAGGAGTGGCGCGCGAGCACCATCTCCCTGCTGGAGAACACCTTCATAGTTGACGAAAAGGGCAACAAAACTCCCCTTGCGAGAAAGAACGTAAAGGGAAGCTGAGCAGAAATAAAAAGGGATGCACCCTCTCTTGGGGTGCATCCCTTTTATTGGTGCCTTTAGGCGTGGAAATAAACCCCCGGTTCTACCGGGGGAAGATAAAAAGCTTTAGCATGAGGCTTTCCGAAGGAAAGCAAACTCCCGTAAGTAGGGCACTGAATGTTAGTAGAGTGCTTCAGAAATGCGTTTATCCCGTTTACGGGTGGTAGGGCATGTGATGCAATAATATAATTCAGTGCCCCTTACAGGGGCCAAGCCGGTAATAGCCCCTTCCA
>JAZOBQ010000096.1:0-6624 GCA_045596005.1 Oscillospiraceae bacterium
CAAGAACATCGCCGGCTGCAAGAAGTTCATCAAGGAAGTGGGCTACCCTGTGGTGGCCAAGCCCGACAACGGCGTGGGCGCTTCCGACACCTGGAAGATCAAGAACGAGGCCGATCTGGAGCTGTTCATGCAGAAGAAGGTGGAAGGCGTTCAGTACATCATGGAAGAATTCATCCATGCCGAGGTCAACAGCTACGATGCCATCATCGACTCCAACGGCGAGCCCATCTTCGAGACCGGCAATGTGACCCCCATGTCCATCATGGACATCGTCAACGACAACGACAACTCCATCTACTACATCCACAAGGAGCTGCCCGAAGACACCCGCGCTGCCGGCCGAGCCACTGTCAAGAGTTTTGGCGTCAAGAGCCGCTTCGTCCACTTTGAGTTCTTCCGCCTCACCGAGGATCAGGAAGGTCTGGGCAAGGCCGGTGAGATCGTGGCTCTCGAGGTGAATATGCGCCCCTGCGGCGGCTTCACTCCCGACATGATCAACTTCGCCCACTCCACCAACGTCTACAAGATCTGGGCCGACATGATCGCCTATGACTCCACCCTCATGCCTCAGGGCGAGCACAACTTCTGCGCTTTCGCCGGCCGCCGCGACGGCAAGGATTTCGTCCTTTCCAACGAAGCTCTGGCTGAGAAGTATGCTGCCAACATGAAGATGATCGACCGTATCCCCGACGCACTTTCCGGTGCCATGGGCAACCAGATGTTCGTTGCAAACTTCCCCACCAAGGAAGAGATGGACGCATTCTACGCCGACGCTCTCGCCAGCAGATAAGAATCCCGAAGAAAACTGCATGAAAAAACCGGCTCCGCATTTTTGCGGAGCCGGTTTTTTGGGCTTTTCAGCATTCTTCTTTTTTCTTGAGTCTCAGTGTTGTAGCCATGGTGACGATTGCACAGGCCATGGAGAGCACCAGACCAGTAGCCATGAGAGTATAGCTGAGCATATAGAGATTACCGTGGCGCTGGACATAATATTCCATGTATCCGGCGAGACCGAGACCACCGAGATAGAGCACCCAGATGATAAAGTGCCAGAACTTCAGTCCGTTGAACTTCACAGAGCGGACAGCGACCCAGATATAGGGGAAAACCACCATCATCGCCGCGAAAATCTGCATAAAGCTGACGAAACCGTTGAAGGGCAGGAAAAGGGCATCGTAGCGCGTGGAGTCGAGCAGGATCTCGCTGGAAAAATAGAGTGTCGTGAATACGAAAAATACCATTCCGGCGCTCGACTTGCCGTTTTTCAGCACGAAACGGGTGATGACGAGAAACAGAAGCAGCACGATAACGAAGATGGCGGCGGCAACGAGAGCCTGCACAAAGAATGTGGCAAAGCGCCACTCGGTAGCGCCGGAGCTGACGTTGATGACAGCGGAGCCAATGGGCAGGCGGCGGTTGGCCTCGTTTTCGATGAAGACCTTTCCGCGGTCGGCATAGTTGAAAAGAAAACTGAGTCTGCCGAGAGCGATGCCGACGGCGGCGCCGGGGGAAAGGATATCGAGCAGTTTGCCGAGATTGGGAGCGAGACCGATAGCCCAGACGATGAGAGCAGCAAGAAGTACACCGATGACGAGTCCGATGAGGGAGAAACCGCCCACGGAGAAATCTGTGAAGACCTGAGCGAAGCTGTCATACTGGTCGGTGCGGCAGTACCAGTGGATGGCACGGGCAAAGACGCAGCCGAGGATCATGGCTATGGGCAGCGATACGGCATAGGGGGTGGCATAACCCGGCCGTCTTACGGCAAGGGCAAGGCTCACCAGTATCGCGGAGACCACCGCGAGCACGATTATTATTGACGACCAGTTTATGACGAAGCCGTCAAATATGTAAGCAATTTTGTTCATGTTTCCGCACCTCTCAATCCGGCAGAGCCGTGGCGAAATAGATGATGTCGCTGATATTGCGCTGTTCGCCGTAGTCAACGTTGTTGATAACGACGTCATTCATTATGATAGTGCCCGTCTGACCGCCGTCAAGGGTGTAGGCCTTGTTGCAGCCCATGCTGTGGAGCGTCTCTGCCAGCTGACCGATGGTGGACGCGGCGATATAGGGGCCTTCGTAGTTGATGGTCACGAGCAGATAGTGTTTATCACCGAGCTGGGCAATGGCAGCGCGGGAATATGTGTCGTGTATCTCACCGATGGAGTAGATGTTGGGAGTAACATTGACGCCGTCATCGATGAGAACGGGGCCGAATGACAGGGAAAAGACGATGTCGTTTTCCTCGACGTAGCTTTCTGCAGTGGCCTGGTCTAGTATTTCGCCGCGCTTGACAAAGTGGAAGTCGCCATTAGAGTCGATGAACAGGGTGTCGACCTCCAGACCGGCGGAGCGGTAGACATTGCGCTGGTATACCACGATGCCCAAAGGGCGGAACTTATAGAAGTCTCCGCTCATTCCTACGACTGCGTTTACTGTGGTCGCCATGTCGGATGGGCGGTACTGTATGCTGGAACCGAAGGTGTTGTCGGCGAGATAGCGGCGGAACTGGCTGGCGTCTGCGATTTTGATCTCGGAGAAGGTGTAGCAAGCTCCCTTTATGGCCTGTTTCCATGTTATTGCGAGGATAGTCTCGTCGAGATAATAGTCTATTTTGCTGTCTTTCATCAACTCAATGTCGCTGTTGAAGAGAGTTTCCTGTCCGTCAAGCAGCTTTGATGCGTCCGCAATGACGCTATCAAGCTCGGCAGGATCTGCTGCGCTGCCGAAAAGACTCTGGTCAGGTTCGGGGGCGATGATAACGTCCTCAGCAATGGAATAGACCTTTTTTATTGGGACGATGCCGTCAAGCGCCTCGGAGGAGGAGTTATTGACGAACATGCCGAATTTGCTCATTATCGACGCGGAGACAGAGTCCGCGGCGGAAACGGTTTCACTGCCTGTGGAGCTCAGAAAACCGAGCAGCATCAGCATTGTCAGCGCGATCGCCGCAATGCCGGCGGCAGCACAGCCGAGCAATTTAAGTATTTTCATTTCTCAGCGTCCGCCTTTCTCAATAGGCGGTGTTGCCGGAAAGAATGGCAAAGAGGTCTTCATCGGCTATGACCTTCCATTCTCCGGCGGAATACTGGAGACGGATGGTGAGCTCGGTGCTGACATAATGGTCTTCGGCACTGAGCAGCAGCTCTTCGGTCACTTCTTCAAGAGCGCGCATGGCGACTTCTGGGAGATAGCTGCCGTCATCGGCCTGAACTTCCTCGGCGCGCTCGGCGGCCTCGAGATATTGGGCGAGGCGGGCATTGGTGGCCTCCTGCTGCAGCGCGGTGATGGAGGGAATGTCAAGATATGTGACGGTGAACGACTGGCTCGCGTCGATGCTGTCTTCGGTGCATTCGCCGAGCTTTTCATAGGAGAAGCTCTCCTGCAGTGCGGAATAAAGCATGCTGCCGAGT
This sequence comes from Oscillospiraceae bacterium, assembly GCA_045596005.1. Lineage (GTDB taxonomy): Bacteria > Bacillota > Clostridia > Oscillospirales > Oscillospiraceae > SIG459. The sequence continues at coordinate 3,417 of JAZOBQ010000096.1, forward strand.
GCGTCCTCGGGCACGGAATCAAGTCCGAGCTTGCCACTTCCAAGAAGCAGTTTTTCGGCTTCGGCACTCTCGCCGGAGAGTACATGCTCCATAAACTGTTCGGCAACGGCTTCGGGGGCGCTGCTCTCGTCCATGATGACGGGCTTTGCTTCAAGTCCGTAGGAGACTACCTTGACCGTAGCAATTATAGCTACTATGGCGCAGGCACCAATGAGGACGGACAGTATATTGCGTATCACACCGGTTCTCTCTTTGGTGTCGGCAGGTTTTTTGCTGTGTCGGGAAACTATGCCGAGGGCGATGGCCAGCAGGGCGCAGGCCAGTATGCAGACGACTACGCGTAAAGTGTTTTCGGTGGTGTACATCTCTTCCTCTTTCTCCTGCTCTCTTTTGGCTGCCTCCGCGCGTTCGGCGGCTTCTTTTTCGGCGGCGAGACGTTCTTCCTCTGCTGCCTTGGCGGCTTCCTCCTCGGCGGCTCTTGCCGCTTCCTCTTCGGCTGCGAGGCGTTCGGCCTCAGCTTCTGCAGCGAGACGCTCTGCCTCGGCCTGAGCGCGCAGAGCTATGCTGTCCTCCGTGTAAGCGCACATCATTGCGCAGTATTCGCCGAGAATGTCCTTGCCCATGGCGCAGTTGTCGGTAAAGATGGTGAGCAGTATGGGTTCGGGAGTTTCGACTATACCGACGCAGTTGATACAGTTATGTCCGTCGATCACAAACCAGCCGTATTTCTGGGCGATCTCATAGTCGGAGACGGTCTGCTCAAAGTATTCGCCGGGATTGGCGAGGAGCATATTGTCCTTAACGCCGGGATAGCGTTCGGGGTCGGCATGGAGCAGCTTGAGGGCGTACATTATCTGCTCGGTGGTGAACTCATTGACGGTAAAGAATGCATGTTCCTTTTCGTCGGGGTCAACGCCTATGTAAGGACAGATGGCGCGGCGGTAAACGGGATAATCGCCGATACTGTCTATCATGGCGTTGGTGTAGTCATTGTTGGAATAACGCAGACTCAGTTCCTGCGCCTGCTTGTAGGGAAGTCCGCCGTAAGGAGTGTCCCAGCTTATCTCGCCGTTAAAGATCTTTTCGGCGTAGTACATATTCAAAGGGACTTTGTTGACACTCGCGGCAGTCATCTGCGCGTCGCCTCTGAAATAGTGCTCCTCACCCGTGACGGTGTTGTAGTAGCCCATGGCCACGCTCTCGGGTTTGATGCCGTTCTCGGTAAGGAAGTCCTCGATAATCTCGTCCCAGCTGGCCGCCTCGCTCCCGGGAGCGGACATGATGAGCATAGGAGGGGCCTCCGCTGCGAATGCCGCAAAGGCGGGGGCGCAGCCGAGAACTATAAGAAGTGTCAGTATCGCACACAGAAATCTTTTCATGCTTTTTCTCCGAAAAAATATAGTACCTTGTATTCTAACACTTTATATATAAAGAAGCAAGGCTTGAAGGCGAATGATGGAGAAAAATGTTTGCTCTGTACTTGCCGCCCGAGCTATGGTATATATAGATTAAGCAAAATCGAGTTGAAAGAAGGTGGGACGAATGGGAAAGGAAACTATCATCGAGACCACGGGACTGAATAACTGCGGCGGGCGCTGCCTGCTGCGCGCCCATGTTAAAGACGGAAAAATCCTGCGTATGAGCACCCAAACCGCTGCCGAGGCAGGGGAGGGAGTGCCGCTCACGGCCTGCCCGAAGGGTCTGCGCTGCCACGAGACCTTCATCGGCGAGGATAGACTGCTCTACCCCATGAAGCGTGTGGGTCAGCGCGGCGAAGGCCGCTTCGAGCGCATAAGCTGGGACGAGGCTCTTGATATTATCGCCGCTGAGTGGGTGAGGATACGCGACAGCTATGGTCCAGGTTCGCGTTATGTAAACTACGCCACGGGAATGTCCGGCCTTATCAACGGCTGCGACCTCGCGCGCAGACTGCTTGCTCTGGACGGAGGCTTCCTCGGTCGCTATAATTCCTATTCATCCGCGTGCATGACGCAGTCGGCGAAGCTCATGTACGGCACAACGGTAACGGGCAACAGTCCGGAAAGCTGGCTTGAAAGCAAGCTCATTATCCTCTGGGGGCATAATCCTGCCGACACCCGGTTTGACTGCGCGAGTATGCATTATCTGAAAAAAGCCGCGAAAAAGGGGATACCCATTGTTGTTGTGGACCCACGCGAGAGCGATACGGTGCGCCGTCTCGGAGCGGAATGGATTCCCATTCGACCTGCCACGGACGCTGCCATGCTTGACGCAATGGCCTATGTTATATACAGCGAGGGTTTGCATGACAGGGATTTTCTCGACCGCTGCTGCATCGGTTTCGACAAAGAGCATATGCCGGAAGCCATCGACCCCAGCGAGTGCTATCTCAGCTGGATGCTGGGAGAAAACGACGGTATAGCAAAAACTCCGGAATGGGCGGAAACCGTAACAGGAGTTTCTGCCGGAACGATTCGCTCCCTTGCTTTGCGCTATGCCGGGGCAAAGCCTGCCGCGCTTATTCAGGGCCTCGGCGCCCAGCGCCACGCATACGGAGAACAGGGGGCGAGAGGCGGCATGCTTCTGGCCTGCATGACAGGAAATGTTGGCGTATGGGGCGGATGGGCCTGCGGAAACGGCATGTATATGGGTCATAAAAATCCGGACTTTCCTAAGCCGAAAAATCCATTCCCGATGTCGATCCCGTCTTATACATGGACTGAAGCCGTAGTACGCGGACACGAGATGGGCGCACTTGACGGAGTTATTGGCGGAGAGGGATTGCCATCCGATCTGAAGATGATGGTCAATCTAGCCGGAAACTGCCTGATAAACCAGCATGGCGACATAAACAGCACGGCGGAAATACTGCGCGATGAATCGAAATGCGAGTTCATCCTGTGCTCGGATATTTTTATGAGCTCGAGCGCGCTTTTCGCGGATATACTGCTGCCGGCGGTTTCTCCGCTGGAGCAGGACAACATTACTTTCCCTTGGCATTACGGCGATTTCCTCGGTTTCGCGAAGAAGATTATTGAGCCGCCCGGTGAGTGTCGCTTTGAATACGACTGGCTCTGTGAGCTTGCCGAACGCCTCGGATATGGCGAGGAATTCAGCGAGGGCAGAAGCGCTGCGAAGTGGCTTGAGCACATCTATGGAGAGCTGAGAAAAGAGGAGCGGGAGCTGCCGTCCTACGCAGAGTTTTCCAGGGGCGGAATCTACTGCTACA
>JAZOBQ010000097.1:0-2738 GCA_045596005.1 Oscillospiraceae bacterium
TTCGGGCAGCGTGTCCAGCGCAAAGCAGCGGCGCAATTCCTGCACGGGGCGCAGACGGTCATGACCGCCGAAATGATCGGGCATGGGGACGAACTGTTCAAAGAAGAGAATGTCCCGCTCGGGGATGGCGGCCTCCTGCTGCGGCTCGATCCACTGTCCCTGCCACATCTCCCCCATCATACCGCTGCGGAGAGTCATGGCAGCTTCCGCTATTGTACCTGCGCCGCTGACTTCGGCGATGACGGTGTAAGAGGTTTTACGCTTCAAAGGAAGGGTTGCAGAGAAATAGGGCTGCCACGGAAGCGCTCCGCTGTCCCAGTAGAGGGTATCGCCCTCCATCAAGCGCAGGCGCATGGCCTCCGCTGCGCCCTCGACCCACACAGAGAAGTGCAGTTCGTTGGTATCGGTAAAGGCAACGTGCGCCTGTCCGTTGATTTTTAAGTGTGTAATGGTAAGCGTATTCATGGTGCGATGCCTCCGCTTAGTGATGCTTTCTGTATTCCAAGGGGGATGTGCCGTACACCTTTCGGAAGGTACGGGAGAAGTGGTCTACCGAGTCGTAGCCCACGGCATCGGCGATCTCGCTGATTTTCATGGAGGTGTTGAGAAGATAATCCACAGCGTGATTCATCTTCAGTGAGCGCAGCACATCCGTAAAGTTTTGGTTGAGGTTTTTGCGGATCTGCTTGCTCAGGTACGTTTCACTGAAATGGAAGGTTTTCGCCAAACCAGAGAGGGTGACGGTCTGATAATTTTGCTGAATGTACTGGAGAACCAGAGCAAAGTCAAAGCCTTCGCTGCTATACCCCTCATAATGTCGCAGGGTAATGGCGGCGCTGGCTGCGCGCATAGCGCGGGCGAGGAAGATTTTCAGCAGCGACACGGAATTGCTGTTGGCATAGGAATCCTCAACATTGGTTTCATAAACCAGCTGTTGCGCAGTGTGGAGCGTCATGGCATCAATGCCGGTTTTCAGCAAAATGTAGTTGGCGCGCTTGGGGGCATACAGGCTGTTGCGGAAAAAGAGGCTGACCAAATCCTTTTGCGCCAGCAAAGAGCCGAACAGAGAGTCGAATGTGCTGCGGCGCACTACTATAGACAGGGCAATGCAGCCGGGCTCCAAAGGTAAGCTGTGACCTGAACCGGGAGAAACAATGCAGATATCGCCGGCAGACAGTGTGGCAGACTCGCCCTCAAATAGGAAGGTACAACTGCCCTTGAGCACATAGGTGAGCTCAAAAAAGTTGTGATTATGGGCAAGCGTGACCATGTGAGGCATGTTGAGAATGCAGAAAACGTCCTTTCCCTCAGGAAAAAGGACAGATTCTTCTACAGAGGGGTCTTCCATATAGGTATGCACTTGCGGAAGAATGGGATTGGCAAAAATAGGAAGCTGACGAAGAAATTCGACAAACTCATCCATGCTCATATCGGAATAAAAAGGCGGAATGGGCGTAGGACTGCTGAGCAAGGCTCCCTCGTTTTCCAACGAGACCATCGCCTCGGGAAAAGAGTAGTCCCGCTCTGTTTTTTGGTGCATTTTTACAAGAAAGTCGTATACCATTCCGATTGTCGCGTACTTTTTATCGTTGCTCACAGGGGGATACCTCCTTGCAATATCTTTCTTGAGTATACCTACCTAATCAAGGCGCTGTCAAGACATGAAGCAAAAAAAGTCGTATTTTAACCAGATTTCTATATGTACGAATAGGCGCATATTTGTTATATTTAATGTGTGGGAGTCTCTGTATAGTAAAAAAGCTGCACGAAGAGGAGAACACGTTTCTTTTAAGATAAAACTGAAGGCGGCTTGAACCATGGACGCCCGTTGTGTTATAATGAAAAAGATAAAAGCGAAGGGAGAACTGACTATGGGACCCAATCCGGTAGAAATTTTCGGCTCGTACATGCCTTGGAAAATCAATGAAGATACCTATGTCCTCAACTTTATGGGAGGCAGTCAGAATATGTACCTGCTGCTGGGTGAGGAAAAAGCTCTCCTTATCGACACCGGCTGGGGCGCAGGAAATCTCCGTGGGCTGGTGGAGAAGCTGACAGACAAGCCCGTGGAGGTCATTTTGACCCACGGTCACCTCGACCACTCCGGCGGCAACGGCGAGTGGGAGAAGGTCATGATGCTGCAAGGTGCCAAGGACGATATGTTCACCTGCCGTCGCCTCCCCTTCGATGTATCCAAGCTCCCCTACCCCAACTATGAATGCGTGCTGGTGAAGGACGGCGATACCATTGATTTGGGCGGTCGCGTCATTGAACTCATCGACATCTCCTCCCACTCCAACGGCTCTTTGGCCTTCCTCGACCGCAAGAACGGCTATCTCTTCGTAGGCGATGAGCTGGAGAGCGCACAGGTGCTGATGTATGAGACGGAGGCCATCCCCGGCTACGACTTCGTGCTGGACACAAAGCTCCGCGCCCATCATGCCAATATGCTGCGCTTGAAGAGTTTGAAGGGCGAATGGAACGCTCTTTTCCCCGCCCATAACGGCGCACCTGTTGCCCACAGCTATTTGGACGATTATAACGGTCTTGTGGAGCATATCTATTTAGGCGATGCCGTCATTGAGGATAAGCTCAACCACAAGTACGCCGAGGCCGGCGACCCCGAGCATAAGCTCTGCCGCGTCCGCTGGGGCGGCGCATCCTTCTTCGTGGTGAAGGAGGACTTACTGGCTCTCTACGGCAGCAATGCCCTGTAAATTTTGATGTTTCGGGAGGAA
>JAZOBQ010000098.1:0-2642 GCA_045596005.1 Oscillospiraceae bacterium
GCTCTCGTTCTTTTCTTATCTGCCCCCTGCAGACCGATGCGCGATATCGTTTAAAAAAGAAATAAGCCTTGACCCTCGCATTGTCGCTTCGGTCAAGGCTTATTTCTCTGACATCTTGATATCTAACATCATTTTAACCTCTCTTTCTGCAGGATCGACTCTTTTTACTATCTAAGAGTCCTTACTCATTTGTTCATCGGGTATCACCCTTTCTGGTTACAATATACCACCTCTCCCCTCACTTTTCAAGTTGGTATATTGTCCGAATTTAACCGATGCTGCTTGTTGTTTTCGGAGATTCTCGCCGCGCACTTTCGTTTTTTATTGACTTTTGGCGTATATTTTTGCTATAATATGATTGTTGGGGTGTCCGAAAGGGCACCCCAATTTGCATATTTATTCATTTTCGCTCATGCCAGTCCGTAGTGCTCCAGCGCGTGGGCAAGTCCGTCCTCGCGCAGCGCGTCCGTCACGAACTCCACGGCCTCGCGCACATTCTCCGGGGAATTGCCCATGGCGATGGAGTGACCCACTGCGCGGAGCATGGAAAGGTCATTGGCGCTGTCGCCTATGGCGTAGCACTCGCCCGCGTCCGCGCCGAGCAGCTCGCACACCGCGTAAACGCCTGTCTCCTTGGAATAGCCGTGCAGTATGCACTCGTACATTCCGCCCTGGCGCGCTATGAGCGTGTAATAGCGGCTCGCATACGCGGCGAAGGACTCGAAATCGCTGTCCTCGCGCGCCCAGATGCAGAATTTGTCGAAGACATAGCCTTCCTCGCGCGGGTCGTTGAAAACCTCGAAGCCGCGCTCTATCATGCGCTCAAGATACATTCTCATGCCGGTGTCCGGCTCGTGGCACAGCAGCTGGCGCATGCTCTCCTCGGCCTCATAATACGCGTCCAGTCGGCTTTCCTCCGCCCTGCGCACTATCTCGGCGCAGACCGCAGGATCCACCTCGGCGCGAAATTTGCTCTCTCCGTCCATGATAAAATGCTGACCGCAGGAACAGAGATAACCGTCAAAGCCGATGTCCACGATGCTCGGCTCAATATGCACATATGGACGCCCGGTGTTCACGATGCAGGCCACGCCTTTTGCGCGCGCGGCATTGATGGCCTCTACCGCCGACGCGGGGATATAGCCGTATTCGTCCATTATCGTTCCGTCAATATCGAAAAATATCGCCTTTTTCATGCCTTAATTCTCTTTCTTATATTTTCCCTTTAATTTTATTCCCACCGCCCCGCCTTGTCAAGAAATCGCTTATTGCCCTCCGCGCCAAATTGTGCTATTGCCGGATCGCCGCTGCAAAACACAGATAATTTCTCATACATTCTTTTACCGCAGCGTAAAATTTATTTTGCGCTGCGATTTTTTATTTTTCTCTCCGGGATGCGATCTCCACCAAATCTTGTTGTGCTGCAGTTTTTCCTGCACAAGTGCTTGGGGTTGACTGCATTTTCCACAGTTTTTGCCCGCTTTTGTTGACATAACGCCCAAAATGTGTTACAATTTGGTTACATTTTAAATTTATTATACTGGAGTGACATGACTATGGCTAAATCCGCAAGTCTCGAATACAAGGGTCATCCCCTTCGCAGAAAAGATAACCTTATCTATTTCGGCTCCATGGCCGACAAATATATAATCATGCTCCAGATCCTCGAGACCAAGAAAGTCAAGGATCTGGACGTTGCGAGCAAGGTCTCCGTCCAGCTTCAGCTGACCGATCCCGACATCAAGAGCCGTGACCGCGTCGTAAAGAAGACCGAGAAGGACAGCCTCTACGCCGCGATGGACGTCGCCTCCGTATGGCTGGAAAGAGCACTGAGCAAGCAGTAAAATTCTAAAGTTTTCCCGGAGAAAAATATGAGCAAAAAGATAATCCGCATCCTTATCCTCAGCATCCTCATCGTGTGTATGATGGCCTCCAACGTCCTCGCCGTCACCAGCGGCGGCGGCACAGTCACCGCTAGCGCTCTCAATATGCGCAGCGACGCCAGCACATCCTCCGCTGTCAAGGCACTCATATATAATGGCAGCAATATCATCGTCACCGACAGTGTCGGCGACTGGTACAAGGTTGTTTACAAGGGCAGCGAGGGCTATGTCCACTCCGACTATGTTTCCTTCGCCGCCACCATGGACGCCTCCTTCGGCACCAAGGGCACCGTCAGCGGCATGAGCGTTCGCATGCGCGACGCCGCTTCCTTCAACTCCAACACCCTCGGTTACTACAATACCGGCGCCGAGTTCAATGTCATCGGCGTATCCGGCGTGTGGGTCAAGGTCAGCAACGGCGCAGGCATCGAAGGATATATCCACAGCGATTACATACGCTTCAGCGCAGGTAGTACAGCGGCACAGACTCCCGCTGTCGGCAACGGCACCGGCGTGCAGATGGTTGCCACCGCGAAGCAGTATCTCGGCTGCCCCTATGTCTGGGCGGGCAACGGTCCCTACAGCTTTGACTGCAGCGGCTATGTGAACTACATCTACAAGCAGTACGGCTATTCCCTCCACCGCGTGGCTCAGGATATTTACAGCTATGACGGCAGCTTTGTGGATAAGGCCAATCTGCAGCCCGGTGACATTATTGCCTTCGGCTACGGCCCATATTCCATCACCCATGTGGGTATG
>JAZOBQ010000099.1:0-5253 GCA_045596005.1 Oscillospiraceae bacterium
TTCCGCTCTGGCAGGTGCAATGAGCCTCGGCGAGAACAGCGTTCTCGGCATTGCAATGGGCACCAGCGAGGCCGTCGGCTATGTCGACAGCGAAGGCCGCATCACCGGTTGGCTCAACGAGCTCGCTTTCGTTCCCGTGGACGCGCATCCCGACGCAATGCGCGACGAGTGGAGCGGCGACATCGGCTGCGGCGTCAAATATTTCTCCCAGGATTCCGTCATCAAGCTCGCGCCCAGAGCCGGAATCGAGCTTGACGAGAGCCTTTCTCCCGCAGAGAAGCTGAAGGTCGTCCAGAAGCTCATGGCTGAGGACGATGAGCGCGCCATCAAGGTTTATGATTCCATTGGCGTATATCTCGGACACACTCTCGCTTACTACTTTGAGCTTTACGGATGCAAGCATGTTCTCCTGCTCGGACGCGTCATGTCCGGCAAGGGCGGCGACCTTATCCTCGAGCGCGCCAAGGCAGTTCTGGCTGATGAGTACGCAGACATCGCAGGTGAGATCAATCCCTGCCTGCCCGACGAGAAGTTCCGCCGCGTAGGCCAGTCCATGGCTGCCGCCAGCCTTCCCGAAAGCAAGTAAAGTATTGTTGATATCCCCGGTGGGTGTGTTTTTTAGTTTTCTTGGGTTAAGGGGACGCGCCATTTCTTTTTGCTCGTGCAAAAAGAAGTGGCAAAAGAAAAAGCACGCCAAAGGGGGACACAACGACGTGTCCCCCTTTGGAATCCCCCCGTACCGACAAAGTGACTACTCTCAAGCTCGCCCCAGGCGGCAATTATTGCCCGGTGCGGCGCGTAACGGGGTCTCAAGCTGCCGCAGTCGGGGCGTAAAAAAACATGCCGGTGGCATGTTTTTAGCATCCGACCGCAGGAGCTGTGCTCCGAGGAGGGAACTACGTCAGCGGTGTTTGGTGCGGCATACTGCGCAGCAAGAATTTTCGCCGCGCTATAGGTTCTGAATGTAGGGGCCGGACACCCGGCCGGCCCGTTTGCTCCGTTCACCGCTGTAGCAGGCGGCGACGCGTCGTAGGGCGCTCTTGCCCTCAGCCCGCCGTAAAGCTTTCGTCACACTACGAAAGTACCTCGCCTTCAGGCGAAACCGAAAAATGCTTTGATAGAAGGAGTCTTTTACTATGCTCATCAAAAACGCAAAGGTTTTCATCGGCAAGAGCTTTGTTGAGGCCGATGTTGAGTTCGATAAGACCATCCTCGCCGTGGGCAAGCTCCCCGGTGAGGCAGACATAGACGCCGAGGGCGCATATCTCGTCCCCGGTTTTGTTGACATCCATACCCACGGCGCTATGGGCGAGGACTTTTCCGACGGCAACGCCGCCGGACTGCCAGTCATGGCGGACTACTACGCCGCCCACGGTGTTACCAGCTTCCTCGCCACCACCATGACCCTCAAGGAAGAAGTTCTCACCCCTGCGATGAACGTCATCCGCGACTTCAGGCGCGTCAGCGGTGCAAAGTGTGCCGGCGTGCATCTCGAAGGCCCCTTCCTCGGATATGCCAAGCGCGGAGCTCAGGCTGCCGAAAATCTCCACGCCCCCGACTGCGATATGTTTGACCGTCTCAATGCCGAGTCCGGCGATCAGGTGCGCCTTGTCACCGTTGCCTGCGAGGAAGAAGGCGCAATGGACTTCATCAGCCATGTTTCCAAATCTGCCGCCGTCAGTCTCGGCCATACTTCCTGCAACTATGACCAGGCCATGGAGGCTTTCGGTCGCGGCGCAAGCCACGCCACCCATCTCTTCAACGGCATGGACGGTCTGCACCACCGCACTCCCGGCATCGTTGCCGCAGCCATGGACGCCGGTGCAAGCGTTGAGCTCATCTGCGACGGCCTGCACATCCATCCCGCGGTTATCCGCCTTGTACATAAGCTCTACGGAGATAAACTCAACCTCATCTCCGATTCTCTGCGCTGCGCGGGTATGCCCGACGGCGACTACATGCTCGGCGGTCAGCCCATCACCATGAGCGGCGGCAAAGCCACCCTCACCGGCAGCGACACTCTTGCAGGCTCTTCCATTTCCATGCTCGACGCTGTTCGTAACGTCGTGCGCTTCGGCCTGCCCCTCGCAGACGCTGTCTACGCCGCATCCACCGCACCTGCCGACGCAGTCCGCCTCGGCAATATCGGCCGCATCGCCTGCGGCTGCGCCGCCGACCTGCTGCTGCTTGACGCAAATCTGGAGCTCAAGGCCGTGTTCGTCGACGGCGAGAGCCAGAAGATATAAATATCAAACCGCACTGATGCTGAAAGTCGGCATCAGTGCGGTTATTTTGCATTTTCCGGTTTTCCGGAAGGAGATATCTTAAGAAAATGGACTACAAAGCGAGAAAACTGAAAAAATGTATCGACATAGATGAACTGTATTCCGTTCACTATTTCGAATACTCCAGCTCCTATTCCTTCATCGGCGAGGAGCACGATTTCTGGGAGCTTGTCTATGTGGACTCCGGCTCCATCGACATTACCGCCGATGCTTGCAGCTATACGCTCAGCCGCGGACAGGTGATCTTCCATCCTCCGGGCGAGTTTCATGCTCTTGCCGCCAACGGCGTGGAAGCGCCGAACCTTGTGGTGATCGGCTTTGGCTGCGCCAGCCCCGCCATGGAGTTTTTCAAGGGTTACATGGGATTTCTCGGCGCTGCGGAGCGTGTGCTGCTTGCCCGCGCCGTGGAGGAGAGCCGCAAAGCCTATCTCAGCCCGCTCAACGATCCCACGACCAAGAGCCTTGAGACGAATCCCGATGCTCCCGCGGGTGCCGAGCAGCTCATATGCGCTGCGCTCGAGGAACTGATGCTGCTGCTTCTGCGCCGGGGTGAGAGCCTCAGCGGACGCGAAAGCGGAAGGATGCGCAGCGGTGGTGCCGCCGAGGCCGTGAAGGAATATCTCGAGCAGCGCCTCGACCAGCCGCTCACGGTGGAGCAGATATGCCGCGACAATATGATCGGCCGCAGCCAGCTGCAGAAGATCTTCCATGAGGAGACGGGCGGCGGGATCATGGAGTATTTCTCCGCACTCAAGATCAAGGCTGCGCGCCGCATGATACGCGAGGGCAGACTGAACATGACCCAGATCGCCCTGCACCTAGGCTTTCAGTCCGTCCACTATTTTTCCCGCCGCTTTAAGCAGTTCACGGGCATGAGTCCGAGCGAATATGCCGAGAGTATCAAGATGCTGGCGGATGCCGACGGCAGCCTGTCGGACAATCGTGCAAATAATTTGTAATATTAACTATTCACTTTTTGGCTGAAGTACTATATAATATAAAAGTTAGAATTATCAAACTATTAATGTATTACTGAAAGGAAGATAAGCCATGTCCATTCTTGTCACCGGCGGCGCCGGCTATATCGGCAGCCATGCCTGCGTAGAACTCATCGAGGCGGGTTACGACATTATTGTTGTTGACAATCTCTCCAACTCCTGCGAGGAAGCGATCGCACGCGTAGAAAAGATAACCGGCAGAACTATCCCCTTCATCAATACCGAACTTTGTGACGAGGCAGCCACCGAGGCCGTCTTTGAGAAGTATCCCGATATCGAGGCAGTTATGCATTTCGCAGGTCTCAAGGCTGTCGGTGAGAGCGTATCGAAGCCCCTCGAGTACTACTCCAATAACCTTATCAGCACCCTCAACCTGCTCAACGTCATGCGCCGTCACGGCGTTAAGAACTTCGTGTTCTCCTCCTCCGCCACCGTTTACGGCGACCCTGCCAGCGTCCCCATCAGCGAGGACTTCCCCACCGGCGGTACCACCAACCCCTACGGCACCACCAAGCTTTTCATCGAGCGCATCCTCATTGACTACTGCAAGGCTGACCCCAGCCTCAACGTAGCACTGCTGCGCTACTTCAACCCCATCGGCGCCCACGAGAGCGGCCTCATCGGCGAGGACCCCAACGGCATCCCCAACAACCTCGTTCCCTATATCGCACAGGTTGCCGTCGGCAAGCTCGAGAAGCTCCATGTTTACGGCGACGATTATCCCACCCGCGACGGCACCGGCGTGCGTGATTACATCCATGTTGTTGACCTCGCAAAGGGTCATGTTTCCGCGCTGAAGAAGCTCGAGACCGGCTGCGGAATGTTCATCTGCAACCTCGGCACCGGCAACGGCTACAGCGTTCTTGAGGTGCTCCGCGCCTATGAAAAGGCCTGCGGCAAGACCCTGCCCTACGTCATCGACCCCCGCCGCCCCGGCGACATCGCCGAGTGCTTCGCAGAGCCCAAGAAGGCTTTCGAGGAAATGGGCTGGAAGGCCGAGCTCGGCATCGAGGAGATGTGTGCGAGCAGCTGGAAATGGCAGAGCATGAACCCCAACGGTTTTAAGAGCTAAACAGATAGGAGAGAGAAAAATGAACAACAAACCCGTTCTGGTAGTTATGGCAGCAGGCATGGGCAGCCGCTACGGCGGTCTCAAGCAGATCGACCCCGTCGGCAACCACGGCCAGCTTATAATCGATTATTCCATCTATGACGCTGTACGCGCCGGCTTCGAAACCGTCGTTTTCGTCATCAAGCACGAGATCGAGGACGCTTTCCGCGAGGCCATCGGCGCACGCATGGAGAAGGTCTGCAATGTCAAGTACGCCTATCAGGAGCTCGACGATCTGCCCGAGGGCTATGCCGTTCCCGAAGGCCGCAGCAAGCCCTGGGGCACCTGCCACGCTATTCTTGCAGCACGCAAGGTGGTGGACGGTCCCTTCGCCGTCGTCAATGCCGACGATTACTACGGCCCCGAGGCTTTCAAGACCATCTATGATTACCTCTCCACCCATTCCGACAGCGAAGAGCTCTATGAGTTCTCCATGGTCGGCTATCTGCTGGGCAACACCGTCACCGAGCACGGCCACGTGGCACGCGGCGTCTGCGTCGAGGACGAGAATAACTTCCTCGTGAGCGTTACCGAGCGCACCCGCATCGAAAAAGACGGCGAGAACGCCCGTTTCACCGAAGATGACGGCGCTACCTGGGAGCCACTCGCCGGTGACACCATCGTTTCCATGAATCTCTGGGGTCTGAGCGAGAACTTTATGCCCGAGGCTGAGGCACGCTTCGGCGCTTTCCTCGACAAGGCTCTCGTCGAAAATCCCCTCAAGGGCGAGTATTTCCTGCCCAGCGTCATTTCCGCCCTCATTGAAGAAGGCAAGGCACGCGCCAAGGTGCTCAGAAGCCCCGACAAGTGGTACGGCGTAACCTATCAGGCCGACAAGCCCGTAAGTCGGAGGCCAAGC
>JAZOBQ010000100.1:0-8268 GCA_045596005.1 Oscillospiraceae bacterium
CAGGCCGGAGCTGGCGTTCTGAATACGCTCGGTCAGTGCTGCGACAATTGCCTGCTTCTCGCTGAGAACTTTTGCGTTCGGCATTGTTTACACCTCCGGGGTTATTTCGTTGCGCCCGAAAAAGAAAAAATCCTCATGTCCGTAAAGACATGAAGACAGAAAGCAATCAAAGTATTGATGCTGTCCTCGGCAGGATTTCCGCTTTCGCAACCTGCTGTCTTTGGAGCGCCCCAATATAATATCAGACACAAAGGTGATTGTCAAGCATTATTTCTCTCTTTTTTTACCGATTTTCAAGGCTTTTTTTATCATTATGTTGCCAAATACGATAAAAGGGTTTAGAATGAGAAAAAACGAAAGCGGAGGTGCGCTTATGAGCGTTATTTGTCCGGCTTGCGCCAAAGAGAATATCAGTCCCGATGCACTTTTCTGTTCCTGGTGTGGAGCTTCGCTCAGAAAAGACGGGGCAAAAGAGCTTTTTGAAAAGATCAGGGATATTTACATCGAATACATTAACTGGGGTGAGTTCTATCTCGCCGAAAGAAGCGCGGGCAGCTCACTTTCCGCCCTTTTTACAGGTGACAGAGCGTTCAAGGAACGCCCCGAACATACAAAGTTCTATTCCTCCTGCGGAGAAACTGCGGAGAAGCTCCTCACCGAGATAAAAGCCGGAGAAGCGGTCAGCGAAGAGTTTTTTGATCTTATGAAATTCGTCCTCATAGACTGCCACATAGGCCGCATAGACTCGGTGGAATGGATGCTGCTTGCTGCGGAGAAGCACTTCCTGCCATTCGTGGAACTTCTCGGAAAGGCGCAGGCTGCGGAGCTTTTGGAGCCGTACCGCCGCGCCAGACGAAAGAACAAAGGTCTGCCTCCTCAGGACGATATGCTCAAGCGGCTGAAGAAATGTGCGAAGTGATCCCGCACGGGTTGAAATAAGTTATTGCAAATGTATTAAAATGTCCGTACAAGTTCTTGCAAAATGTGCAGACATGATATATAATACGATAATCAAACGAACATATGTCGGTGCATGGAAGGCACCGATAACACAATGGGCGCGCGGCGCCCACCCGGAAGGACACTACAATGGAAAAGAATCCTATACTCCTCAGCACTCTTTCGATGGACAGCGATATTCCTCTTTACTCCCAGCTTGTAAGCATAGTAAAGCGCAATATATCTGCCGGAACTCTTGCCACAGGCGATCTGCTACCCAGCGAAGCCGAGCTTTGCAAAACATTTGATATCTCTCGCTCCACCGTGCGTCAGGCCATCGGTGCTCTTGAAAGCGAAGGCTTGGTGGTACGCAAGCAGGGACGCGGCACTTTCGTCGCCGAACCCAAGGTCCGCCGCAAAACCGAGATGGTCTACTCCTTCACGAGCGAGATCAGCTCCATGGGTATGACTCCGTCGTCTACTCTTATTGAGTTTGAGGTAATTGAGCCTACGCCCGACATCGTAAAAGTACTCGAACTGAACGGCACCGACTCCAAGGTATACCGCTTCGTGCGTATCCGTCATGTGGACGGCGAGCCTCTCATCCTCGAGACCAGCTTCTATCCCCAGTACATATATCCTAAGCTCACCAAGGAGCTTCTTCAGACCCACAGTTTCTATAGCCTGCTTTACGAAGTGGGTGTAATTCCCGCTAACGCAGTTGACTCCTACGAGGCTGTTATCATGAGCGGCAAGGAGTCTGAGATGCTCGGATGCAAACCCGGCAGCTGCGGCTTCTTTGTTCAGCGCCGCACCTACACCGAGGCCGGCATGGTCTATGAGTTCACTCAGAGCCTTATGCGCGCTGACCGAGTGAAGCTTGATGTTTTCCTGCATAAGGACGGCGTTTCCTTCACAAGAAGCGTTGACAAAAACTGACGAGTCAGCCAACTTAATAATTACAAAAAACCGCCTCCGGCGGTTTTTTGCCGCGTTAAAGAGAATTTTTGCGAAGTACACACATATAATAGTATCTGCATAGATTGTGCGTTTCGGACGTTTTTGTCTGAAATAATTGTCCGATAGACCAAAAATGTGTAAATTTCTCGTATTTTTTCAAAAAAGATATTTACAAAACAGGAAACTTAGGGCATAATATGGACGTATCAAATGTATGGTACGTTTCAAATAACAAATTACTACTCTCAGGAGGAATTAATTATTATGAAGAAAATCAAAGTCGGTATCAATGGTTTCGGCCGCATCGGCCGCATGGTATTCCGCAACAGCATGAACCACCCCAACATCGAGATCGTCGGCATCAACGACCTGTGCTCCGCTGACTACCTTGCATATCTGCTCAAGTATGACACCATGCACGGCAAGTTCGACGGTGAAGTCTCCTACGAGGGCAACAACCTTGTCGTTAACGGCAAGAGCTATCCCTGCTTCTGCGAGAAAAATGCTGCTGACCTGCCCTGGGGCGAAGTCGGTGCCGAGTATATCATTGAGTCCACCGGTCTGAACCTGACCGCTGAGAAGTGCCAGCCTCACATCGACGCCGGTGCTAAGAAGGTCATCATGGGCGCTCCTTCCAAGGATTCCACCCCCATGTTCGTCTGCGGCGTCAACCTCGACAAGTACACCAAGGACATGACTTTCGTCTCCAACGCATCCTGCACCACCAACTGCCTTGCTCCCATCGCCAAGGTCCTCAATGAGAAGTTCGGCATTGTCGAAGGCCTCATGACCACCGTTCACTCCACCACTCCCAGCCAGAAGATCCTCGACGGCGTTTCCGTTAAGGACTGGCGCGGCGGCCGTGCAGCAGCAGGCAACATCATCCCCTCTTCCACCGGCGCTGCCAAGGCTGTCGGCAAGGTCATCCCCGAGCTCAACGGTAAGCTCACCGGTATGGCTATGCGTGTTCCCACTCTCGACGTTTCCGTCGTTGACCTGACTGTCAACCTCGCAAAGCCCGCAAAGTACGAAGAGATCTGCGCTGCAATGAAGGAAGCTTCCGAAAACGAGCTCAAGGGCGTTCTCGGTTACACCGACGAGGCCGTTGTCTCCTCCGATTTCCTTTCTGATCCCCGCACCTCCATCTTCGATGCAGAGGCCGGCATTGCTCTGACCGACAAGTTCGTCAAGGTCGTTTCCTGGTATGACAACGAGTACGGCTATGCAGACAAGATGCTCTGCCTCGTTGAGCACATGTACTCCGTCGACCACGCTGAGTAATCTGAATCCAATAAAAAAAAAAGACCTGCTCCGGCAGGTCTTTTTTATTTTGCTACTTAAAGCTTATTTCATTTCGAGTTTTTCAATGTCATTTGCCCAACCCCAGAAGGTGGTGATGTCGGGAGTGACGGTGTTCATGTTGATACGCTCGCTGGAGAAAACGACCATATTCTGACGCTGGTAGACGGGAATTTCAACTGCCCAATCTGCAACGATGTCAAGGCACTCCTTGTAGAGGGTCTTGCGGAAGGTCTGGTCGGTGGACATACGTGCCATCATGATGAGCTCGTCGAGCTCAGCATCCTTGATCCAGTAGCTCTTCTCGTTGGAGCCGCCGTTGGAGTGATAGATCTGATACATGTCGGGATCGGGAGTTGCCTGCCATGCCATTGTGAACATTTCAGCAGTACCGGAGTTGACAGCGTATAACAACTCGGAAAAATTGGTTATATCAGTAACGATGAGGTTGAAGCCGAGCTCTGCAAGAGCCTCGGAAGCAAGAATAAGTGTATAGAAGATGGGGTGGTCTCCTATGCCGCCGCCTCCGACCAAAACTTCGACAGACATTGGACCTCCTGCGGGGGCAGAGACGATTTTTCCGTCGCGAATTCTGTAACCTGCGGCTGCAAAGTAACCCAGAGCCGCTCTCTTGGCGGCGGCATAGCGGGAAAGATCGCTCATGCCCTCAGCGTAGATGGGATATCCGTTTATGTCGACGGAGAAAGCCTCTTTATAGTCGCTGTCGGAGGGACGGGGAGCTGCCCAGGAAGAGTCGGAAATGGGATAATTGATGATGTTTGCAAATTCACCGTAGTAAGACTCGACAGAAACATCACGGTATACGGAAATGATGGTGGCGATAGCCTTGCGGAGATTTTTTGAGGCTTCGGATCCCCAGTCCCTCTGACCGGCACCGGTGTCGATGCAGACATTTTTGGCGGAGAAACCTACATATCCATACCCAAGATTGTTGACAAGGGCAGTGCTAAGGCAATCGCCGCTGAGTTCTCCGTTGTAATTGGCAATCCGGATCTGTTCGGCTGCGTCTACGGAATAGGCCGGATCTGTAATGTCGGCGGTTCCGTGAATGAGGTGATAGATTTTGTCAGCTTCGGTGGATTCCATGAACTGGATGTGAGCAACCTTTGGGCAGCCTTTGTAGTATAGGGGATTTGCTGTGAGAGTAGCAGTTCCGTTTATGAAGCTTTCAAATACATACGGGCCGGAACCGAGCGGAGAAGCATTGACAGCTTTGACTTTGCTCAAGTCTCCCTTGGGGAAGCCGAACATGTTTTTATCATAATCATAGAGTGCCTCGTCGCCATAGTAGTGGAGAGGGCAGACGTACAGGGTCATCTGATAGATGGCGTTTACATTGACTTCGGTGAAAACGACGCGCATGGAGTGCTCGCCGGTTTTGCGGATTCCGCTGATGTATGGAGCTGAAGCGGAGGTCAGAACGCCGGCGGTAAATTCACCTGCTCTGCCGTCGAGCTTTTGCAAGATAAGCTCGGTGATGGAGTGGTTGGCGCGTTCATAGTTGATGCCGTCATCGCTGAGATCGTAGCCGTGCTGTCTGACAATTGCGCGGAAGAAATCGGAGGTGGTGGAGCCTTTGGGGAGGGGGTAGCCCCATGCCGAGGCTTCAAAGCAGACATCGTTAACCGCGTCGCCGTAGCCTGCGGCATTGCAGTAGGCTACGATCTCCTGGCAGAACTTATCTCCTGCCGCCCAGAATGCGTCCCAGAAGAAGTCGTATTGCTCCTGAGTATAGTAACTGTTTGTCCTGTAACTGTTGGGTCCGGATTCAAGAATCAGATCCATACGTTTCTCCATACCGGAGCGATAAGCTTCGAGCCCTTCGATGGGCAGGGAATTGAAGGTGAAGAGGCCGTCATAGGTGGGATCGAGAAGAACATACATGGAGAAAATCACATCGTCTATGTCCATATATGTGCCGTCGGAAAAGCGGATATCATCGCGCAAGGTAATATCATAGTAGACGCTGCCGTTGCTGTTTTCGCTTACGTCAAGATCAGCGATGCCGTAATAGGTATAGTCTTTGCCGTTATAGGAGCGAGTTTCGCCTTCAATACCGTTCAGGATAACGGCACCCTCACGGTCGGTGCCAAGGAGGGGGAGGTGCGTCAGACTGATGACCTGAGAATCGTAGTCATTGGTGTAGAAAAACGGTGAGAAATTACCTTGGAGTTCTCCGGAGGCTACGACAAGACTGTCGCTATAATCAGGGGCGTCTTCGGAAAGGGACACGGTGCTTGTTTTGTCGTCCCAGCCGACAGAGAGACCTAGGGCGCTCGCAACGGCGCGCAACGGCAGATAGGTTGTGCCGTTGCTGTTCATGATGAAAGGCTCTGTAGAGGTGTTGATACGCTTGCCGTCGAGATAAATGCGGATATCGCGGTAGGTAATAGCTTCGGTTTTAGTGGTCTTGCTTGCAGCAGGCCTACCAACACCGTAGTTAGGAAGCTCTCCGCTGCTGAGGCTTATTGTACTTGTCGCATCGTCCCAGGAAACGGCGAGGCCGAGCGCATTTGCGATAGCGCGCACGGGCAGATAGGTTGAACCGTTTTTGTTCATGATAAACGGCTCGGTGGGATTGCCTGCGCCGTCGCACGGGGTGATTTCGACGCCGTTGACTTTGATTTTTATCTGGCGATAGGTGATTTGTACATTCTCGCCGCCTCGGGTTGCAAAAACCGGAGAGCACAGCGAGAGCATGAGGGCGAGAATAACAATTATGGAAATAGCGCGTTTCATTCGGTACCTCCTGTGTGAGTTGGTGACTTAAGTATACAATGTTTATCTGTTTTTTCAATTGCCAGGCTGCTAATGGGAAGGTATTTTGTGATAAACAGGAATATTGAAAGAACTGTTTTGTAAAAGATGCCTAAAACAAAAAGCGCGGAGAGCACAAAGCTCTCCGCGCTGAAATTATGTACCGCTTATCAGTCCTCGACGATTTTTTCAACAGCGTCTTCGACTTTTTCGGCGACATCTTCTGCGATGTCCTCGACCTTTTCAATGACATCTTCGGCCTTTTCCTCGCACTGGCAGCCGCAGCAGCACTCGGCTGCAGCCTCGTCCTCAGATACGATCTCCTCAAACTCGACAACGATGGAGTCATCGTCGTTTCCGGCCTTGAGTTCTGCAGTCTCGGCTTCCTTGTCGGCGATGTTCTTCTCGGCGAGGGCGATCTCTTCACAAAGCTGGATGAAGAAACCGTCGGGATCGTCCTTGTGGGTATCGTAATAGAGCTTGCCTATCTCGATGAAGGTCTTTTTCATATTTTCCTTTTCGCCGGCGATCTCAATGTTGAGCTTGGCGATGCGTCCGCCGGTCTTGGCCTTGTCAGCGGCCTTCTCGGCGAAGTCTCTGGTGCTGTCGGCTGCCTTTTCGGCGAAGTCCTTGGTGGATTCTGCGGCCTGACCTATCTTGGCCAGAAGTTTATCTTTGAAGGAATTGAAATCTGCCATTTGTATTGCCTCCGATCAATTTATTATTGTTCTTGATTATCTGTGTTTTCATTGACTTCATCGCCGGGAACGGCGCCTTCGTCAGCGGTTTCGGTGGTGTCGGGACCCTCTGCAAGAGGTTCTTCGCCGCCTTCTTTTATTATAACATCTATATTTTCCTCGTCAAGACTCTGACCGAACACGGGCTTTTTGCCTGCTTTTACGCGACGGTCGTTGACGATATATATTGCGAGAGCCAGAACGCAGGTGACGGCGGCAAGCAGCTGGCTTACGCGGATGACGTCGGGGATTAGCCAGAGGCTGTCGGTTCTCAGACCCTCAATCATAGCGCGGCCAAGACCGTACCAGAAGACGTAGAGCAGGAAAAACTGTCCCTTATACCTGCGGTGGCGCTTGCTGATAAAGTGCATGGCGATGAAGCCGACGGCGTTCCAGAGGCTCTCATAGAGGAAGGTGGGGTGGACGTACATGGTATTGCCGTTGAGGGTAAGCCCCATGCGGCAGAAAATATCTGTCTCATATCCGAAGGCCTCACGGTTGAAGAAGTTGCCCCAGCGTCCTATGCTCTGGCCGATAAACAGGCCGAAGCTCATAATGTCGAGGGCGGGGAAAATGCTCCAGCCTTTCATGCGGCAGCGGATCCACAGCGCGAGGATTGCGCCGATGACGCCGCCATAAATGGCAAGTCCACCGTCGCGGATGGCGAAGATCTTCATGGGGTCGGATGCATAGGAACTCCAGTTGAAAATGCAGTAATAAAGTCTTGCGCAGATGATGGCGGAGATGACCGCCCAGATGACGAGGTCATAGATGGTGTCGGGCTGGATGTCCATGCGTGGGCCGTTTTTAACGCCGTAGAGTATGCCGAGCAGCAGTCCGCAGGCGATGATAATGCCGTAAAAATATATGCAGAAGGAACCGATGCTGATGCAGTACGGCGGATTGATGGCGAAGGCTTCGCCAAACATCGGGAAGGAAATAATGGCTTCTCTCATATTTATGCCTCCTTGGCGGCGGGAGTAATAACGCTCATGGCGAAGCGTTCGGGGAGTATATTGTCCTTGATGAAGGCGCGCACTTCTTCGGAAGTGATTGAATCCATAACGGAGAAGGAGTCAAGGCAGTTGTAGCCGGCGAAGTCGGCGTCGGCCATGGCTGCGCAAAGACCGCCGAAGGAACTCAGGGCGCGGACTCTGGCACCGTAGGCGGATTTTTTGATGCGGCTCCAAAGCGCTTCGTCAAGGCCATTGTCGGCTGCTTTTTTTGCCTCGGCCAGGAACTCGCTCAGCACTCTCTCCGCATCGCGGCTCTCTCCGCCGCAGAGTATGGTGGCGGTGTCGGCGGCGTGGTATAGCTCGACGTAAAAATCGGTGTTGATAAGTCCCTCGTCATAGAGTCTGGTGTAGAAGGGGGAGGAACGGGAGTAGAGATAGCTCAGCGCGGCACCGCCGAGCAGCTTCTGACGGAGGCTGAGTGCGCCGGAGTTTTCTGCGCGGAGTTTGCAGCCGAGCATGAACTGGGGTGCGGAGACCTCCATAGCTCGGTAAAAACGGGGCTTTGCTGGCAGGAGGCTTTCCTTTTCGCCGTAGTCGCG
>JAZOBQ010000101.1:0-15836 GCA_045596005.1 Oscillospiraceae bacterium
CAGTAATTCCTTCTCTATGCTGCCGGAATTGACGCCGATGCGGATGGCAATGCCTTTTTCACCGCAGGCTTCGGCAACGGCGCGGACATTGTCTTCACCGCCTATGTTGCCGGGATTTATGCGTATCTTATGTACGCCCGCTCTAACGCTTTCAAGGGCAAGGCGATGGTCAAAGTGAATATCCGCAACAACGGGAATCGGACTTTCGGCGGCTATGCGCTCCATTGCCTTTGCCGCAGCCATATCCGGCACAGCAAGGCGCACTATATCGCAACCTGCCGCTGCAAGCTGCTTTATCTGGCGCAGGCTGGCTTCGGCGTCATGTGTCGGCGTATTGCACATACTCTGGACGCTGACGGCGCTGCCGCCGCCTATAGCCACGCCTCCGGCATAGATTTTTCTTGTTTCGGTTCTTTTCATAAGTAATTACCTGTTGAAAACGTATTATATCCCGAAAAAGGTCCTCATAACGTCGCTGAACATAACGAAAACCATGAGGCCCATCAGCAGCGCGAAACCGGCTGTATGGATATAGCCTTCATATTTCGGGTCAAGCTTGCGGCGGATTATTTTCTCTATGAGCCATGTTACGAGCAGGAAAAATATCCTGCCTCCGTCCAGAGCCGGTATCGGCAGCATATTCATGACCGCGAGGTTTACGGCAATAAGCGCAAAAATATAGCAGATGTCAAAAGCCGCTTCCCTCGTGTTCTCGGCTTCCTGCGCGACATCGTTGACAAAGCCCACTATGCCCACAGGTCCGCTCATTTCACGCAGACCTACGTTTCCGGAAACAAGCATGCCGAGCGAATCCCAGACCACACGGCAGAAGTCAAGGCTGCCGTACCACGCATACTTGAGATTTGCTCCGAAACCGTAGTCGCGGGGCGAAAAGTACAGTCCGTACATCCAGCGTGTCGAGCCGTCCGGCTGAGCATACTCAACGAGGGGCATATGGAAGTCTTTGAGCACCAAGCGCATTCCGTCGCGGTAGAGGACGATATCGTGGTAATCGCTGCCGCTGCGGCTCATATACTCGCTGACATTGGTGGTGAAGAATGTGCGGTGACCGTCAATGCTGTGGATGCGGTCGCCCTCAAGCAGAGCATCTTCACCCACATAGGGGCAGCCGGGCATGAACGAATCAATGACAGGCTCGGTGAAGTTTGCCGCCGGCGCTATGCACAGCACCAGAATGAAGCCGAGGACGAAGTTCATCGCCGCTCCGGCACAGAGGATTATCGCCTTTTTCCAGGCTTTCTGGGACGAAAAGGAGCGCGGAGAATCCACCGCCTCGTCCTCGCCCTCCATGGCGCAGAAGCCGCCGAGGGGCAGAACACGGAGAGAATAGAGCGTCTCCCTGCCCTGTTTTTTGAATATGACCGGGCCCATACCGAGAGCGAATTCCTCCACCTTCACGCCGAAACTCTTGGCGGCGAAAAAGTGGCCCAGCTCATGCACGGCGATGAGCACTCCGAATGCGATTATTGCGATGATTATGACCATTTAGAATATATCCTTTTCACGGTCTCCCGCGCGAGAGTGTCGGCGGAAATTATCTCCTCCAAAGAGGGCTTACTTATAATATCTATGCTGTCCAATGCCTCGGCAACACATTCATAAATCGCGCCGAAGGGTATCTTCTCCTCGAGAAACAGTCCCACGGCGGCTTCGTTTGCGGCGCTCATGACGCAGCTTGCCGTGCCGCCCGCCTTGGCGCAGTCCATTGCGAGACGAAGGCAGGGCGTTTTCTCAAGGTCTGGGCGCTCAAAATGCATATCCGCCGCCGAAAACAGGTCAAGCGGCTCACTTTGCGAGACTGCGCGCTCCGGATAAGTCAAAGCATACTGTATCGGCAGTCCCATATCCGGGACAGCAAGCTGAGCAATAACGCTGCCGTCTATCATCTCCACCGCAGAATGAACTATGCTCTGGGGATGGACAAGAACCGTGATGCGCTCAGGGCCGACATTGAACAGATGCATGGCCTCGATAAACTCAAGTCCCTTGTTCATCATCGTGGCGCTGTCCACGCTTATCTTCGCGCCCATGCTCCAGTTAGGGTGGCTGACAGCCTGAGCCGGAGTTTTATAATATGTCTCCTCGCGGCTCATACCTCTGAATGGGCCGCCGGAGCCTGTGAGCAGTATGCGCTTGAGCTCGCTCGCGCGTGCCATACCGCCTATACTCTGGAAAATGGCGGAGTGTTCGGAGTCCACGGGGATTATCTCCGCTCCCATCTCAGCCGCCCTCGCCATTACAATTTCACCGGCGCATACCAGGGTTTCCTTATTCGCAAGAGCGATGCGCTTGCGCGCATCAATGGCGGCAAGCGTGGGACGAAGGCCGATGGAGCCGCTTACGGCGGTAACAACGCAGTCTGCCTCCTGTACCGTGGCGGCCGCTATGAGTCCTGCTTCACCGCTGACGACCTCTATATCCGTGTCGGCAAGCGCGAGGGCAAGCTGCGCAGCAGCTTTTTCCTCATAAACGGCCACAAGGCGCGGGTTAAAGCGCCGCGCCTGAGCTTCGAGAAGCTTTATATCCCTGCGCGCAGCAAGCGCACAGACTTTTATTCCAAGGTGCTCGGCAACAGCGCAGCTTTGTCTGCCTATGCTGCCTGTGGAGCCGAGTATACTGATATTTCGCATCATAATTATATCCCCTTCCTCATTGGCTCCCTTGTGTAAAGGGAGCTGTCTGCCCGCAGGGCAGACTGAGGGATTGTCTATGTTTGTTACAGCCCCCTCAGCCGGCTATTTTCTCGAAAGCGGGTACCCAGCTGACAAGTATATCCATCATAACAGCTGTCCAGAAAGTGGAGTCAAAACGGTCGAGCATACCGCCGTGACCGGGAAGAAGATTGCCGTAATCCTTGACGCTGTATAGGCGCTTGATCGCGGAAAAGCTCAGGTCGCCAAGCTGGCAGGCGGCAGAGCCGAAGAAGCCGTAGACAGCCATGACGAGGAAGTTGACCTCATAGCCTATGAGTTTGAGCACGAGGCCGAATATCAGCATCGCCGCAATGGTAGTAGCAAGACCGCCTGCAGCACCCTCAATGGTTTTCTTGGGGGAAAGCAGTGGGCAGAGCTTATGCTTGCCGAGGAAAATGCCGACAAAATACGCACCTGAATCGCTGAGGAAAGCAGCGATGAAAGGCAAAAGCGCGTACACAACGCCGTTTTCACGCTGCGCGAGCTTGACAAGACTCGTAAGCATCAGCGGCATTACCGCACCGGCAAGGATGCAAAGAGCGACAGATTCCAGCTTCAGTCCCTTTTCGTGGCTGACGGAATGCATCAGCTCGCAGAGCATATAGGCGAAAAGCAGGAAGACCATAACGGTAAAAACCGCTCCCGCGTCATAGAGGGTGGAAAGAAAGGGAATGCAGTAGGCGCTGATGGCAGTGACCGCCTGCATGCGCGGAGAAATATTTCCCACGGCGCGCAGAAGCTCCCACGCGGACACTCCCGCGATGGCTCCGACAACTATGCCGTAGACCCATACGGGTGCGAAAAATATAACCGCGAGAAGCAGCGGTACACCTATGACGGCTACTATGATCCTGGTTTTCATGCTTTTATCATTCCTTCGGATATGGTTTTTATCTCTTTATCAGCAGTCGGTACTGCTTGCCGATATCGACATTTTCGAAATAGCGCTCGAACACATTTGTCTCGCAAAACTCGCAGATATCCTCGACGCTGAGCTCAGCAAGGCATTTCTCAGAAGATTTCACAAGGGGAGGATACTCCTCCTCTCCCCCGCCGCCCATCCAGCTGTGCCAGAGCTCCATCTCCTCCACGTCGCTCTTCGCCATATGGCGGCGGATATAATCAAGCAGCATCTCAGCCCTCTCGGGTGTGCAGCGGCTCCACTCCACAGCCGCGATATACTCGCGCTTTGTCTGTAGGTCGTCGCCGTGGTCTATGGGCCAGATGTCGAAATTATCGGCGGGGTCAGGCATGTCGAAGATGCCCTTTTCGATATCGATGGTCGGCTCGATATCCGACCACATTATCATGCCGGGTTCGTCCCGGTCTATCTCAAAGTCCGCAAGCATGCTCTTTGGCACCTCGATGCCCTGTTCGAGGGCTTCGTTCACGGACAGCATTTTCATGTGGGGATTTTCCAGTACCTCCAGAGGCTCATCGGAGGCCAGTGCAACAAGAAAACTCATTTTTTCAGTTCCTCCCGTGGCTGTTTCATATTCCTCCGTACCTGCGCTCGCGGCGCTGGAACTCGGCAATGGCGCGGTTTATCTCCCTCTCGTCAAAATCCGGCCAGAGGGTGTCGGTGAAGTAAAGCTCCGAATAGGCCGACTGCCACATGAGGAAGTTGCTCAGACGGTATTCTCCACCGGGGCGAATAAGCAGATCCGGGTCGGGAATTCCTGCGGAGAAGAGATAGTCGCCCACTCCTGCCTCGTCTATATCATTCGGACGGCCTTCGGCCACCTCAAGAGCATAGCGGCGCATGGCACGGACAAGTTCGTCCCTGCCGCCATAGTTGAGGCATATATTGACCTGGCATCCCTCGAAGCGCTTGCTTATCTCCTCGGTGCGCTCGATGAGCTCGCGCAGTCTGGGAGACAGCACGCTTACGTCCCCGAGGAACTTCATCTTCACACGGTCGCGCTCCATCTTCTCGATGGCCTCGAGCAAATACTTCTCAAGAAGACCCATGATGGCCTCCACCTCTTCGGCAGGCCGTTTCCAGTTTTCCGTGGAAAAAGCGTAGACCGTAAGGTAATCAAGACCGATGTCCTTGCAGTAAGTGGCAACCTTGCGGAAAGTCTCCGCTCCGACAGCATGACCAGCCGTGCGGGGCATTTTGCGCTTTTTCGCCCAGCGGCCGTTGCCGTCCATAATAATTGCAATATGGCGGGGGAGATTGCCAAAGTCAATCTCCCCCTCCTTCTTGTTGAAAGTAAATTTCATTATATCTCGGTGAGTTCCTTTTCCTTCTTGGCGCAGAGGGCGTCGATCTTCTTGATATAGTCGTCGGTCTCCTTCTGGATGCCCTTTTCGAGATCCTTGCAATCGTCCTCAGTGATTTCGGAAGCCTTCTGCATCTTCTTGAACTTATCCATAGCGTCGCGGCGGATATTGCGTATGGCGACCTTGGACTCCTCGCCGTACTTCTTCACCTGCTTGACCAGTTCCTTGCGGCGCTCCTCAGTGAGCTGGGGGAATACGAGGCGGATAACGCGGCCGTCATTCTGGGGATTGATGCCGAGGTCGGAGGCAAGAATAGCCTTCTCAATACCCTTCAGAACGCTTGCATCCCAAGGCTGGATAGCCAGAGTGCGGGGGTCGGGGGTGGAGATGGTTGCCAGCTGCTGGATGGGGGTGACGGTGCCATAATACTCAACGGTGATGCGGTCGAGAACGGCGGCGTTGGCGCGGCCTGCGCGGACTGCGTTGAAGTTTTCTACCAGCACGGAGCAGGTTTTTTCCATTCTGTCGGTAAACTCTTTGTATTCGGACATTTTGTCTTCCTCCTATATTCTGATCAGTTAACTTTTGTGCCGATGTCCTCGCCGAGAATGACGCGGACTATATTTTCGGGGTCTTTAAGCGCGAAAACGATAACGGGGATATTGTTGTCCATGCTCAAGCTGGTGGCGGTGGTGTCCATAACTGCCAGATGCTGAGCCAGAACATCGTCATAGCTGATGTGGTCATACTTGACGGCGGTGGGGTCGACCTTGGGGTCTGCGGAATATACGCCGTCAATATTTTTGGCGAGGAGTATCGCGTCGGCGCCTATCTCTGCTGCACGGAGCACCGCTGCGGTGTCGGTGGAGAAATATGGGTTGCCGGTGCCGCATCCGAAGATGACGACCTTGCCCTTCGTGAGGTGGCTGTCAGCCTTCAGGCGAATGTAAGGCTCGGCGATCTGTGCCATATGGATGGCAGTCTGAACGCGGACGGGAACGCCGATCTGCTCAAACACGTCGGAAAGAGCAAGGGAATTCATAACGGTGGCCAGCATGCCCATATGGTCGGCACGGCTTCGCTCCATCTTGCCGCCGCCATCCTTGGCGCCGCGCCAGAAGTTGCCGCCGCCGACGACTATGCCGACTTCAACACCCATCTCGGTGACTTTTTTCACCGCTTCGCAGACGCTTTTGATAACCGCGAAGTCCAGTCCGGTCTTCTTATCTCCCGCAAGAGCCTCGCCGCTGACCTTCAGCAGCACTCTCTTATAAACAGGTTTGGCTTCATTCATGGAAAAACCTCTCCTTTGTCTTATATTCATATACCAAACGACATTTTAACATGATATGGCGTTTTTGACAATATGGACAAATGTAAAATTTTATTGTCATATCGCATCGCCATCGATACGTCCCTCTTTTACAAGGGAGCCTTTAAAATGATTCACCCCGGCGGATGATACCCGCCGGGGTGAAAAACTATTCAGAATTATTCGGCCTTAAAAACCTGTCCTTCAATTTCAACCTCTGCAATACTGTCAATGTCAATAATGGAGTTGAAAAGTCTGCAGCTCAAATGGGTATCGGAGTCGCTTATGGCGTATGCGCTGTTGGAGATAAATGCCTCGTCATCGTCCTGCTCCACAATGTACTCGCTGCCGTCATCAAAGCGCAGGGTGATGTGGTCAATATCATTTGTAAGGCTAAGTCCCAGAGCCTCCTTGTCCACGCTCATACCTATGGGCGACACCGTCACATTGCCGCCGTCGAGGCTGATACTGTCCATTCCCTCACCTGGCAGTTCCAATATAAGAGTGCTGCGGTTTGCCCGCTTAAATTCGCCGCCGTCTCCGAGCCGAATCTCAAAATCGCCCCAGTCTCTAACTGTAACAAAATAAGAGCAAAGATAGAGCTTTGTGTCCGTAGTCTGTTCCTCGTCAATATAGCTGTGTTCCGGATGCAGGAAAGCAGCATACCACGGTGAGCTTACAGGCCAGTTGACCTCTCCGTTTACCCAGACGTCGTACCCCTCCACTCCCTTGGGATTTTCTATGGTGTAGTACAGCAATCCGCAACCCATTGGTGCATCATATACCATAGCCTCAACAGTCAGCGTATAATCCTCCCAAGTCATAGTTTCTCCCATTCCGTAAACATAGGGATAGATATACTTCTCAGCCACAGCCTTGTCGAGGGGCATACGCTCCCAAGCAGGCATATTGGTCTTCAGTTTCTCGTAGATCTCACCGTCCACTTCCACATTCTCATACTCCACTATCCTGTCGCCCTTGGCGTAACTCTCCTGCTCAAAAAAGCTGTGGAGAACTCCCGCGGGGTCATCGTGCTGGGTAAATCCCATATATGCACCCGCGCATATGCCGAGCGCCATCACGAAAGCGGCTGCAATAAGCATTATACGCGCCGCTTTGCTGCGAACATGAAGCGCTCTTTTGTTTTCGTTTATTTTTTTCATGGTTATCTCCTTAATTCTGTCCGCGGAGACAACATTGCTTTCCGGAAACTCTATTACCGACGCGTCAAGATCGGACAAGAGCTCGCTTATTCTTTTTTCCACAGTGAATTGCCTCCTCATGTTAATTCCTTTTCCAGCAGTCCTTTGAGCTTTTCGCGCCCACGGCGCAGATGGGTCTTGACCGTATTTTCAGGCATGTCCATAAGCCGAGCTATGTCGCGCACAGGCTGAAACAGAAAATAGTGCCGCAGAAATATCTCCCGCTCCGGCCATTCCATACTCAGCACAGCCTCCTGCACCGCCCAGCGTTCGCAGGCCTTTCCCATTTCGTCTTCGGTCGTATAGTCCGGGAGAACAAGCACGTCCTCCTCCAGCGGCAGAGTTTCTGCCCCCTGCGAGCGAAGAAAGTCGACAGCCTTGTTCCTGGCGACACCGGCGAGATACCCCTTCACACCCGAAGCCTTTATCTTGCCGGCGTTTTGCCACAGGACAAAAAAAGCGTCGGAGACGATCTCCTCAATATCCTCGCGTCGCCCGGAGCCAATGATATTTATCACCACAGCGCTCACATAGCCTGTATATCGGTCAATAAACCACTCCAGAGCACTGGTATCTCCTGCCTTCAGCGCTCTCAGCGCCCACGATTCGGTCATAGCTTCTCACCTGCCAAAAAGGTTTTTCCTGAACGGCCGTTCATCTATACAGTCGAATTTTGCCACAAAAAAGTTTCAAAACAGCAAACAAATTTTCATCCGATACTAACACGCATAATCCCGCGCGAACAACGCACCGCCGTTTGACTGACTTTGCGCTCCGTTCGCGCTACAATCGCAGCATGAGAATCATCTACGCCGACAGTATGTTTCTGCTCAATTTCACCATAGACTACCTGCTGCTCCTCGCCACCGGCAAAATATGTGCCCTGCCGCTGCGGAGATGGCGCATGCTGCTCGGTGCGGCCTGGGGCGGCATATACGCGGTGCTGAGCCTCATCGGACCGGAAATGTTTTCTTCGGCGGCTGCCAAAATACTAAGCGGCCTCGTGCTCACGGCCATCGCCTACGGAGGAACGCGGCGCTTTTCCCGAACGGCAATCGTTTTTTTCGCCGTAACGGCAGGATTCGGCGGCGCGGTCTACGCCGCGCTCAACATCGGAGGACTCAGCCCCGGGGAAGGCCCGGTACTGAGCTTATCCGCAAAAACGCTGGTGCTGTCCTTCGGGATTTGTTACGCCGCACTGAGCCTTGTTTTCCGCAGCAGTGCCCTCCGCGCCGAACGGGAGATTCGCTCTCTCGAAGTGCAGTTGCGCGGACGCAGCGTGAAACTTCGCGCGATGCGCGACACTGGCAACGACCTGCGCGACTCGAACGGCAGGCCGGTCATACTTGCACAGTGGTCGGCGCTCTCGCCGCTATTCCCGGAGCTGCACCAACACCGAAGCATTGACCCGGCATCGCTGCTGCTTGAGCTGAGCTCATTGAGCGGCATGGAGGGCCGATGCCGCCTGCTTAGCTGCCTCACCGCCACAGACTCCGGCGGATTGCTCGCGCTCATACGCGCCGACGCACTTTTGCTCGACGGCGAAACCGCCGACCACATCCATATCGCCGTCACCGGCAGCACGCTGAGCGCCGACGGCGACTATCAAGCACTGTTTTAGGAGGGAAAAAGTGAAAATCACAAGCCATTATCTTCGCCTCATCACCGCGTGGACACTCTTGCGCAGCAAACTGCAGCGTCTCGGTCTCGGTCTGCCCGACCCTATCCACTACATCGGCGGCAGTGACTCTCTTCCGCCGCCGCTTTCCGCCGAAGAGGAGCAAGCCGCCATCGCCGCCCTGTGCGAAGGCGACGAGAGCGCGAAAAACCGTCTCATCGAGCACAACCTGCGCCTTGTGGTCTACATAGCACGCCGCTTTGAAAACACCGGCGTCGGACTCGAGGATCTCATTTCCATCGGCACGATCGGCCTCATCAAGGCGATCGCCTCATTCCGCCCGGACAAAAAAATAAAGCTCGCGACCTACGCCAGCCGCTGCATCGAAAATGAAATCCTGATGCACCTTAGAAAAATCAGCGCGGCACGCACCGAGCTGAGCATCGACGAGCCGCTTAACACCGACTGGGACGGCAACGAACTGCTGCTCAGCGACGTGCTCGGCACCGACTCCGACGAGGTCTCGCGCCCGATAGAGGAGGACACCGAGCGCCGCATCCTGCTCGAGGCGGTAGACCGCCTCAGCGAGCGCGAAAAGCGCATAATCTCTCTGCGCTTCGGATTGCGCGGCGAAAAAGAGTACACCCAAAAGGAAGTAGCCGACCGGCTCGGCATCTCGCAGAGCTATATTTCCCGCCTCGAAAAACGGATAATTTCGCGGCTGCGGCGTGACATGAGCCGCCTTATGTAAATGTTCAATCAAACTGGAAAGTGTTTCCAGTAGAAAGACGATAGTTTGACAAAAAACAACAAAC
Source organism: Oscillospiraceae bacterium (assembly GCA_045596005.1). GTDB lineage: Bacteria > Bacillota > Clostridia > Oscillospirales > Oscillospiraceae > SIG459. The sequence continues at coordinate 9,888 of JAZOBQ010000101.1, forward strand.
CTAGCTATTTTGCATTGACTTTTACTATGCTATCTGCTATTATCTTCTGGGAATAGATAAAAATATAAAACCGCAGAGTGTGGCGTGTCCACCCCCGGCGGACACACACCAGGAGGTATAAAGAGATGAAATCCACCGGCATCGTACGCAAGCTCGACGAGCTCGGCAGAATCGTCCTGCCTATCGAAATGCGCAGAACTTTTAATCTGGCTGAGAAGGACGCTGTTGAGATCTACGTTGAGGGCGACAGCATCATTCTGAAGAAGCACCAGCCCAACTGCCTGCTTTGCGGCGAGGCAAGAAACCTTGTCGAGTATAAGGGCAAGCTGTTCTGCAAAGCCTGTGTTAAGAATCTGGCTGAGCAGATATAAATTTTGCAAAATAAAAAAGGAACCCTTTCGGCGAAGGGTTCCTTTTTTGCGTTTAAAGCAGCTCAGATACCGATGGCGATGTAGTGATATATCTCATCCTTGGTGTTGAGCTGCCAGTTGGGCGCATGGATAGTGTTGGTGCCGGACATATCCATCCACCACTTTACGCCCTTGTCGCTCCACACAACGTCGATATCCATGGTGTTCGTCTGCGAAGCGCCTGCGTACATGTCCACACCGGGTTTGGTGGAGGGACGGATCAGTATCGCGCGCAGCGAGGTGGGCGCGAGGACGATGTTCTTGAAGGCCTTCTGGACGATGACGAGCACAGGCGTGAAATCGAAGCTCAGCGAGCATGGATTGTCCTCGCCGTAAGTGCCGTTGCCGGCATAGCTGCCCATGGCGAGCTTGAGTCTGCCTGCGACCTGAGTATCGATGCGCTCGGAAAACTCGGCGAGCGCGGCGTCGATCTTGGCGTTGTCGGTGTTGAAGTCCTCCATAAGAACGGGGTCGATGCCGACCCACTGGTTGAGCGCGTAGTTGGGTGTTTTGTTTGTTGATGCCATAAGTATTCTCCTTTCATGGTTTCTAACCATAGGGAGAATCGGCGGAAAAATTGCTGCAATTGCAGCAACAAAGAGGAAAAAAATTTTTAAATAATGTTGACGTGATGATGGTTGCGCCATCCGTAGGGCGTCGGGGCGTTAAGAAAACATGCCAGTGGCATGTTTTTAGCCGCCGACCGCAGCGGCTATGCCGCGAGGAGGGAAGTTAGTGGATGCAAATGTGTAGTGCATTTGGACAATTGTCACCCCGCCGTTAAAATGGGGAACGCGCCATTTCTTTTTGCTCGTACACATAGCCGTTTCTCTTTTGCCCGCAGGGCAAATAGGGAACGCGCCATTTCTTTTTGCTCGTGCAAAAAGAAGTGGCAAAAGAAAAACACGCCAAGGAGGGGCTCGTCGAGCCGCCCCTCCTTTGGAAACCTCCCCGGTCTCCAAAGTATCGTTACAGGCATATGCCCGGTAACGTTTTTGCGTCATGCTGCGGTGCAATCGTTTCAGCGCGGTGCAAAATCTTAACGTAGGGGCCGGACACCCGGCCGGCCCGTTTGTCGGTTTTCACCGCGGTGCGTCGTTTCGCACATCGTAGGGCGCGACGACTCGGCGCGCCGTTTAAAGGCCCCCTTGCAAAGGGGGCTGTCATCCCTATGGCTGACTGGGGGATTGCTTTCCTGCTTGCGTGGGCCACCAATCCCCCCTGTCCCTAAGGGGACATCCCCCCTTTGCAAGGGGGGGCTTTAAATAAGAAAAACAGGGGCACCCGTGTGGGGTGCCCCTGAACTATTTACTTAAGCTTTTGGCCTAGAGTGTTAAGTTTTTGATTCAGTAGTTTCTCAGTCGGGAATTAGCCGATGGAGAAGCTGCCTTCGTAAGCAATTGCGCTGCCCTCGGTAACGAATACCTTGTAGGTGCCGGCTGCAAGAGCGGTGTCAAGGCCGGTGCCTTCGTTGTAAACGTCAGAGCCGAGAACCTGAACGTAGAAGAAGTGGGGACCGGCAGCCATGTTGTGAGACTCGGTGTAAACAACCTTGCCGTCCTTATCAACGATCTTCAGGGTGACATCAGCAGTTGCCTTAGTAGCAAACTTAACGAAAACGATATCGTTTGCGTTGGTGGTGTGCTGGATGGTGGGATTGAGAACAGGAATCTTAGCGAAGGAGTAAACGCCGTCAGCAAGACCCTTGATCTTAGCGGAGTTCAGAGCTGCATCCTGAACGAATTCCATAGCGGTAGCAGTGAGGAGAACCTTATCCTTCAGGATCTCGTCAACCTTAGCGCTGAGAGCGAGGATGCCGGTACCACCAGCAGTGGGATATGCACCGTTAGCAATTGCTGCAGCCTCTTCGGGAGTTTCAGCATCAGCGATAGCTTCGTAAACATCCTCAAGGTCTTCGCCGAGGTCAGCTGCGGTCAGGCCCTTAACACCAACTACATAGTCCTTGATCCAACCATCAAGAGCCTTGACAGCCTCAGACTTAGCAACAGACAGAGCGTCCTTGGTGACGAAGAAGTATACGAACTCAGCATTGTCATCAGCATCTATTGCAGACTCGTAAACATAGCCAACATAGACACAGATGTCACTTGCAAGAGCCTGAAGCTCGTCAACAACCTTGATGGACTGCTTGCCGTCAGCATCTTCAACGATCTGATAGAAAGCGGTAGCATCATCGAAGTAAGTTACGCGCTCACCGTCTTCAGTAGTGGTCTTGAAGTAGGTATCCTCGATAACGTATACGAGGCCAGTATCTTCTTCGGTAGCGAAGGGATCAACAGCTTCGATAGCATCAACAAAGCCCTTGGCATTGTAAGTCATCTTGTAGAGAGCCTTGGGACCAGCATACTTGCCAGCAGCAGTGAAATTCTGGATAGCATTTACAAGACCGTCTACTTCATCATTGTCTGCGAACTTGATGGCAGACTTAACACCGTTGATGTAAACATCGGTGTAGGTGTTGATGTAAACCTTATCGAAAGTCTGGGTATAGGTCTCAGATGCGACGTAGACATAGTCGGACTTGATAACAGCATAAAGGTCGTCAGCATTTACGCTGAATGCCTTGTAGTTATTGTTGCTGTTGATCTTTTCGCCGAGGATGTAGTTAGCGAGGTCGAGGAAGCTGGGGATGTTCAGGTATCCAGTGTAAACCTCAGCGGTTACGTCAACAACCTTGGTCTTGGCAGCGTTCCAAGTCTCGGTGTAAACGAAGCCGACGGTAGCAGAGGTAACGAGCTCGGTAGTAGCAGGAGCATAGGCGTTGCCAGTCCAGTTGCCGAGAGTGCCGGTAGCCTGCTTGAAGCCGTAATCGTTGCCCTCAGCAACGAGGCTGATGGAATCGATCTTGCCGTCTCTGGTCACGTTGTAGGTAACGAGGCCATACTGACCAGGATTGAAAGTCTGGGGAGCAACAAGGGCGAATTCGCCGGTTTTGAGGTTATTGCCGTCGTAAACAACGGTCTCACCTGCGGGAGTGACAATCTCAAACTTCTCAGCGGGCTTGATAGCGCCGAAGATGTTCTCGATGAGATCAAAATCGTCTCCTGCATAACCGGGAATTCTGTACTCGTAGTCGGTCAGGAAACCGTAGTGGGGAGTAGTTTCGGGGATAACAGCCATTGCAACGACATAGCCGTAGGCATCGGTATAGAAGTAGTACTCATCTTCGTCTGCATAGTAAGCAGTCTTGATGTCCTTGAACTCAACAAGAGCATCACCGTGGAGTTCCTTGGCAACGCCGTCAAGGGTGAAGCCTTCCTTAGTGGAATTGATGTCGGTGACGGAGGTGATTTCGTTGATAGCAACATCAGCCTTCTTAGCTTCAACGACCTTGTCGCCGGCCTTGTTGAGGGTGTAGAGAACTACATCGCCAACAGCGTAAGCATCGGTGGTCTCATGCTTGAAGGTGTCGAGCTTGATGTAAGCCTTGGTAGCATAGCCAGCGGGAACGATGTCGCCGAGCTGGAGCTGATATGCGTAAACCTTGACATTGTGGACTTCCTTGCCCTCGCCGTACTTGGTGAGGTCGTATGCGCGGAGGTCATCACCGTTGAGGCTCTTCTCGAGCTTCTCAGGAGCAACAGTGTAAGTAGCATTCTTGCCGAAAGCAGCTTCAGCAATGGTAGCAACCTTGGTCTCAGCGGTAGCAGTCTTAACAGCGGCAATAGCCTCGGTGTAGACTACAACAGCCTCGTCCTTGGTGTTGACGATGGTGTCGATGGAGTACTCAGCCTTCTCGGGACGGCCGTAAACGTCACGCTTAACAGCAACGTCGAAGGTGTAGCCGAGCAGGGTGATGAGAGGAAGGCCATCCTTGCACTCGCCATAGGTGGTGCCGGGGATGTACTCGCCGTCTTCATAGTAAACGGAGTTTGCGAGCAGAGCATTGAATGCAGCCTGAGCAGCGTCATCACGGGAGATGATGTTGCGCTTGTTGAGGGTCTCGATGCCCTTAACAAGGCCTTCATCAGCAGCCATGATAGCGGTCATGACGTCCCAGCCGATGCCGTTGAGGCCTTCGACGTCGGCGTCAAAACCGAGAGCGCAGAGCAGCATCTTCAGCCACTGATAGCCGGTCAGCTGATCTTCGGGACCGTAGGTGCCGTCGCCGTAACCTTCAACGATGCCGAGGTTTGCGCAGTAGGCGATGTAGCCGGATGCCCAATAATCCTTGTCAACATCAGCGAAGTCGGTAGCGGTCTTCTTTGCAGCCTCAGCGCCGTCGCCAAGCAGGAAAGCAATGATCTTTGCAGCCTGTGCGCGAGTGAGATTGCCGTTGGGGACGAAGTTCTCTCCGTCCATGCCGTCGAGGATACCCAGTGCCTTGAGGGTACCAACAGCGAGCTTGTTCTCGATCTTGGCATCGTCTTTGAAGTCAGTTGCAGATACGCTCATAGCGCAGAGGCTGAACATCATAGCCAGAACGAGAACGAGAGCCAGGGTCTTTTTGAGAGTTCTCATTTGAAACTCCTCCTTATAAGTACTCACCCTTTCGGGTGGCAATAATATGTACAATCGCTTGATGATTTGGAATTCCGAGGCCAACCATCAAACGGTGGTACCGTGGTGTGGGGGAAGCCTTTTCGTAGGGCGCGACGACCTCGGCGCGCCGTTGGATTTGGCTTTGTGTGGCGGCGTGCCCAGTGGTCACGCCCTACGGGGAAGATGGTTCCTTAAAAGAAGCTGCAAGAAACTTTTGTATGTGCAGACCTCCTCCGGGAAATCCACGCTTCGGAGTTTAGCACACAAAGCACAAATGCGTCAATGGGTTTTGGGCAAGTGTAACATAAGTGTAACATTAATCCGTTTTTATTGCGAAAACCCAAGATATTGAGTCGTGCTTTGTAACATTCCTGTAACATTAGTGTAATCAGCGTGTAATTTCGCCCCGTTGTGACCAGTTTAGCACATCCCCCCGCAAAATCAATAGCTCCGGGCAAGATGTAACGAAACGGTAAAGATTCAACAAAAAAACCTTCCCCCACGGGGAAGGTGGCTGCCCTCAAGGGCAGACGGATGAGGGATATTCCGCGGGTTTTGATATGTGCTCCGGCGTTTTTCCCTCATCAGTCAGCTTCGCTGACAGCTTCCCCCAAGGGAAGCTCAAAAAAAGACCAAGCCAAAGGCTCGGTCTTTTTTCCTTATTTATACTCCGCGATGAGTGCTTCGAATGCAGGCATCGAACGCTCGATCATGTCGCGGTCGACGCAGTAGCTGATGCGGACATAGCCGGGGCAGCCGAAGTCATCCGCCGGGCACAGCAGCAGCTCGTGCGCTTTGCCGCGCTCGCTGAATGCCTTGGCGTCAGGCTCGGGGGACTTGACAAAAAGATAGAACGCGCCGTCCGGCTTCACGCAGTCATAGCCGAGGGCGGTCAGACCGCCGTAGAGGATGTCGCGGTTTTCCTTGTATTTGCTCACGTCGCTCACCGCGGTGAGGCACTGCTCCATGACCTGCTGCAGTAGGCTCGGGGCGTTGATATGGCCGAGTGCGCGTGCAGCGCCGGCGATGGCGAAGT
>JAZOBQ010000102.1:0-4354 GCA_045596005.1 Oscillospiraceae bacterium
ACATTCAGTGCCCTACTTACGGGAGTTTGCTTTCCTTCGGAAAGCCTCATGCTAAAGCTTTTTATCTTCCCCCGGTAGAACCGGGGGTTTATTTCCACGCCTAAAGGCACCAAACAAAAAATGATCTGGCGAAATCCGCCAGAGCATTTCTTTAATCATTATCATTTAGATTTTGAAACGACTTGCGTCAAATTTGCGTCAAAATCCGTTTTTACTGAGTATCAAAACCTCGAAACCCTTGAAATGCAAGGTCTTTTCGACCTGTGGGGTCATTCCCACTCTATCGTTCCGATAGGTTTCGGTGTGAGGTCGTAGAGGACGCGGTTGATACCTTCCACCTCGTGAGTGATGCGGTCGGTTATCTTATGGAGAAGTTCATAGGGAATCTCCTCGATGGTGGCGCTCATGGCGTCGGTAGTGTTGACGGCGCGAATAATGGCGGGCCAACCCTCGTAACGCTTGCCATCGCGTACACCGACGCTCTTGAAGTCGGGTACGGAAATGAAGTACTGCCAGACCTTGCCGGCGAGACCGGCCTTGTCGAACTCTTCACGCAGAATGGCGTCAGCCTCGCGCAGAGCGTGGAGACGGTCGCGGGTGATGGCTCCGAGGCAGCGAACGCCGAGGCCGGGGCCGGGGAAGGGCTGACGGTAAACCATACCGGGGGGCAGGCCGAGAGCTTCGCCGACAACGCGGACTTCGTCCTTATAAAGCAGCTTGACGGGCTCGACGAGCTCAAACTGCATATCCTCGGGCAGACCACCGACATTGTGGTGAGCCTTTACGCCGTCGGATTCGAGAATGTCGGGATAAATGGTACCCTGAGCGAGGAAGGAAATGCCTTCGAGCTTGCTTGCCTCTTCATCAAAGACCTTGATGAACTCGCCGCCGATGATCTTGCGCTTGCGCTCGGGCTCGGCAACGCCGGCCAGAAGGTCGAGAAAACGGTCGGTAGCATCGATATAAATGAGGTTGGCGTCGAGCTCTTTGCCGAAGACCTCGATGACCTGCTCGCTCTCACCCTTGCGCATGAGACCGTGGTTTACATGAACGCAGACGAGCTGCTTGCCGACAGCCTTGATAAGCAGAGCGGCCACGACAGAGGAGTCAACACCGCCGGAAAGAGCCAGCAGCACTTTCTTGTCGCCTACCTGCTCGCGGATGGCGGCTATCTGTTCGTTGATGAATGCCTCGGCCAGAGCGGGTGTGGTAATGCGCTCCATGCTTTCGGGACGTACATTAGAATTCATTCATTATCCCTCCATAGAAAATTTCACAGAAGATTTGGTTTATCACAAAAATAAATTATACAACCATATTTTTTTCGTGACAATATTTTTCGCAGAATTTTTTGCAAAAAAATCCCGTTTTTTTGCTCTCAGCCTTCGTAAATCACGGCAGGTACGAGCTTGTGGGCGGAACGGGAGTGGTAGCGCTCGATGATGGCCTTGTCATGCTCGTTCGCCTCGCCGGTGAGGAGATAGCGGTCGATGGCCGCGTAAGTAACACCCATCTCCTGCTCGTCGGTCTGACCCTCGAAAAGTCCCGCAGATGGAGCCTTTTCGATGATGGAGCGGGGTGCGCCCAGATACTCGAGGAATTCATACACCTCTCCAACGGTCAGGTCTGCGATGGGGTCAAAGTCAAATGCGCCGTCGCCCCACTTGGTGAAATAACCCATATAGCGCTCGCTTCGGTTGCCCGTACCGGCGACAAGAAGATTTTCGCTTCCGCCGATGGAGTAAAGCGTGGTCATGCGAAGTCTCGGTGCAATGTTGGCTGTGGATGCCGGAGTCATTTCGGTGACGGAAGCGAGGGCGGCAAGCTCCGCTTCACGCACTGCGGTCAGGTCCACAACTCTTGTCTCGATGCCGTACTGTTTTGCAACCTCCATTCCGTCATCGTAGTCGGAGCCGAAGTTGCGCTTACTGGCGCAGGGCATTATAACGCCCACAGTGTTATCGCAGGCGGCCTTGCACAGTATGCCCACGAGGGCGCAGTCCTTGCCGCCGCTGTTGCCGAATATTATTCCGTTGGTATGGCTTTGCTCCACGAGATTGCGGATAAAAGCCACGCGCTTTTCAAATTCTGCTTTGTAGTCTCTCATAACTGTGCTCTCCCATTTTCAGGTGAATAGATATATTAAGTATAACTCAAATCCTTGTATATTGGAACAAAAATTTTCCGCAGCAAAGCGTCTCGCGCCAAGTTTTCTCTCCCGGGAGCGAAATATAAAATTTCTGTAAATAATGGAAAAGAGTTTAATGGAACGATTGCCTTAAGGAAAAGCTTGTGCTATAATGCACTATTGGATAATAACAGCAAAACACAAACAAAAATACAGGAGGAAAAAATCGTGGCAGAAAAGAAATCCATAGTTGGCACCATCCTCGCTGTCGGCGCTGTTGCCGCAGCTGGCGTTGCCGCATACGTCAAGAGAGAAGAAATCAAGAAGGTCAGCGAAGACCTCATCAGCAAGCTCAAGGCAAACGAGACCGAGGGCATCTTCACCGGCGACCGTGACGAAGACGGTCAGGTAGACGTTATCATGGCCGACACCGACGGCGACGATAACATCGACACCATCCTCATGGACAACGACGGCGACGGCGTTATCGACGAGGCCGCTGTTGACAACGACGGCGACGGCATCATGGACGTTGTTGCTCCCGTTTGTGAAGAATCCGACTTCGCTGAGTAAGAAAACAAACACACAGGAGTTTTGACCTAAAATGGTTCTTTTGCCTTTTCTGATACTGAGTCTGGCCGTCACTCTGGGCATCTGCATTTCCGCATCATATACGGGATGGATGTTCATACTGATGGCTGTGCTGATTTTCATAGCCGCTTTTGTCGGTTCGCTGCTGCTCTATGTTCTCGCTGCGGGCTTTATAGCTCTGTTTGTGGACAAGAAAAAGGAGCAGGAAAAGGTATCGCCATTTTTCCGCGGTCTCGTCATTTACACCGTGGGTCTGATAAACGCGCTGTGCCGCGTCAGAATACATACCGAGGGTTTTGAGAATCTTCCCGAGGGCAGATGGCTCTATGTCAGTAACCACCGCTCCGCCTTTGATGCGCTCACGGCCTGCTGGGCGCTGAGAAAGCACGGTACTGCCTTTATTATGAAGCCGTCCATCATGACTATCCCCATAGCGGGACAGGCGCTGCATAAGGCCTGCTTCCTCTCCATCGACAGAGAGAACGACAGAGAGGCGCTCAAGACGATCATCAAGGCGACCCAGCTTATCAAGAAAGACGAGGCATCCATTGCCGTATACCCCGAAGGCACAAGAAACCCGGACGGAAAAGGTCTGCTGCCCTTCAGAAACGGTGTTTTCAAGATAGCGCAGAGGGCAAAAGTCCCCGTAGTGGTGGCAACGGTCAAAAACTCCGAAAAAGTGCTCCGCAATTTCCCCTGGCGTCCTACTGACGTATACCTCAAGGTATGCAAAATCATATCCGTCGAGGAAATGGAAGGGCTCAAAACTAACGACATAGGTGATGAGGCAAGAAAATGTATGATGCTCGAAGGCTGCTGACAAGAGAACAGGTGCTGACGATCCCCAATGCCATGAGCGCATTCCGGATACTGCTGATACCCTTTATTATCTGGACTTATGCCATTGACAGACATTATCTGTCCTTCAGTCTTGTTGTGCTGTCAGCAATATCCGATATGTTGGACGGCTTCGTGGCAAGAAAGCTGAATATGATATCCGATTTCGGCAAGTTTATCGACCCCGTGGCCGACAAGCTGACCCAGGCCGCTCTTTTGGTGTGCCTCATGACGGAGCATAAGCATATCTACATCCTGTTCATAATTCTGGCTGTGAAAGAACTTGCGACACTCTTTCTCGGCGCCGTGGTGTTCAAGCGCCACGATTCTGTGAACTCCGCAAAATGGTACGGAAAGCTCTGCACCGCGGTGTTCGAAACCACTATGATGATATTGATGCTTCTTCCGGACATCCCGGAAAACATAGTGCATCTGGCCATGGTTCTTTGCGCCGGTGTGATGATATTCTCTTTCATCATGTACAGCCTTTTCTATCTGCGCATACTCATGAGCAGAGGAAAGAAAAAGGAAGACAACTAAAAAAGCGAAACGGAACGGAGAGATTCTCCGTTCCGTTTTTTAGTATCAAAGAAGTGACAAGGCCACTTCTTTGAGAAGGCTGCAGCTCGCTGCAGCGCTCTCAATGCTCGCCTTCGGCGTACATTTCGCACGTTTGCGAGCTGAGAAGTGTTTTTTTCGACGCACATGTCGCCGGAAAAAACTTATTTGCTTTTGTTCGCGTCTGCGGACGCGAAATCTGCGATGCTTTTAAGAAAATGAAAACGGAACGGAGAGATT
>JAZOBQ010000103.1:0-8577 GCA_045596005.1 Oscillospiraceae bacterium
GTAGATCTTGTAGCCGCCTTTCATCCAGAGGATGGTCTTCACGAGGCGCTCGATATAGTAGCAGTCAGCCTCATACATATCCTCGGTACCGTGGATATAGGTATGATAGGTGGCCATCTGTCCGTCGGCGCGCTCTACAGCGACAGAAACGGGTTTCTTTGCGGTGGCAAGAAATGCACGGTTGAAGCGCAGAATGGGCATGAACTCCTTGTCCAGACAGGGGACGTTTTTAAGGTTTACCTCAACACCGAATCTTTTCATAACATAGCTCCTCTGCAGTTATTTTTAATGAAAAATATGGGTTTTTTCCTATAATTTTATTTTAGCACACCGACTTCCGCATTGTCCACCGTTTGCGCAAATTAGTGGACGAAAATCCAACATATTTATACGAATGTGCCGCATGCTTTGTCCGCAGCCAAGCCCTCGCACCGCGAGAGAATTGCATGGGAGACGCAGCGCCGGAGCCTTCTGTCTCCAAACATATCACGGCGGAATGTGTGTGTCAAAATTTTGTATAAATTTCGTGTTAATTTTGTTAAAAATTGCGCACCCCGAACCTTGACACTTTCTTAACGCCAAGATATCCTAAGGGGGTCACAGGGGAATTTTGTTTTGCCCGCAGCATGCCCTCCCGGCATGCCGAAAGGTGGTATCTGAAATGAGCAAAAAAACCAAAAGAATAAGCCTTGCCTTGTTCGCCGCACTGCTCGTGGTCCTGCTCGCAGGAATAATACTCACGGGTCACGGAGGCGAGCACGGCAACATACAGGAACTCATGCGCGACGCGGTGCTGCACGAATCCGGCAGGATAAGCCTTTTCGGACTTATAGAAGTTAACCCGGCGCTCATCTCCGCATTTACGATGACAGCCGTGCTGCTGGTACTGTGCGCGATAGTGCGCATCTTCGTGATACCGCGCTTCAGGCTCGTGCCCGGAAAGCTGCAGCTGCTGCTCGAGACCCTCGTCGGGCTCTTCGACGGACTGGCCAAGGGTAACAGTCCCCACCGCAACGGCTTCCTCGGCGCTTACATTTTCGCCGCCGGCGTATATATCTTCACGAGCACGCTCTTTGAGCTTTTCGGCGTTCAGGCCACGACAACGGCGGGTCACATCGTCGCCCTGCCCGCGCCGCTTTCGGACATCAACGCGGCCATCGCCATGGGCTGCCTGTCCTACTGCATCATCCTCTCCGGCGGCATTGCCGGAAACGGCCTCAAAGGCGTCGGCCTCACGCTGAAGGACTTCTCGCTGCCCATATCCATGAGCTTCCGTCTTTTCGGCGCACTGCTCAGCGGACTTCTGGTCACCGAGCTTGTCTACCACTACATTTCGCTCAGCTTCGTGCTGCCCGTTGTGGTGGCGGTGCTCTTCACCCTGCTCCACGCGCTGATACAGGCCTATGTCCTTACAATGCTCACCGCCCTTTTCTACGGCGAGGTGAGCGAACCCCACGCAAAAAAGCCTAAAAAAGCGAAAGCCAAAGCTTCCGCAAACTGACAAAACGAAACACGAAACTCAAGTTTTTTACCGAAACGGAGGATAAGAATATGAACTCTAAAACCCGTAAAATCATCACTGTAGTGCTTATGATCGCCGTCTTTTTCACCCTTTCCGTCGGTGCACTGGCAGCCCAGCCCGCCGCCGAAGCTGCCGAAGCAGCAGGCGAAAACGGTCTGCTCGGCAACAAGGCGTACGCCGCCGCGATCACCATCGGACTTGCCGCAGCCGCCGGCGCCATCGGTATGGCTATTGCTATTGCAAAGAGTGCCGAAGGCATCGCCCGCCAGCCCGAAGCCGAGGGCAAGATCCGCACCACCCTCATGCTCGGTCTGGTCTTCATCGAGACCGCCATCATCTACGCCCTCATCGTAGCCATTCTGATAATCTTCGTCCTGTAAAGGAGGCTCGGGAAATGAATATCCCCCTTAATATTGACCTCCAGCAAATACTGCTGCATTTATTCAACTTCGCCATACTGGCTTTCGGTCTTTTCTTTCTGCTCTATAAGCCCGTGAAGGACTTCATGGCAAAGCGCGAGGCGCACTACGCCGCCATGGACGCCGAAGCCGAGGAGCATCTCGCAAAGGCAAAGGAGAGCGACGAGCTCTATCGCCGTCAGCTCGCCGAAGCCGAGGACGAGATCGCAGTCATGCGCCGCGAAGCCCTCGCCGAGGCCGACAGGCTTTCCTCCCACCGTATACGCGAAGCCGAGCTCAAGGCCGGAAAGCTCATAGACGAGGCCAGAGAGAACGCCCTGCGCGAGCGCGAGAACATCATCGACTCCGCACGCGAGGAAGTTTCCGGAATGGCTTTTGCCGCCGTCAAAAAGCTGATGAACGAGTCCGTTTCCGAGAGCTATGACGAATTCCTCGAGGCCGCGGAAAGGAGCGGAGAGCGATGAACAGCTCCGAATCCCGCCCCATCCGTGCCATTCTCCGCGCGCCCGAAGCTCCCTCGGCGGAGCAGAAAGTGCGCTTCGAAGCATGGCTCGAGCGCAAATACGGCAGCGGTATCAGTCTCGAATGGCAGGAAGACCGCAGCTTTTCCGGCGGTTTTCGCCTCATGGTCGGTTCCGAACTCTATGACTGGAGCAGCGAAGGCCGCCTTGAGCAGCTGAACGAGTCGCTGCAAAACATATCCGGCGGAAGCGAAAAGCTCCTGCCTCTGCTCAAGAGCGCCATTGACGACTGGCAGCCCGAGGCTCTGCCTCAGGAAGTCGGCACAGTCACAAACGTCGGCGACGGCATCGCCAATGTCGACGGACTTGACAGAGCCGCCTATGGCGAGATAATCCTCTTCGACCACGGCGTGAAGGGCATGGTGCAAAATCTCAGTCCCGGCGGTGTCGGCTGCGTTCTCTTCGGAGATTATGAGCTTGTCCGCGCCGGCAGCCGCGCCCGCAGAAGCGGACGCACCGCAGGCATGCCCGTCGGCGAGGAGTTCATCGGCCGCGTCGTGGACGCACTCGGCTCCCCCATCGACGGCAAAGGCGCCATCCGTGCAGCGGGTTACCGCCCCATCGAGTCCCGCGCGCCCGGCATAATCGACCGCCGCAGCGTTGACAGACCGCTCGAGACCGGCATTATCTCCATCGACTCCATGTTCCCCATCGGCCGCGGCCAGCGCGAGCTGATAATAGGCGACCGCCAGACGGGCAAGACCACCATCGCCCTCGACACCATTCTCAACCAAAAGGGCAAGGACACCGTCTGCATATATGTATCCATAGGCCAGAAGGCCTCCTCCGTCGCGCAGTTTGCGGAAACGCTCCGTCTCCACGGCTGCCTCGACTACTGCACCATCGTGCACGCTTCGGCAAGCGACAGCGTTTCGCTCCAGTATATCGCACCCTACGCTGGCTGCGCCCTCGCGGAATATTTCATGCACGCCGGACGAGACGTGCTCATCGTCTACGACGACCTGAGCAAGCACGCCATCGCCTACCGCACACTTAGCCTTCTGCTCGAGCGTTCCCCCGGACGCGAAGCCTACCCCGGCGACGTATTCTATCTCCATTCCCGTCTGCTCGAACGCGCTGCCCAGCTCAGCGACGCTCTCGGCGGCGGCAGCATGACCGCGCTGCCCATAGTGGAGACTCAGGCGGGCGACGTTTCCGCATATATCCCCACGAATATCATCTCCATAACCGACGGCCAGATCTTCCTTGAGAGCAGCCTGTTCCACGCAGGCCAGCGCCCCGCAGTAAACGTCGGCCTCTCCGTATCCCGAGTAGGCGGCGCCGCACAGACCAAGGCCATGAAAAAAGCCGCCGGCACTCTCCGCCTCGACCTCGCCCAGTACCGCGAGATGGAGGTTTTCACCCAGTTTTCCAGCGACCTCGACGAGAGTACCAGACGCCAGCTCACCTACGGTCAGAGTCTTATGCGCCTGCTGCGCCAGAATCAGCACCGCCCCTACGGCCAGCATGAGCAGGTCATCCTGCTCGTCACCATGCTCGGCAAGGTAATGACGAATGTCCCCGTCAAGGAAGTCAACGCCTGCTGCGCCGCGCTGCTAGAACACATGAACTCCGCCGAGAGCCACATCTGCGAAGAGATAAATGTCGGCGGTGTTCTCACTCCCGAGCTGCGCGAGGCCATTCTCGCAGCGGCAGGAAAATTCGTCGATTCCGCCTACCCCGATACGAAAGATCTGAGGTGACGGATCATGCCCAGCACCAAGGAGATAAAAAACCACATTTCCAGCGTTCAGGATACCCGAAAGATCACGAACGCCATGTATCTCATCGCCTCCACCAAGCTGCGCAAGGCCAAGGCCGAGCTGGACAAGACCCGTCCTTATTTCAACGCTCTCCGCGGCGAGGTCAAGCGCATTTTCCGAAGCGTGGAAAAGGTGGAAAGTCCCTATCTCAAGTCCGAAAATGACTCCAGCACCAACGGCTGCTGGGGCTGCCTCGTGATAAGCGCCGACAAGGGTCTCGCGGGTTCGTATAACCACAACGTTCTCAAAGCGACCGAGGCCTTTCTCGAGCGCCACTCCGACACCCGGCTTTTCGTTATCGGCGAGTTCGGGCGCCAGTATTTCCGCCGCCGCAACCGCGAGATAGAGAGCGATTTCAACTTCAGCGCGCAAAACCCCACGAAGGAACGCGCGCGTATCATAGCCGAAAAACTGCTCAGCCTTTATGACAGCGGCGAGCTCAAAAGAATATACATCGTCTATTCCAACATGAGCAACGGTCTGACTGTGGAAAGCCGCACCACCCGTCTGCTGCCGCTACACAAGGACCATTTTTCCGCTCCGGATTTCGAAAAGGAAGTTGAGCAGCCTTTCGAATTCACCCCCTCCCCCGAGGCAGTGCTGGGAAGTATAATCCGCAGCTATCTTTCCGGCTTCATTTACAGCGCCCTCGTCGACAGCTTCTGCTGCGAGCAGAACGAGCGAATGAGCGCCATGGACTCCGCAAACCGAAACGCCGAGAAGATTCTCGACGAACTTTCCGTTCAGTATAACCGCCTGCGCCAGGGCGCCATCACACGCGAGATCACCGAGATCGCCGCCGGCGCCAAGGCTCAGAATCATCATCAGGAGGTGACACAGCAGTGAACACCGGTATCATAGTCCGCGTATCCGGACCTGTTGTGGACGTGCGATTTGATAACGGAGAGCTTCCCGGCATCAAAGAAGCTCTCGTAATAAAGACCGGCTCTTCCGGCCGCGTTATGGAAGTCGCCCAGCATGTTGACGCGCACACTGTCCGCTGCATAATGCTCTCCGACAGCGAGGGCCTTGCCCGCGGAATGGAGGCCGAGGCTCCCGGCCACGGCATCACCGTCCCCGTAGGCGAGGTCACGCTCGGCAGGATCTTCAACGTACTCGGCGACCCCATTGACGGCGGCGAGGCCATATCCGAAGATTCCGAGCGCTGGGCGATCCACCGCAAGGCTCCCCCCTTCGACCAGCAAAGTCCCGCCGTTGAGATACTCGAGACCGGCATCAAGGTCATCGACCTGCTCGGCCCGTATCCCAAGGGCGGCAAGATCGGCCTTTTCGGCGGCGCAGGTGTCGGCAAGACCGTGCTTATCCAGGAACTCATCCACAACGTCGCCACGCGTCACGGTGGCTACTCCATCTTCACCGGCGTCGGCGAACGCAGCCGCGAAGGCAACGATCTCTGGACCGAGATGGGCGAGAGCGGCGTTCTCGAAAAAACCGCGCTCGTATTCGGCCAGATGAACGAATCTCCCGGCGTGCGTATGCGCGTTGGTCTCACCGGACTGACCATGGCGGAATACTTCCGCGACCGCGAGCATAAGGACGTTCTCCTTTTCATAGACAACATTTTCCGCTTCGTCCAGGCCGGCAGCGAGGTCTCCACTCTGCTCGGACGCATGCCCTCCGCCGTGGGTTACCAGCCCACCCTCGCCGCAGAGATGGGCGAGCTGCAAGAGCGCATCACCTCCACCAAGAGCGGCTCCGTCACCTCCGTTCAGGCGGTCTACGTTCCCGCCGACGACCTGACCGACCCCGCCCCTGCTACCACCTTCTCCCACCTCGACGCGACCACCGTTCTCAACCGCGCTATCGCCGAACAGGGTCTTTACCCCGCCGTTGACCCGCTCGAATCTTCCTCGCGCATACTTGAGCCGGACATCCTCGGCGAGGATCACTACCGCATCGCCCGCCGCGTTCAGGAAATACTCCAGAAATACAGCGAGCTGCAGGATATCATCGCCATTCTCGGCATGGAGGAGCTCAGCGAGGAAGACCGCGCGACCGTTTTCCGCGCCCGCCGCATCCAGCGTTTCCTCTCCCAGCCCACCCATGTGGCGGAGAAGTTCACCGGTGTGCCGGGAATTTACGTGCCGCTGCATGAAACGCTCCGCGGTTTTGACGCCATTATTAACGGCGAACTCGACCATCTCCCCGAGGCCGCTTTCTACAACGTCGGCACCATTGACGATGTGTTCAAAAAAGCCGAGGCCATCGAACGGGGTGAGATATAATGGATAGCTTCTATATCCACGTTCTCGCAGAGGACCATGTCTTTCTGCGCGGCGATTGTCTCAGTCTCACGCTGCCCATAGTCGACGGACTTTACGGCATACAGGCGCACCACAGCAACATGATAAGCGCCGTCGTACCCGGCACTCTCAGCTGCACCATGGCAGACGGCAGCATCCACAGCGCAGCCGTGTCCAACGGACTCGTAAAGGTTGAGGACAATGACGTTCTCGTACTGGTCGAAAGCGCCGAAACGCCGGAAAATCTCGGTTCCTTCCGCGCCAAACTTGCCGCGGAGGAGGCCGAGGCCGCAAAGGAAAACCGCAAGGCCATGATGGAATACGGCGCCGCGCAGGCCAGCCTCATCCGCGCCTCCAGCCGTCTTCGCACCAAGGGGCGCTACAAACCGGAAGACAAATAAACATGAAAAAGGTGTGTTTTCGTTGAAAACACACCTTTTTATTATCCACAGATTCAGTTCAGAAACACCAGTGCGAATGCCAGCAGCACAGCGAGCATGGCAAAGTTCACCGCAAGAAACACAAGCATAAACCTTCCCGTTCTCGCACCCGGTCCCGAGGAGAATATCTTGAGGCTTATGAGGCTCGCAAGGCTGGCCACAGGAGTGCCGAGACCACCGATATTCACACCGAGGAGCAGCTCTCTGCCGCTTTCGGTGAAGCCGGAGAGAAGCACCGCCGCAGGCACATTGCTTATCACCTGACTCAAAAGCGCGCCGAGGACTATCTCGCGTCCGGCGATGAGTCCGGCAAGCGCCTCGCGCACAGCGTCTATGCGTCCGATATTACCGACAAAAATGAAGAAGCAGCAGAATGTTGCAAGCAGCAGGAAGTCCGCCTCGACCAGAAGGCGGCGGTCAAATATAAGACAGAGGACCACAAACACAGGCAACAGCACAAACCACTCCATCGCGCGGAAAACCACCAGCATACTCAGCACAAACAGCGCGGCGCTCAGAATGAGTCCGCGGCGGTTTATCTCCGGTTTTTCGCCCAGTTCCACTACTATCGTCCCGTTTTTCAATCCGAGACACATGAGCGCGATGAGCACTCCGCTGAGCAGGCACACGGGCGCGGTGGCGGAGAAAAATTCTCCGGCGCTCATGGCATAGTGGGAGAAAAGATGTATGTTCTGAGGATTGCCCGGCGGCGTCAGCATGCTGCCGAGGTTGGCGGCAACGGTCTGGAGCACGACCACGGGCAGAATAAGCTCACGCTTTCCGGCAACGCCGAGCACGGCTATGGCAAAGGGCACGAAAGTCAAAAGCGCAACGTCGTTCGTGATGAGCATGCTCGAGAAAAAGCACAGCGCCACAAGCACCGCGGCGAGGGCGCGGCTCGAGCGCGTACGCACGCAGAAAACATGGGCGAGCCAGGCAAAGGTGCCAGCGCGGGTAAACCCGGACACCGCCGCCATCAGGCAGTAAAGCAGCACTATCGTGCGGAAATCTATGTAGCCGATGTACGCCGCGTCCGGCTTCACGGCGAAGCAGCTGGCGATCGCCACGAGCGCGGAGATGCAAAGCACCGGCTCTTTTTTGAAAAAGGATTTTATTTTGCTCAAGGGAAGGACTCCTTTGTGTGGTGATTTTTGAGGCATACAATTCGCAGGCTGTGCCGCAAAATGTCTCCGACGGCCATATTCTTTTCGCGCGGCCGAAAAGAATATGGAAAGAAAAGGCCGCCAAGGAGGGGCTCGTCGAACCGCCCCTCCTTTGGAAACCACCCCGGTCTCCAAAGCATCGTTACAGGCATATGCCCGGTAACATTTTTGCGGTATACTGCGGTGCGAATCAATTGCTGTCCACTAAAACCGTGCCCGTGGGGGCCGGCCTCCCGGACGGCCCGTAACATGAAATCCACCGGCGTCGCTGCGCAGCGCAAATTACAGCCGCGGGCAGGGAGCTCACCCACGCACGCGTGCATATTATTCAAAAATCCATGAATATTCCCGTGCGGCATTCTTAACCGATTTCATATTGTACCACAGCTGCGCACAGCATTGCCACACCTTTTTTCCGTACTTTTGACCAAATTCCGCACTTTATATTTAATATACTGATTTAAATTGTTGTTTTTTCAAAAAAG
>JAZOBQ010000104.1:0-14412 GCA_045596005.1 Oscillospiraceae bacterium
TCCCGACAAGGGGAAAGTACCTCGCCTTTACATCGAAATATATTTCCCCCATATTGTCCAAATGTTCTAAAGGAAAGTCTCTGTATGAAAGCACTCAAAGCCTTTTTCAAAAACTTAATAGTGCTTATTTTCTGGCTGGCAGTGTGGCATATGCTTGCGCTCATCGTGGATAAGCCGCTGCTCCTCCCCGCTCCGTTAACTGTGCTCATGCACCTTTTCAAACTGGCATTGAGCCTCAGTTTCTGGCGTATCATTGCCATGAGCCTTGGACGCATACTGCTCGGCGTCGTCTGCGCCGTTGTTCTCGGCATCGTTCTCGCCATCGCCACAAGCCGTTCTGCGCTGCTGAGAAGCTTATTCACACCGCTCATCACAGTCATTAAGTCCACGCCTGTGGCATCCTTTATCATACTGCTGATACTTTGGGTAGGCCGCGATATTCTCCCCTCGGTCATCGTCGTGCTCATGGCCTTGCCCGTTGTCTGGAGCAATGTCAGCACCGGCATAACCGAAACCGACATACGACTGCTCCAGATGGCAAAAGTTTTCCGCTTTTCTGCGTGGAAAAAGCTCAGAAGGATCTACGCTCCCTCTGTCATGCCCCATTTTCTCGCAGCCTGCCGCTCCACCCTCGGTCTTGCATGGAAGGCCGGCGTAGCGGCCGAAGTTCTGACCGTCCCCGCCGTAAGCATAGGCAAAATGCTCTATGAATCCAAGCTATACTGGGAAACCCTCGACCTTTTCGCCTGGACCCTTGCGGTCATCGTCTGCAGCCTTATCATTGAAAAGGTGCTTATGAGCGCTATCGCTACCCTTGGTAAAAAGCAGGGAGGTGGCACAGCATGATAGAGATAAAAAATCTCTCCCTCAGCTATGAAGGAGAGCGCGTTATCGAAGGTTTTTCGCTCAAGCTTTCCGCAGGCGATAAAATCGCGCTGATGGGTCCGTCCGGCTGCGGCAAGACAAGCTTACTCTCCGCAATAGCTGGACTTCTGAAGCCGGAAAAAGGCAGCATAAAGCTCGGCGGCAGAGTCTCCGTTGTTTTCCAGGAGCCGCGGCTGCTCCCCTGGCTGAGTGCGCTCGAAAATATCAACGTCGTGCTCTCCGATTCCGCCGAAACTCTTCCCGAGGCCGGAAAGTGGCTCGAGGCCGTTGGCCTCGGAGACGCTGCGGACAAGCTCCCATCCGAGCTCAGCGGCGGCATGCGTCAGCGAGTTGGCATTGCCCGTGCGCTGGCCTTCGGCAGCGATATTTTGCTGCTCGACGAGCCGCTCAAGGGCATGGACGCCGACACTGAAGAAAGCGTCGCCGAACTCATCCGTTCCTCCGCCAAGGACAAAACTCTCATCCTCGTTACCCACGACGAAGCCGAGGCAAGAGCTTTTGCCGATAAACTGTACGTGTACAGGGATAAAGGATTTTATCTGAAGTAAAAAACGCCGCCTGGTTTTATGTAAACCAGACGGTGTTTTTTATTCGTCTTTAATAACTATATAATCATCACCATACTTTTCAAAACTCACCGCTGCCTGAGTTCCGCCACCGGACCCCATCCGTACAAACTCAACAATGATGTTTCCGCTTTCATGCTCAAACTCAGTCCTGAGATAATCGTGGCTCACATCGCAGTTTTCAAGAGCGAGCTTTTCCGCTTCGCTCACTCGCATAGCACCGGGGTCGAGCACGAGCGAGCCGAGTATCTTCTTTATCTCGTCTGAATTGGCGTTCCAGGTATTGCCCATATCATTCGTCAGCACCCAAGTGGCAGGGGAATCGTAGAAAACTATGAAGCTTGGATACTCGCGTCCATCGTAGTAACCGACGCGCAGCTTGCCCGTTCCGGGCAATTCGCCTTCAACCTCCACAAGTCCTGTACCGCACACGCCAAATGGCTCCGCGCTGCAGCGAAGGCGAAGGCTGCCGTTACCGCTGCCGGAAGGCCAAAAGTCAAGACCGAATACACGGCTTTCCTCGTCCCATTCGAGGACTTCAAAGTACCAGTCCTGCGGCAGGAATATCTGAAATCCCGCATATCCGTGGCTATACTCGACAAATTGCAGCTCGTTGTTCATCTCCTCCGCAGAGTAATACTCGTCCATGGCAAATTCCGGTGCCGGGCTCGGCGTCGGCTCCGCAGTCGGTTCTTCCACATACATAGTCTCGGTAAACGGGCCGACGCCGCACGAACAAAGCAGGGCAGAGAGTGAAAAAATGATCAAAACAAGCGTTTTTTTCATGTATCTATACCTCCCGGAGGATTTATTTATTTCTTTGACGGACTATATGCTCAAAAAGTTCCAAATTCATTGACATAAATTATTCGTTAATTTATAATAAATCCATTCGTGAATTTTGGAGAAAATTGCTATGCCCGAGATTTTGAAAACATTGCTTATAGTTTGTCCGCTCGTTTTTCTCGCCGGATTTGTGGACTCCGTAGCCGGCGGCGGTGGACTCATCAGCCTGCCCGCATACCTTTTCTGCGGCATCCCCGCCCACATTGCTTCCGGCACCAACAAGGTCGTCAACTCCATCGGAACAAGCGTGGCCGCAGGAAAGTATATAAAAAGCGGCAAGATAAACCTTCGCTTTGCCATCATTGCCGCCCTTTTCGCTCTTGCCGGCAGCGCCATCGGCACCGAGACCGCCGTTTTTCTCAGCGAAAAGGTGCTCAAGATCATCATACTCTGCGCCCTGCCCGTTGCAGCAATAATCCTCACTGTGAAAAAGGATTTCGGCAAAGAGGATGCCGCTCCCAAGCGCAGCTATACCAAGCGCACAGAATATATCCTATGCGCCCTTATCGGTCTTTTCATCGGCTGCTATGACGGCATGGTCGGTCCCGGCACCGGCACATTTATGATAATGGCCTTCACCGCCGTCATCGGCATGGATCTGCTCACTTCCTCCGGCTGCGCCAAGGTCGGCAATCTCGCGAGCAATATCGCCTCCGCCGTGGTGTGGATACTCAACGGATATGTCTACTGGGCTATTGTTATTCCCGCTGCCATCTGCAACGTACTCGGCAACTATCTCGGCGCGCGCTACGCTATAAAGGGAGGCAGCAAGCGCATCCGCAGCATGATCTTCGTCGTGCTCGCACTGCTGTTTGTGAAGATACTTACAGAGATTATATGAAATATGAAGAAATCACCGCTGAAGGTTTTCGCTTCAGCGTTGGTTTTTTTGCGGCGCGCCGAGTCTTCGCGCCCTACGAAAGCACTATTCCAATCTCAACCGGTATCTTTGTCCCTTAAAAAGCTCTTTATATTCCAGAGATCTGCCGCGCTCAATAAGAGCCGCTATGACGCGTCGTCCTATGCCTTTCCCTCGCAAATCAGGTTCGCCGATAACTATCGGCATATCCTCACGCCAGAATGTTACATCACCAACCGGGCGAAAGCTGTCGCTATCGAAAACCTCGATAAAGTACAGCTCTCCATGCGAGTCCAGCCACTCATACATGCGTCGCAAAAGTGCCTCATCATAGAGCTTGCGGTCGCCGTCCACCAGCCACACCGTCTCCTCGTCCCGATACCATTCAAGGGCAAAGTCAAACACGCCGTCGAAGCGGCGCAAACGGATTTCGTTGTCTATAACTATAATTTCCGGCTGCTGTGCTCCGGGTATGGGCATTTGATCACCTCCATATGCTAAAAAAAGCAGTATGGGCGGACAGATATGTCCGCCCGTTTTTTCATACTATTGCATGTAACACAAGCGCCAGCACAGCGCCGGAAACATTGTTTAGAAAATTCACCATATCGTTGTCTACAAACCGGATGCCCTTTTCAAGCGTTCCCTTTTCGCCGCAGTGGACTTTTTTCTCCGTCAGCGCGTCGCAGACCGGACAGCGGTACTTCGCCTGCACAGCGGAGCCGAGAGCACTGTCCACGAGCGCGGCCAGAAATCCACTGAGAGCAATAATCGCGCAAAAACCAAATCCCCTGCCCTGACCAAAGCCAATAGCGGCAATTATTACTGCGCCCAGTGCGCTCATTGCAAGGCCGAGAGCGCTGACGCCGCCGGAAATTCCGGGCTGCACGCGCTTGAGCGTACAGATATCACGCGGCGGAGTTTTGCTGAGTATACCCAGCTCCGAAGCCATGGAGTCAGCCAGCGATGCGGCAAGAGAAGCCATAGAAGCACAGAGAAATGCCTCCCGTTTTGTAATTGCGTAAATCGCTGCCATAAGCGCCGACATACCCACATTGCAGACTATCTGCACACTGTCTCGCTTTCCATGCTTGGCGTGGAGCTGTTTTTCTGCTTTTATCCGTGTCTTGCCGGATAATTTTCCGGCTATAAGCGTGAAAACGAGCGTAGCTGCCAAGGCGCAAAAGCCCACAACACCGGCGCAATAGCATATCACCACGGAGAAACACCATGCCAGTGCGATTCCGGGGTAAGTTATCGCCCGCCGCCAGATGGCAAGCAGAGCCAGCAGCGAGCTGAGTATAAGACTAAGCCAAAGATTGCCCATGGTCTTCCCTCACAGAACGAAAATGCAAAGCAACACAAAAACACCGAGGGGCAGGGTCAGATTGTCCGTTCCCTTTACGCCTACGATCTCAAATATAGTCGCGCCCCATGCTATGATAAATATAGCCCACCACTCAAGTCCAAGACCGAAAAACGCGCTCATCAGACTGACAACAGCGCCGCAGATGAGAAATACGCTCGCGCAGCCGTAAAGCGTACGCTTGCCTCCGAAAAAGCTGCGGTTGCCGCGCTTCACAGCACCGAAAATTGGCGCGAAGCCATCGCCGAGCGCCATGCAGAGCGCAGCGATGCCGTAGCAGATCATAAGTCTGGAGTCTATGCAGGCGCAAACTGCCATCACCGTCATGCTAAGAGCGTAAAAAACAGTACCGTAGCTCTGTTTTTCCGCATCGGAGCGCTCCATCATCGAGAAGATGTTCTTGCGGCAGGAAATGTAATTGAGCAGCACAAATACTGCCGTCGGCACAGGCAGATGCCACGATGTTCCGAAGAAAAAGTACATGGGAAACCATGTGAAGGCAACGGAAACATGGACTATCTTGCGCGTCGTCTCCTCGGCGGCACCGAAGCACTTTTTGACCAGCTGAGCCGCTCCCAATGTGAGAAATACCCAGCCAAAAACTATAAGATAACCAAGAAAAATATTCATTCGATCAATCCCTTTTTCATCGGTTCAGGCGATCCCACAGGCTCTCTTTTCTGTCCTGCATCGCGCGTTCAAAGTAGCGGCGCAGAGGCTCCATTCGCTCGATAAGATCGCAGACAAACTCCATATAGTCGTCAAAACTCCCGAGACTTTCCTCGGGAATATCCTCAATGAACACCCAGCTTTTGTACTTGAGATACTCAGCGGCAGGATGTTCCGGATCATATTCGCGCGGACAGCGCTTGAGCTTTTCGCCCAGCATTTCGAGCCCGCTTTCCTCCAGCAGCTCGTCAAGCTCCTCCCAGTTATCGGCGATATAGTCGCGCACACGACGAGTCCATGTGCCGTCCGGACACCATGCACCCGTTCCGAAGTGGGTCATTCCGCCGGGAGCAACCATCATGAAGTAGCCGAGCGGCAGGATCTGCTTTTTGTCGGGAGAGATATAGGCGCGCCATGTGGGATTATAAGGCGGCTTATTTTTATAAACGCGGGCGTCGCGCGGTATGCGATAGAGCATTATCTTCGGGTCGGCAAACATAAGTCTCTCCTGCAAATCTATATCCACCCGCTCCGCAACGGCGAATTTGACGCGCTCCACAAGCTCGGTAAAATCGGCCTTGGCGATCTCATACTGCTTGTGGTTTTCGTGGAACCATGTGCGGTTATTATTCATTTCAAGCTCGCGGCAATAGCGGAGCATATTTTCAAATTCCATGCGCACCTCTTAGATTTTTGCTTTATTATTTCTAATTATTTTATCACATTTGCATCTGCCTTGCAAGGCGCGCCGAATTATGCTAAAATCAGAGAAAACTTTTTCGGAGAGCCATGCTTATGAGATCCAGCCGGAACAAAACCATAGATATTCCCGTCGAACTCGGTCAGCTCTATCTCGACCGCTGCATCAGCCTTAATGCTCCGTCAATAGCAGCAGAGCTGCTGGACAAGACTGTACTGGGAGACTGTTTTGACGCACTGCCCCTCCTGCCGCAGGGTTTTGCCGACCTCGTCATCGCCGATCCGCCCTATAACATGAACAAGAGTTTCGGCGAAAACGTTTTCCACCGGCTTTCCGACGACGAGTATTATAAATACACCCTTCGCTGGCTGGAACTTGTCCGCCCTCTTATGAAGGATACGGGCAGCATCTATGTCTGCTGCGACTGGGGTTCCTCGGCCGCAATATCCGCCGCACTCAGCGAGCTTTTCACTATTAGAAACCGCATCACATGGCAGCGCGAAAAAGGCCGCGGCGCGGCACGAAACTGGAAAAACTCCATGGAGGATATCTGGTTTGCCACAGTCGGTGACAAATACACCTTCAACCTCGACGCCGTGAAAGTTCGCCGCAGGGTATTGGCGCCCTACCGCGAAAACGGCAAACCCAAGGACTGGGAAGAAACTCCCGACGGCAATTTCCGCGCCACCTGCCCCGGCAACTTCTGGGATGACGTGACTGTCCCATACTGGTCAATGCCGGAAAATACCGCCCACCCCACGCAAAAACCCGAAAAACTCCTCGCAAAGCTGATTTTAGCCTCATCCAATCCGGGCGACACGGTCTTCGATCCCTTCCTCGGCTCGGGCAGCACTTCCGTCACCGCAAAAAAGCTAAGCAGACATTACTGCGGCATTGAGCAAAATCCCCAATACTGCATCTGGGCGGAAAAGCGCCTCGAGATGGCCGATTCGGACAAGAGCATACAGGGATTTCGTGACGGAATATTTATGGAGAGAAACAGCAGATAAACCGCCATCCATAAGCCTCGCAGAGTTTTCGCCCGCAGGCGAAAATATAATCAGATTCGATTTTTCCGGCAGCATGTATGTCGGAAAAATCTCTTATCACCCCGCAAGTGTGCGAGCAAAAGCGAGTGCACAGCAGCGGGGTCCAGCTTTTTTTCAAAGAAGTCAAAGACTTCTTTGAAAAACTAACACCCCCATCTTTACGATGGGGGTGTTGCTGCTTTTTATTCAATATCCAGCTCGGGCGGTACGTCTATCTCGTCGGATACATACTTCCCGTTTTTCTTCCTCTGTCGCACACACTCGGACAAAAGGTACTCTATCTGGCCGTTCACCGAGCGGAAGTCGTCCTCCGCCCACGCGGCAATGGCGGCATAGAGCTTCGGCGAGAGGCGCAGGGGCACCTGCTTTTTCTGGTTATCCTTGCAGTTCATGCTCATATCAATACAGACTTCCCGTATTAACAATGGGCTGGGCGTCCTGATTGCCGCACAGGACAACGAGCAGATTGCTGACCATTGCAGCCTTGCGCTCCTCGTCGAGATTGACTTTTCCGCTCTCGTCAAGGCGGTCGAGAGCCATTTCCACCATATCCACAGCACCGTCCACTATCATACGGCGGGCGTCGATGATGGCGGAGGCCTGCTGACGGCGGAGCATGACGGCGGCGATCTCGGGAGCGTAGGCAAGATAGGTTATTCTCGCTTCGACTATCTCAAGTCCGGCCTCGGCAACGCGGAGCTGTATCTCATCGCGTATGCGTGCGGCGACAACCTCGCTGCTGCCACGCAGGCTGCCTTCGTCGGCATGACCGTCGCCGGTGGTGTCAACGTTAGGAGCCACGTCATAGGGATAGATGCGTACGATGTTGCGAAGCGCGCTGTCGCATTGTAGGGAGAGGAATTCTTTATAGTTTTCAACGTTGAACACGGCCTTTGCGGTGTCCACAACGCGCCATGTGACGGCGATGCCTATTTCAACGGGGTTGCCGAGGCAGTCGTTTATCTTCTGGCGGGCGTTGTTGAGGGTCATTATCTTGAGGCTGATGCGCTTATTGATCAATTCCACATTGGAATTTTTCATGGCTGCAACCACATTGTTCTCGTCTGCAGCTCTAACATCGCCGCTCTGGTTCAGTCTAGTCTTCGCTGCGGGATTAATTTCGCTGCAGAAGGGATTGACCCAGTAAAATCCCTCGCCCTTGATAGTGCCGGCATACTTGCCGAATAGGGTAAGCACAGCGGCCTCCTGAGGCTTGAGTATCTTCAGACCGCAGGCGGGTATCCAGCCAAAAACTACCCAGATGATGCCTATCACGAGGAAAACAACGCCAAGCATTATTCCCCTTTCCAGCATGAAAGCAGCCAGAATGATAAGCGCAACCGCCACGACATAGAGGAATATTATTCCCAGCATGACAGCCATGCCCTTTTTCTTCGTTGTCAGTATTTTCTCGGTCATTTTCATCTTCTCCTTTCTTTTTGATATCAAAATGATATCATTTAAAATCAGTACTGTCAATCGCTTGACAAGCAAAAAATCCCACAAAAGACTTGTGGGATTTTTGTGTGTATTAACTTAATAGTAAACACTTCTATCCTCAAGGAACATGAAGTAGTATATCCCGTCAAGCTCCACGCAGTGCAGCTCTGAGGTGCCGGGGCCAATGTTTTCATAGCTCGGCTCCGTGGAGCTGAGACCCAGGTAGAAATTATAGGGAGGCGGCCCAATCCCCTTTCTGCCGTAAAAATCAGAATAGGCGTAGTGTTCCTGCCTGGCCCGCTCCGCAAAATCGTTGCGAAGTTCGCCTGTGTCTCTGGATATTGCCCAATCCGCCACGGTCTTGTGGGTATTCAGATCGAATTCTATGTAGAGCGAAAAATTATGGGGCTTGTTATGGCTTGATCTCAATGCTCCCGGATTCTCCACAAAGGCGACACTGTCGCAGTCGATGCGCACAAGAGCAAACTCATCATAACGCAGGAGTATCTCCTCATACTCTATCTCTTTTTCGAGCCTGTTTTCAAACGAAGTCGCATTGGCGTATCCAAGCAGCGCGATGACGAGTATAAGCGCCGCTGCTATGATGATAATTGCGATTATTACCGTCTTTTTGCTCATCGCTCTGCCTCCCTGCTGCTTCAATACTCCCAGTCGGGTTTATTGCGTTTACGGCCGAACAGCCCCTTTTTCTCCTCACGTCCGAGTTTGACGCGCTCGGGTTCGTCTGCTTTGGCCTCCTCAAATTCGGTTGGATTATTATCGCTCTTTTCTTTCCGCGCTGCGCTGCGAGCTTTTTGCATAATATCGCCTATACTCAGCGATTCTTCCGTGGGTTCAGGGGCGAAGAAATCTTCAAATAAATCAGTCTTTTCCCCAACATTCTGATCAAACACAGTAAATCCGAGTGGGGCGAGAACGTTATTCACCTCAAAGGCGAAGTCCTCCTCCGCGCCCCATGTACAGTCAAAAATACCTGCCTTAGCACCGGCACCGATGGAGTCCACGATGACAAGACCGTCTGCGGAAGTCACCATCACGGTGAGGCTCAACGAGTTGCCGGCACGGTAATAATGCTTTTCGAACACCATAAGCTCCACACCGCAGCGGCTTGCGCAGTCAACGAGTTCGCAGGTAAAGCCGCACTCTGGTATTTTTTCTTTCAAAATGCCCGCTATCTCTTCAACAGTGCCGGGGCCTTTCATGCTTATCCTTGCCATATCACGCACTCCTTTCGGTTACATTTTCATCTTTTGATATGATAATTATACCAGCAGTGCATCATTTTTGCAACGGGAAGGATATTTTTTGTGATTAGATACGGCGCGCCGAGTCGTCGCGCCCTACTGGCCGATCAGGAATCCGATTCCATACAATAAGTACCGTACTGCGGTCAAAAATTGCGGCGGGATGTGGGCATCCCGCCCTACGACCATGCAAATAATCACTGTACCGCAATACTATACCCCTTCAAAACAAAAAGACCGCCCGAAGGCGGTCTTTTAATCTTATACATACCAGATGGTCTTTGCGTAATCGGTGATGGAACGGTCGGAGGAGAACTTGCCGGCGGAGGCAATGTTCATCAGGCACTTTCTGCCGAAAGCATCGCGGTCGCGCCAGTCATTAATTGCGCGCTTCTTGGTAACAAGGTAAGAGACGTAGTCAAGAAGCAGATAGTAGTGGTCGGGCTTGTGGTAGCTTGCACCGTCGATGATGGAGGTGTGAAGCTCCTTGAGACCGTCATCGGTGGGAACAGTGCCGTCGATGAGAGTGTCAACTACGCGGCGGATGCGAACATCGCGCTCGTAGATGTCTCTGGAACGGTAGCTGTCCTTGACACGGGTGATATCCTCGATGGTAGCGCCGAAGATATAGTTGTTCTCTGCGCCTGCCTTTTCGACGATCTCAACATTTGCACCGTCGAGAGTGCCGAGAGTAACAGCGCCGTTGAGCATGAACTTCATGTTGCCGGTACCGGATGCCTCGGTGCCTGCGGGAGAGATCTGCTCGGAGATATCTGCTGCGGGAATGAGATACTCGGCGTAGGAGCAGTTGTAGTTCTGGACGAATACGACCTTGATCTTGTCATTGACATCGGGATCGTTGTTGACGAGTTTGGCGATGCGGTTAATGTAGCGGATAATGCTCTTGGCTCTCCAGTAGCCGGGGGCTGCCTTTGCGCCGAAGATGAATGCTGTGGGGGTAAAGTCTGGCAGCTTGCCTTCCTTCAGGTCGAAGTAGATATCCATGATGGAGAAGGCATTGAGCAGCTGGCGCTTATACTCGTGCAAACGCTTGACCTGAATATCGAAGACGAAGTCGGGACTCAGCTCGATGCCCTCGCGCTCCTTGATAAGGGCGCAGAGCTGCTTTTTCTTTTCATACTTGATGGCGTTGAAGCGGTCGATCATTTCCTTGTCGATCTTGCCCTTGAGTTCCTCGAGGCGGTCAAGGTCGGTAAGGAAACCCTTCCAGCAGTAGTCCTCAAGCAGACCGGTGAGCTCGGGGTTGCAAAGACCCAGCCAGCGGCGGGGAGTGATACCGTTGGTGACATTCTTGAAACGCTCGGGATATACGGCGTACCAGTCGCGGAAAATGTCGTGCTTGATGAGCTCGGAGTGGATCTGAGCAACGCCGTTGACACTGGTGCCCATGTAAACGGAGAGGTTTGCCATGTGAGCGGTGTCGTCCTTGATGATATAGAGCTCGGGATGCTCGCGCTGGAGGCGGTTGTGGATCATCCAGATGATGTCGACGATCTCGGGCACAACGCTGCCGAGAAGCTCGAGAGGCCACTTTTCAAGAGCCTCGCTCATAACGGTGTGGTTGGTGTAAGAGAATACGCGGCGGGAGATATCGAATGCTTTTTCGAAATCGTAGCCTTCCTTCATGAGCAGGCGGACAAGCTCTGCTGCGCTCATTGCGGGATGAGTATCGTTGAGCTGGATTGCAACGAACTCGGGCAGACGACTGTAGTCTGTGCCGTGATACTCGCGGTAGGAACGGAGAATATCCTGAACAGAAGCGCTGGAAAGAACGTACTGCTGCTTGATGCGCAGTCTCTTGCCCTCGCGGGTGCTGTCGTTGGGATAGAGAACGCGGGTGATGTCCTCGGCCTTGTTCTTGGCGGCGAGAGCGCGCTCATATTCCTGTGCATTGAATGCGTCGAAGTCGAGTTCTTCCTCTGCTTCGCACTGCCAGAGGCGGAGAGTGCCAATATTGTCGTTTCTGTAGCCGATGACGGGAACGTCATAGGGAACGGCAAGGATGCTATGATCGGGGAAATCGATCTTTACAGTGTGCTTGTAGCGGCGGTAAGACCAGGGGTCGCCATACTTTGCCCAGTCATCTGCGCTCTGCTTCTGGTCGCCGTTTTCGTCCCAGCTCTGCTTGAACAGGCCGAAACGGTAGCGCAGGCCATATCCGGTGAGGGGCACGCCGGTGGTAACAGCGGCGTCCATAAAGCAGGCTGCGAGGCGACCGAGACCGCCGTTGCCAAGAGCGGCGTCTTCGATATCTTCGAGATCGGCAAGGTCTACGCCCTTCTCGGCGAAAGCTGCCTTGAGCTCATCAAGAATACCGAGATTGAAAAGATTGGAGTAGACGAGTCTGCCTATAAGATATTCGGCCGAGAAATAATAAGCGTGGCGGGCGGGACCGCGCTGATGCTTGCACTCGGACCATCTTTCGGTTATATTCATCATGATCACCTGACCGAGGCAATCATGAAGCTGAGCGGCGCTGGCCTCTTCGAAGCTAACATCCTGCTGAAGCTTGAGAAGTGTCTGAGTCTGGGCAACGATCTGATTGCAATTGAATTCCATAAGTTCACCTAACTAATAATATTTTACCCATACCAAACGTATGGACTATCTGTAATATTATGCAACAAACGCACGCATTTTGCAACTGCTAATTTAAATAAGTATATCATGGAAGATTTGTGAGATTCGTATGTTATTACGGCACGTTGCAATTATCCCCCAAATGTGCTACCATTCATACTATGAGTAAACATTTCTCTTTGCGAAAGGAGTTTCATAATGATAATTGGAAATATTGAACCCAAACCTGTAATGCAGATTTTTGAAACTATCTGCTCCATCCCCCACGGCAGCGGCAATACCAAAGCTCTCAGCGACTGGTGTGTCGGTTTTGCAAAAGATCGCGGTCTCGAGTATTATCAGGATGAACTTAACAATGTAATTATTATCAAGCCCGCAACAGCCGGATATGAAAGCGCTGAACCCGTTATTATACAGGGTCATATTGACATGGTGTGCCAGATCGACCCCGGTATTGACAAGGACATGAGCAAAGACGGACTCGATCTCGCCGTTGACGGCGACAGTATCCACGCCTTGGGAACAACCCTCGGCGGCGATGACGGTATCGCAGTCGCCATGGCTCTCGCAATTCTTGATTCCAATGATATCCCTCATCCCCGCCTCGAAGTAATGCTCACCGTTGACGAGGAAACAGGAATGTACGGCGCTGCAGGAATAGACGTCAGTCCGCTCAAGGGCAGAACTCTGATAAACATCGACTCCGAAGAAGAAGGCATCTTTACTGTCAGCTGCGCCGGCGGTGCAAGAGCCAACTGCAGTCTGCCTGTTATCCGCGAGGAAATTGATGCGGAAAGCGTTATGATCGAAGTCTGCGGTCTTAAGGGCGGGCATTCCGGCGTTGAGATAGACAAGGGCCGTGCAAACGCAAATATTCTTATGGGCAGGCTTTTCAGCCTTATCGCCCCAGGTACATTCCGAATTGTCTCCCTCGCCGGTGGAAGCGCTGACAACGCCATTCCCCTCCGCTGCGTCGCAGAATTAATCGGAAATAATGAAGAAATATTTGCTGCAGCAAAAAAAGCAGAAGCAATTTTCAAGAAGGAATTCAGAAATACCGACTCCGGCGTTTGCGTAAATATAACTGTATGCAAAAACAAAAATCATCACGCACTCGACGCAGAAAGTACTCAGAAAGTATGCGATGCACTCGTTCTCGTTCCCAACGGAATAAGAGCAATGAGCAGCGACATTCCCGGACTTGTTGAAACTTCATTGAACCTCGGAATTCTGAAGCTCGAAGAAAAAATACTTAAAGCATCGTTTGCCGTACGCAGCAGCGTTGGCAGCCGCAAGGAAATGATAAAAACAAAACTCTTTACCGCATTCCGCGTACTCGGAGGTAAGGTGGAGATTACAGGCGACTATCCTGCATGGGAATACAAAGCCGCTTCTCCGCTTCGCGACCGTATGGTAGAAGTATACCGTCGTCAGTACGGCGCGGAACCCCAGATTCTTGCCATTCATGCCGGTCTCGAGTGTGGACTTCTTTCCGACAAGCTTCCCGGGCTTGACTGCGTGTCGATCGGACCGAATATGAAAGATATCCATACCACAAAGGAATCCATGTCGATTTCCTCCGTCCAGCGCGTATGGAAATTTGTACTTGAAGTCCTTAAAGAAAGTAAATAAGCAAAAATGTCAGTGGAAAGTTTTCCACTGACATTTTTTAATAAAAAAAGACACCACACATTGCTGTGCGATGTCTTGGCAGGGGCTGAAGGGATCGAACCCTCGGCCTACGGTTTTGGAGACCGCCGCTCTACCAGCTGAGCTAAGCCCCTGTATATATCTATAAGGTGGTGGACCGTCAGGGACTCGAACCCCGGGCCGACCGGTTATGAGCCGGTTGCTCTACCAACTGAGCTAACGGTCCATATAGGAAATGCCGCCACGGCATACGTGACGGCATTACCGTAAATGTGGCGCCTCTTGTAGGACTCGAACCTACGACACCGCGGTTAACAGCCGCGTGCTCTACCGACTGAGCTAAAGAGGCATATGTGAGAGCCTAAGCCTAAGAGGCTTAGCCTCTCTTTTGTGTTGGCGTTGACCTATTTTCCCGGTCCGTCTCCAGACAAGTATCGTCGGCACTGGTGAGCTTAACTGCCGTGTTCGGAATGGGAACGGGTGGACCCTCACCGTTAAAAACACCAACTAATGGTA
>JAZOBQ010000105.1:0-4710 GCA_045596005.1 Oscillospiraceae bacterium
CTCTGGCAGCTCGACCGTGATGCCGAGCTGCGCTATTCCCACGAGTATCCCGAAGTCCTTGCTCTTTACGAGGAGTACTTCGGAGCACCCCTCGGTGAGAAGAGCCACCACCTGCTCCACACCGACCATCATTGCTGGGAAATGCCCCCCAAGAAAAAACCCAAGTATAAGTTCTGATATAAAAAAGTCCATGCCTTCAGACATGGACTTTTTTATCATTTCATTGACCTTTCACAGAGCTTTTTATATACGTTCTCAGCCATCCATTTCTCGCTGACATATCTGAACATTTCTTCGACGGAAAACCAGCGTACGCCGCTGTTTTCGTCTTCCTTGATGTGCAGAGTCTCACTCTCGTCGGCCTCAAAGAGATAGGTGAGATTGAGATGGAGGTGAGAGTGGACATACTCTCCGCGTTTTATGTGTCCGTCCACGGTGAGAATTTCGAGCGAGACAGGAGCGGGGGAGACGAGACGCGGATTTTTAAGTCCGGTTTCTTCCATGAGCTCCTTGAGTGCAACGGCTGCGAGGTCGGCCTCTCCGTCGGCATGACCTCCGGTCCATGACCAGCTGTCATAAATATTGTGATATACCATCAGTACCTTTTTGCGGTCGGGACTTACTATCCACGAGGAAGCAGTGAAGTGAGCGAAGTCATTTTCGCGCTTCAGACAGTTGGGATTAACCTCGATAAAGCGCAGGAAAAAGTCCCTGTCGCGCTCCTCCTGCTCGCATTGGGGAATGAAATTTCTAACGGCATCTATATAGTTCACGGATATCCTCACGCTCCTTTGTATGGATTATACACCAGCTTGCCTGCCGGGTAAAGAAGCTTTTGAATATTGACATTCCTCGTGATGGGGGTATAATAATATGGTACGAATAATGTAAAAATAATATAAATATATGATAAACAGGAGATGTACCCATGTCTGAAAACTGCACCCACAACTGCTCCACCTGCGGTTCTGATTGTGCCTCCCGCACCGAACCCCAGAGCCTTATTGAGCCTATGAACGCTTATTCCGACGTAAAGAACGTCATTGCCGTCGTATCCGGCAAGGGCGGCGTCGGCAAGAGCCTTGTTACCGCCCTGATGGGCTGCAAGATGCGACGCAGCGGCTTCAATACCGCAATTCTCGACGCAGATATTACCGGTCCTTCCGTCCCTAAGATGTTTGGCCTCAACAATGACCGCGCAGGCGCCACCGCTCAGGGCATTGAGCCCAAGGTCAGCGCAAACGGCATCAAGATCATGTCTGTAAACCTCCTCCTCGAGGACAATACCGCTCCCGTTATCTGGCGCGGTCCTGTTATTGCAGGCGTTGTCAAGCAGTTCTGGTCCGACGTCGTCTGGGGCGACGTTGACTACATGTTCGTTGACATGCCTCCCGGAACCGGCGATGTTCCCCTCACCGTATTCCAGTCTCTGCCCATCAAGGGTATCATCATCGTCACCTCTCCTCAGGAGTTGGTCGGCATGATAGTAGAGAAGGCTGTTAACATGGCGAAGATGATGGGCGTTCCCGTTCTCGGTCTTGTTGAGAACATGAGCTATTTTGAGTGCCCCGACTGCGGCAAGCGCCACGAGATCTTCGGTAAGAGTCACATCGAGGAGATAGCTGCAAAGCACGGCATCACCAATGTTGCGAAGCTGCCTATGGATCCCAGCATTGCCGAACTCTGCGACAAGGGCAAGGCAAAGAATATTCAGGGCAACTGGCTCGACGATCTGGCCAAGGCCATTTCCGGCAAATAAAGCACGATTTTAAAAGGCAGGTTTCCATACCTGCCTTTTTCTATTGAATTAACAGCACTTTTTGCCATGTCTTCCACACAGTATGGAATATGAATAGCTAAAAGTTTTAGTATAATATTCTTGGAAGGCGGTGAAGTGTATTGAAATTCGTAAAAATGAACGGAGCCGGAAACGACTTCATAATCATAAATAACATAGAAGAGCGCATAGACGAGAGTGCATTTCCTGCCATAGCCGCGAAGCTCTGCGAGCGCCATCTTTCAATAGGAGCGGACGGACTCATGGTGGTCGACAGGGCGGAGGCTGATGGCGATTACCGTATGCTCTTTTTCAACAGCGATGGCAGCGTTGGCGAAATGTGCGGCAACGGAGCGCGCTGCATCTGCCGCTACGGTTACGAAAACGGCCTCGCCGGTGAGGTTCAGAAAGTCGAGACTCTTTCCGGAACTGTAACCGGATGGAGGCTCAGCGAGCGCGAATACCGAGTCAGACTCAATCCGGCAACGACGGTCGATCTCGAGCGAAGCGCTGAGGCTGAAGGAATGAGCTACGAATGCGCCTATGTCGAGCTTGGTGATCCGGGTTTGCCCCACGCTGTTGTACATATTGAAGAATTGAGCCGTATACCGGGAAGTGAACTGAAAATTCTCGGAAGAAAGCTTCGTTTTGCAAAAGCCTTTCCCAAAGGCGCAAATGTTAATTTCTACGACATTATGAGTGACGGAACTCTACTCATCCGCACATATGAAAGGGGAGTTGAGGATCTGACCTATGCCTGCGGTACGGGTACAGGCAGTGTAGCTCTCGTTCTTAAGCGCAAGGGACTTGTTCCGGCTGAGGGACGCGTTACCGCAAAGGTATTCGGCGGCAGCCTCAGCATAGACGTTGAGGGAAATGAGCTTTGGCTCACCGGACCGACCAATATTGTGGCAACGGGCGAAGTCATGGATGAAGAATTAAAATACTGATATAAATTACTATCGGAGGAATAAGAAATGAAAGCAAATCTCGACAAAAAAAGCATTTTCAGAAATTATCTGTTTCTGGGAATAATGCTCGTGTGCATGATACTCGGCGCTATCGCCGGTGCGATCTGGCCTAAATTCGGCCATTTCATCAAACCCTTTGGCACCGTGTTCATCAACATGATGTTCTGCATCGTCGTACCTCTTGTTTTTGCATCTATCTCCAGCGCAGTTGCCAACATGGGCTCGCGTAAACGCGCAGGAAAGATAATGGGTGTGACCATCGGCACCTTTGTCGTTACCGGAGCAATCGCCGCCGTTATCATGTTTATTCTTGTTAAGATATTCCCCCCCGTGCTCTCCGCATGGACTGAACTCCCCAAGGAGGAAATTGGCGATTACGCAACTTTGTCCGATATGATCGTCAACTTTTTTACCTCTTCTGACTTTGTAGGTCTGCTGAGCCGCCGTGCAATGCTTCCTCTCATAGTTTTCTCTCTGCTCTTCGGTTTTGCCGTTAACCTCAACGGCGGTAAGGAAACTCCCGTTGGTAAGTTCCTTGAGGATCTCACCAATGTAATGCTCAAGTTCGTCAAGATCGTAACCTACTATGCACCTATTGCCTTCTTTGCTATTTTTGCCGATCTCGTTGCTACCTATGGCGCAGAAATCGTTGAAGGCTATGGCCGTGCGCTTCTGCTTTATTATCCTCTCTGCTTTGTCTATATCTTTACAGCATTCCCCATTTTTGCCCGCTTTGGCGGCGGCAAGGGTGCAGTTAAGACCATGTTCCGTCATATCGTAAAGCCCGCCGTTGTCTCCCTCGGTACCTGCTCTTCCGTTGCTACCATTCCCACCAACATGGAAGAAGCTGAGGCAACCGGCATTTCCAAGGATGTCAGCGACATGGTTCTGCCTCTCGGTGCTACTATGCATATGGACGGCAGCTGCTTCAGCTGCGTGCTTAAGATCGCCTTTGTTTTCGGCGTTACCGGCCAGAACCTCGGCTTTGATATGCTTATCCCCATTGTTCTTGTCGCTGTTCTTTCCAGTGTCGGTATGTCCGGCGTTCCCGGCGGCGGATATATCGGTGAGTACATAATTTGCTCCATTTTCTTCCCCGACAGCATGGAGATCGCATTCCCCATTCTCGTTGCCATAGGCAACCTTGTTGATCCTCCTGCCACCATGATCAACGCATCCGGCGACTACGTTGTTTCCTACATCGTATCCCGTTTCGTCGACGGCAAGGATTGGCTCGAGAAGAAGCTCAGCGTAAAAGCCTGATCGCATATATAAAGATAGATCCCCGAAACATCGAGTTTCGGGGATTATTTTATTGGTGCCTTTAGGCGTGGAAATAAACCCCCGGTTCTACCGGGGGAAGATAAAGAGCTTTAGCATGAGAAAAACCTCCTGTTGATGTAGAATGGTAAAGGTTTGGCGACCGCATTACCAAGAATCAACAGGAGGTTTTTAACAATGAAAAAAGACGAACGGAATGAAATACGAAGCACGGCGCACCCAAAATACAGATGTCAGTACCATGTGGTATTCGCACCGAAATACCGAAGGAAGGAAATATACGGTCAGCTGAGGAAAGACATAGGAGAAATCTTAAGAACACTGTGCAAGCAGAAGGGCGTGGAAATAATGGAGGCAGAGGCGTGCCCGGACCACATCCACATGCTTATAAGTATTCCGCCGTACTTGAGTGTAGCACAATTCATGGGATTTTTCAAGGGGAAGAGCAGTCTGATGATATTCGACAGACATGCAAATTTGAAGTACAAGTACGGGTCAAGGAATTTTTGGTGCAGAGGATATTATGTGGACACTGTAGGACGCAACAAAAGGGTGATTGCAGAATACATCCGCACACAACTGGAGGAGGACTACGCCTCAGATCAGATGAGTCTAAAAGAATATTATGACCCGTTCACGGGTGACAAGAATAAGAAGGCATAAAAACAGGCCGCTTTAGCG
>JAZOBQ010000106.1:0-2267 GCA_045596005.1 Oscillospiraceae bacterium
CTTCGTTCTGAAAGGAAAGAGGGAATATGCGCCTCAAAAACGGCCTCAGAAGCTTTGACAGAGATTCACCAAGCCCGCTTTGCGCCATGAGCTCTATAAGCGCAGACCACAGGCAGAGCGCACCTGTAATGGATATGCATAGCTCAACCGCGGCCTGTGCGCCGCCGAACACCGCCTCGGATACAGCGGCGGTGTTGCCTGTAGTGGAGCCGTAGAGCAAAGCAAGGGCGACCATTCCAAGCCATATCGCACTCATGAGCATGTCCGCCACCTCCTTTTTAGGAAATGTATGCGGCAAATAATAAAAACAGAACTGGAGAAGAACAGAAGAAAGCGCCCTCAACAGAAAGTTGAGGGCGCTTCGAGAGTGCAAAAGACCCACGCTTGAGAGTGAAGAAACAGAGTAGCGGGGGCGTGTGTAGGGGGCAAAGGCCCCCCTACACATTTAAATCAATGCATTTTTTGAACTTTTTTGTTCAAAAAAATGCGCTTGAAGTGTGTCAAAAATATTTTTTGACACGCTGAAAGCGCCCTCAACAGAAAGTTGAGGGCGCTTTCAACCTTTGCGTCATTGTTTTGTACATGACTCAACCGTATGATAAGGGAAATAAAAAATCACCGAAGCCGGAAAAGCTTCGGTGATTTGAAAGTTTTTTACCAAATTACATACAGAAGGATGGCGATGAGAGCGCCGAGTCCTACGATGTAGGCGAGGGCGATAAGCAGTCCGGCTTTGAGTGCGCCGAATACGGCGGCTCTACGCTCGGAACGGCTGTATCCATTGTTCTCCCAGGGACGGTCAGACTTTTCTTCCGGGGCAGAAAACACGGGGTTATCCTTTTTTGGAAGCATGTGACCGAACATCGAGGGACGCTCAACGCCGCTCATATCTACTATAGTGCGGCCGTCATCGTCGTCGTATGTCTTTCTGCCGCGTGCCATTTAGTTTTCTTCGTCGTAAAGATGGCAGACAACATAGTGGCCGGGCTCGATCTCACGCTGTACAGGTGCCTCAACCTTGCAGCGCTCCATGCAGTTGGCGCAGCGGGTGTGGAACTTGCAGCCCTTGGGGGGATTGGCGGGAGAGGGAATGGAGCCTTCGAGAATGATGCGGTCCATCTTTGCGTTGGGGTCGGGAATGGGAATGGCGGAGAACAGAGCCTTGGTATAAGGATGCAGAGGATTGCGGAAAATGTCCTCGGTATCGCCGTACTCAACGAGGTTGCCGAGATACATAACGCCGACAGAGTCGGAGATGTGCTCAACAACGCTCAGGTCGTGGGAGATGAAGAGATAGGTGAGGTTGCGCTTTTCCTGCAGCTCCTTGAGCAGGTTGATGATCTGTGCCTGAATGGAAACGTCCAGAGCGGATACAGGCTCGTCGCAGACGATGAACTCGGGGTTGAGTGCCAGAGCGCGTGCTATGCAGATACGCTGGCGCTGACCGCCGGAGAACTCGTGGGGATAGCGATCCTTGTGGAAGGGCTGAAGTCCGCAGTCGTCCATGATCTGGTCGATATAATCATCGAATTCCTCTTTGGGAACGAGGTTATGCTCGCGGACAGCTTCGCCGATTATCTCGCCGACGGGAAGACGGGGAGAGAGGCTGGAGAAGGGGTCCTGATAGATGATCTGCATCTTGGGACGCATGGCGCGCATCTCGCTGGGGGAGAGGTCATAGACTTCCTGTCCGTTGAAGAGGACCTGACCTGCGGTCTTTTCGCCGGAGAGACGAAGAATGACACGGCCGGTGGTGGTCTTGCCGCAGCCGGACTCACCGACGAGACCCAGGGTCTCGCCCTTGTTGATGGTAAAGGAGACGCCGTCAACGGCCTTCAGGGGCTTGGTCTTAAAAGCGCCCATATTGATGTTGAAATACTGCTTCAGGTCCTTGACCTCAATCAGGGGCTTCTTCAGTTCGCTCACAGGGTCTCACCACCTTCCTTGGGGTTTTCCAGCACGATGCTGCCGTCTTCCACGCCCTTCTTGACGTTCATCCAGCAGCCGGCCTGATGGTCCTCATTGATGACCATGTGGGGGCAGCGCTCAGTCAAGCAAATCTTCAGAGCGGCATCACAGCGGGGTGCGAAGGCACAGCCCTTGGGCATGTTCAGCAGGTCAATGGGGGTACCGGTAATGGGCTGCAGCTTCTTGCCGGCGGTATCGGCGGTGGGGATGGAACGCAGCAGGCCCTTGGTATACTCGAGGCAGGGATTATAGAAAATCTCGTCAGCAGTACCCTGCTCGCAGACGGAGCCGGCATACAT
>JAZOBQ010000107.1:0-4951 GCA_045596005.1 Oscillospiraceae bacterium
GGTGGGGCGCGGCGGTGGTCGGAAGACCCTGGCGGGGAGGAGCCGATCACGCCGCTTTCCCCGAAACGGCAACTGTCGCGGCGGCCTCGGAAACCGGCGACGCGTGCCGTTTTATGCGTTAGGCAATTTGCAAACAAGCGCTCCCAAGGGCGATACCGTTCTTTGCGGGAATTGGTGATTATGTTCCCATTTTTTGGGAACATAAAAAGGGCTAGCCCTTTTTGGCGCGTTATTTACGTTTGCCATTGTAGCATAAGAATTTTTTAAAGCAAGAGGTTTTGGCTTTATGTAAAGAAACTGTAACAAAACTGCAATTTGTGTTACATAAGGGGGGAGGGTGAGCGGTGTTTGTCTCCGACGGCCATATTCTTTTCGTATGCGCGAAAAGAATATGGAAAGAAAAGCGCACCAAAGGGAAACCCCTCCGACTGGGTTTCCCTTTGGAAACCCTTCCTAAATGGCCAAGAGGGGGTCTGCAGACCCCCTCCTTGGATCTCCCCCAGGGGTACGCCCGCAATTGGGTATTACTTGAATTTCGGATTTTTCGCCGCACACAGGCAGCGGTTGACAAGCGCGGGGGTGGGCGGTATATTTTAATATAGTATAAGCAAGCGAGGTAAGTTTATGGAAAACTACGTTTTTGGAATAGATCTCGGCGGCACGAGCGTCAAGCTCGGTCTTTTCACCGTCAGCGGTGAACTTCTCAGCAAATGGGAAATCCCCACGCGCACCGAAAACGGCGGCGAGCACATCATTCCCGACATCGCCGCCGCTGTCGGCGCAAAAATGGCCGAGGCAGGCATTTCTGCCGCGCAGGTCGTCGGCGCCGGTCTCGGCGTGCCCGGTGCGGTGCTCGGCGAGAACATCGTGAAACCCTGTGTCAATCTCGGCGGCTGGGGCGGCGACGTTGCTGCGCGGCTCGGCGAGGCTTGCGGTTTCCCCGTCAAGGCCGTCAACGACGCCAACGCCGCGGCACTCGGCGAAATGTGGCAGGGCGGCGGCAAAGGCTGCGACAATGTTGTGTTCGTGACGCTCGGCACCGGCGTAGGCGGCGGCATAATCGTCGGCGGTAAGCTGCTTAGCGGCGTCCACGGCTCCGGCGGCGAGATCGGTCACATGAAGGTACGTGCCAACGAGACCGAGGTCTGCGGCTGCGGCAAAAGGGGCTGTCTCGAGCAGTACGCCTCCGCGACCGGCATCGTGCGTATGGCGAAAATGCGCCTTAGCGAGTGTGACTGCGCCAGCGCGCTGCGTGAATGCGGCGAGGTGACGGCAAAGGACGTTTTCGACTGCGCCAAGGCGGGTGACGAGCTCGCGATGGCTGTGGTCGGCGATTTCGGCGCCGAGCTGGGCCGCGCTCTCGCCGCGGTTTCCTGCGTCTGCGACCCCGAGGTTTTTGTCATCGGCGGCGGCGTGTCTGCCGCTGGAAACATAATTCTTGAAGTGGTCGAGAAAGCCTTTCGCGCCCACGCCTTCCCCGCCGCGGAGGAGACTCGCTTCGAGCTCGCGGCGCTCGGCAACGATGCTGGCATTTTCGGCTGCGCGCGACTGATGATCGAATAAGGAGGCGGGAATATGCAGTACAGCAAAATCGGCAAGAGCGAGCTCGAAGCCTCCCGCGTCGCGCTCGGTCTCATGCGCTCGAGTCTGTTTGGCCCTGCGGAGATGCAGGCACTCATGGAGACCGCGCTCGAGTGCGGAATCAATTTTCTGGACAACGCGGATATTTACGCGTGGAAAACTCCCTCCGAGATCATTTTCGGTCAGGTGATGGAGGCCGCTCCCCAGCTGCGCGACAAGTTCATCGTCCAGACCAAGTGCGGAATCTGCCGCGGCTACTACGACTCGTCCTATGAGCACATTATCGAAAGCGCCGAGCAGAGTCTGCGCCGCATGAATACAGACAGCATCGACATTCTGCTGCTCCACCGTCCCGACGCGCTCGTTGAGCCCGAAGAGGTCGCGAGAGCTTTCGACGAGCTGCACGCAA
This sequence comes from Oscillospiraceae bacterium, assembly GCA_045596005.1. GTDB lineage: Bacteria > Bacillota > Clostridia > Oscillospirales > Oscillospiraceae > SIG459. Next base: position 1,991 of record JAZOBQ010000107.1, read on the forward strand.
GCGGCAAGGTGCGGCATTTCGGCGTTTCCAACATGAACCCCGGCCAGATTGAAAATCTCAAGCGCTGCGTCCGTCAGGAGCTCATCGTCGATCAGGTGGAGCTGAGCATCGTCCACGCGCCCATGATCGACGCGGGCATACATGTGAACATGACGAGCGCGCCGAGCGTCATGCGCGACGGCAGTCTGCTCGATTACGCCCAGTGCACGGGCATGGGTCTGCAGGCCTGGTCCATACTCCAGATCGACCTGCGTGGCGGCACTTTCCTCGATAATCCTGCATATCCGGAGCTCAATGCCGTGCTCGAGCGACTCGCGGAGAAGTACTCCGTCACAAAATCCGCAATCGCCGCGGCATGGATACTCCGTCACCCTGCGAAAATTCAGGCCATCTCCGGCACCGTCAATCCTCAGCACCTGCGTGAGGTAGCCAAGGCTGCCGACATCGTACTCACTCGCCCCGAGTGGTACGAGCTCTACCAGGCTGCCGGAAGAAAACTTCCCTAAAGCATAAAAAGCTCTCGGTTTTCCTTTGGAAAACCCAGAGCTTTTTTAATTTTTTCAGTCCCTGTAGAAGAAGGCGTAGCGCTCCATGGCGTCCATGAGTGCAGCGGCGTTTTCGAGGGGCACTCCGGGATAGAGGCCGTATATCATCATGAGTCCGCCGTCGGGGCAACCGATCTTCTCGACTTCCTCGCGCACGAGGGCGTCGATCTGCACCGGAGTGCCGAAGGGCGTGAGGCGCTGGCGGTCGATATCGAGGTCTATGCAGGTGCGGCCGCGGAACTTGCCGCCTATCCAGTCAATTCCGTTCACGAGGTCCTGCAGATTCAGCACGTCCACGCCGCCCTCGATAATATCGTCGCAGAGCAATCGGATGTCGCCGTCGGAGTGCATGTGTATGAGTATGCCTGCCTCACGGGCGGGAGCCATCAGGCGCTGGTAACTCGGCTTTATGTAGCGGCGGAAGTCGTCGGGGCGGAGCATAGGGCCGGTCTGCATTCCCAGATCCTCCGGGATGCGTATCATGTCCGCGCCGGCTTTGACGAAATGGCGTATCTGGGCGAGGTTGAACTCCTCAAGCCGCGCGATTAGCTCGTCGAGCAGCGGCTCTTCGTCCATCATATCCATGAGCAGATTTTCGTAGCCGCGGATGTCCGCAAGCTGCAGGAAGGTATGGCCGTGGCGCAGGTCGCCGTAGACCATCTCGCCCGCCGCCCTCTTGGTCTTTGCCTCCGCCTCATATTCCGCCCAGTCGATCGGAAAAAGTCCGTCGGTTTTTTCAGGGTCGGGCAGCCGGTAGCTGGGCCAGTCGCTCCAGTCAGCAAGCGGATGAGTGTGCACGCTGCCCACTATGCCGTCGGCAGCCGTCTGCCACACGCAGCCGAAGGGGTCGGTATAGGCCTCGTCGCGCCTCGCGTTGAGCGCATAGTCTATCTCAAAGCGTCCGCTTTTCGGTGCCTCGAAGCCGGGAAAGAGGAAGGGATGCGCCTCCATCAGTCGGAAAAGCTCCTCATGAGGGTAGGCGTTCCAGCAGGCCTCGTTGATGTGGAAGGTCATGGGTATATAATCCGGGCGCTCGAAGCGCACGGCGCGCAGTATGTTCGATTTGTCGGCAGAAGTGCGTGAAACGTACATCTCTTTCCTCCCGTGCATTTTTTGATATATTACCACATTCCTCTCCATTGGCGCAAGGCTTGACCTCCCGAAGCAATGGCAGTATACTTTTTAAAAAGAATCCTTCGGAGGCTCGAAAAATGCATTCTTCCCTCAAGCCAAGGCTGATGATAGCCCTGTCCATGACTATCTTCGGCACGATAGCCATATTCGTCAGAAATATACCCATATCCTCCGCACAGCTGGCGCTGTGCCGGGCTGTGATCGCCTCGGTGATGATAGGGCTCTATCTCCTTTTCAGCGGCAATCACATCAACTTCAAGGCAATCGGGCGTGAACTGCCTGTCCTTCTCATTTCCGGTGTGGCAATGGGCATCAACTGGATACTGCTTTTCGAGGCCTATAAATACACCACCGTTTCCGTGGCAACGCTCAGCTACTACTTCGCTCCGGTGCTGATAATCCTCGCCTGCCCCATACTCTTCCGCGAGAAAATGGGCGCGAAACAGTGGCTCTGCTTCGTGATGAGCACCCTCGGCATCGTCCTCATCACCGGTCTCGGCGACCTGAGCGCCGGCAGCAGCCACGCAAAGGGCATCGCCTTCGGCCTCGGCGCCGCGCTTTTCTATGCCTTCGTGGTGCTCAGCAACAAGTTTATCAAGGGCGTCGACGGCATACAGCGCACCTTCCTGCAGTTTGTCGCGGCGATCATCGTGCTTTTGCCCTATGTGCTCATAAGCGAAGGGCTATCCTTCGCCGCCATGGACGGCAGGGGCTGGCTGCTGCTCGGCGTGGTCGGCGTCGTCCACACCGGCATCTGCTACTGTCTCTATTTCTCCGCGCTCAAGGATGTCAGCGGGCAGGAGGCGGCTATCCTCAGCTATGCCGACCCCCTCGTGGCGGTGCTGGCCTCCGTTTTCATTCTCGGCGAGGCCATCACGCTTCCGCAGATCGTCGGCGGTGTGCTCATACTGGGCTTTACTCTTTGGAATGAGATAGGGCCGAGGAAGACGGCGGAGCAAAACCCGCAGCCATAGGGTGGAACTTGCTCCCGCCCGCAGGGTGCGTGCATCAAGCTACGGTGCAAGACTCACCAACGGCGGGACCAAGGCCCCGCCCTACGACACAGCAAACATCGAAATACTCAAAAAATCCGACAACGGGCCGTCGGGGACGCCGGCCCCTACGGACGCGATTTCGATGAGCAGCGTTTGTTTCTGTGCACCAAAGCCGTGAATGTAGGGGCGACCATCGGTCGCCCGTTTTGGCGTGGTCACCCCGTCCTGCGGATGGCAAATTCCTATTACCACACGAAAATAGCACCGGGTCACACAAGACCCGGCGC
>JAZOBQ010000108.1:0-8676 GCA_045596005.1 Oscillospiraceae bacterium
CCATGTTGACACGCTCGGTGGAGAAGATGATGCAGTTCTGGCGCTGATATACGGGGATCTCAACTGCCCAGTCAGCAACGATGTCAAGGCACTCCTTGTAGAGGGTCTTGCGGTAGGTCTGGTCGGTGGACTGACGTGCCATCATGATGAGCTCGTCGAGCTCAGCATCCTTGATCCAGTAGCTCTTCTCGTTGGAGCCGCCGTTGGAGTGGTAGATCTGATACATGTCGGGGTCAACGGTGGCCTGCCATGCCATTGCGAACATTTCGGCAGTACCGGCATTGACGGAGTTGGTCATCTCAGCGAAGTTGGACATATCGGTAACGATGAAGTTGAAGCCGATCTCAGCAAGAGCCTCGGGAGCGAGGGTCAGAGCCATGAAGGTGGGGTGGTCACCGATACCGCCGCCGCCGACCATGCATTCGACATCCATCTTGCCGCCTTCGGGAGCAGCAGTGATCTTGCCGTCAGCTACGGTGTAGCCGGCAGCCTCGAAGTAACCGAGAGCAGCAGCCTTGGCAGCCTCGTACTTCTCGTCAGCGGTCATGCCCTCGGTGTAGATGGGATCGCCGTTGACGTCGGTGGAGAATGCGATCTTGTAGCCCTCGTCGGTTACACGGGGAGCAGCCCAGGAGGTATCAGAGATGGGGTAGTTGATAACGTTTGCGAACTCGCCGTAGTAGGAGTCAACAGCGACGTCACGGTATACGGAGAGGACAGTGGCGATAGCCTTGCGGAGGTTTCTGGAAGCCTCGGAGCCCCAGTCAGCCTCGCCGGCGCCGGTGTCGATCATAACGTTCTTGGAAGCAATACCAACGTAACCATAGCCGAGGTTAGCTACCATGGAGGTGGTGATAACGTCGCCGGTGACAGCGCCGCCGTTGGCTTCCATGATCTGGTTTGCGGTCTCAGTGGAGTAGGAAGGATCGGTGATATCGACAGTGCCAGCTACAACGCCGGGAACCTTATCAGCATCCTGGCCTTCCTTGTAGAGGATGTACTCGATCTTGGGGGTGCCCTTGTAGTAGTTCTCGTTGGCTGCGAGGGTTACAACGCCGTTCTCATAGCTCTCGAAGACGTAGGGACCTGCGCCGAGAGGAATGGAGGTGACGGACTTAACATCGCTCAGGTCGCCCTTGGGGAAACCGAACATGTTGTTTTCATAGTCATAGAGAGAGGTCTCGCCGTAGTAGTGCAGGGGGCAGATGGTGAGGCCCATCTGATAGATGGCGTTTGCGTTGATCTCGGTGAGGACGACGCGCATGGAGTAGTCGTCGATCTTCTGGATACCGGAAACGTTGGGAGCGGACTCACCGGTCTGAACACCGGCCTGATACTCGCCGGCGCGGTCGCCGAGCTCGTTTGCGATGAAGGTGGAGATGGAGGTACCGGCAGACTCGTAGTTGATGCCGGCGTCGCTCAGGTCATAGCCGAAGTTGGCAATGATAGCATCCCAGAACTCTTCAACGGTGGCAACGCCTTCGTAGCCCCAAGCGGGAGCTGCGGTGGCGCAGTCGGTGCCGTAGCCGGCAGCGATGCAGTAGTCAACGATTTCCTGGCAGAACTTGGGGCCGGCTGCGTTGAAAGCGGCCCAGAAGGTGTTGTACTGGTCCTCGGTGTAGTACTCGGTGGCTTCGTAGCCATCGGGACCTGCAGCAAGGATCAGAGCCTGACGGGATTCCATGCCGCTGCGATAAGCCTCGAGGCCTTCGATGGGCAGGGAGTAGAAGGTGGAGATACCGTCAAAGGTGGGGTCGAGCATGACATACATGGTGAAGATAACGTCGTCAATGGTAACGGGGGTGCCGTCGGAGTTGACGATGTCATCACGCATGGTGATGTCGTAGTAAACAGTGCCGTCTTCGTTCTCGGTCATAACGAGATTTGCGATGCCGGTGTAGGTGTAGTCGGTGCCGTTGTAGGGACGAACTTCGCCTTCAATACCGTTCATGACGATGGAACCTTCACGGTCAGTGCCGAGGAGGCCGAGGTGGGTCAGGCCGAGGACCTGAGACTCGTAGTCATTGGTGTAGAAGAAGGGAGAGAACTTACCGTCGAAGTTCTGGGTCTGAACTACGAGAGTGTCGGGCTCATCGTCCTCGACAGGCTCTGCGGGCTCAGCGGGCTCTGCGGGTGCTGCAGGCTCAGCAGGTGCTGCGGGCTCTGCGGGAGCTGCGGGCTCAGCAGGAGTGGAGCCGCAAGCTGCGAAGAGACTTACGCACATGACAAGAGCAAGAAGCATTGCAAGCAGTTTCTTTGCGTTTTTCATGTTTGGATTTCCTCCTTATATATTTTGAACTATAAATGGGTTCGATTATGTATTTTTAACCCAACGTTCACAAAGTAATGGCGCGTACCGCATATGCGGTACGGCATGAAAGCGGCCGCTTTCATGCGATGTCCGTGTGTTGCGGACAGCGAGTACAGCCGCTGTGGACAGCGGCCATAAAAGTATATCTTAAACCGGACATGATGTCAATAAAGCATATCTACTTTTTTATGGCAATTAAACATCTTTTTCCCAATTGAGCCCGCGCATAAGCTTTCTGAGGGCAAAGGGAGACGAGATACCGAAGATTTTGGCGACGAGAAGGATTATTATTTCTCCGATACTGCCGTCTATACCATTCAATATAATAAATACAATTATGCACACAGCGCCGACAATGGCGAAGATGGCGGAGAGAAACGCTCTCACGGGGATCTTAAGTACACTTGAGCCGTAGACATATTCCCTGAGCCTTTCGCCTTTGATGAGAAGCTTGCCCACCGCCCAGACGAGAGTTACCACGGCGATGGTCTCAGCCATGTAGGGGATCAGGACGTAGAAGCAGTTGGCCATGCCTCCCGCTCTTACAAAGCCGGATGCAATAACGGCTGCAAGGCTCAGCGCGGCGAGAAGGACAATCTCCGAAAGCGCTCTGGCGAAACTCTTTTTATCGGCCTGATAGCGATAATAAGCGCCGGTGTAGACATATTCGCCTGCCAGATTGGGACGGATATCGTCCAGATAGGCGCGGCGGCCTTTTTTCCGGGTTTGGTTTTTGTCCTTTGCCATGCGATCTCTCCGTTGCTGAGGTGTATGCTGCCAATGCAAATTGTTAATGCTTTAACTTATAAAAGTGCACCGACGCATATATACATGGGGATTATATCATATAAAATACAAAGTCTCAAGGAAAAATCGCAAATTTCAAATAATTTATTAATATATATTTCGAATATTTTTAACAATTTGGGGTATATTTACGCAATTTCTGTAATACCGCTGAAAAAAGCGCTCCGATGGCTAAAATCTTCCATCGGAGCGCGCTTTGCTATTGTGGTATTTCAGCGGAATTCGCGGTAAATTGCGCGGACGGCTTCCTCGTAGTCGGCCTCCTCAACGCCGACGATGATGTTCAGCTCGCTGGAACCCTGGTCGATCATGCGGATATTGATGCCCGCGTCGGCAAGGGTGCGGAAAATGCGGGCGGCGGTGCCTCGTGCCGCGACCATGCCGCGTCCGACGACGGCGATCATGGCAAGTCCGTCCTCAACCTCGATATGGTCGGGCTGGAGCAGGCGTTCAATGTCTGCCATGACGGATTCCTCCACGCCGTGGAAGGCGGCGGAGGACACAACGGCGGACATGGTGTCAATGCCGGTGGGGCAGTGCTCGAAGGGCACGCCGTGGTCGGCGAATATCTGCAGCAGCTTTACGCCGAAGCCAACTTCACCGTTCATCATGCTCTTTTCAACATGGAGGGAGGTGAAACCCTTGCGTCCCGCAATGCCGGTAACGGTGCGGGTGCGGCAGCCCTCGGGCGCGCTGGGGACAATCATGGTGCCTGCGTCGCCGGGGCGGTTGGTGTTGCGGATATTGATAGGGATTCCGGCCTTGCGGACGGGGAACACAGCGTCCTCATGTAGCACGCTGGCGCCCATATAGCTGAGCTCGCGCAGCTCGCGGTAGGTAAGAAGCTCGATTCCCTGGGGATCGGCGACGATACGGGGGTCGGTGACGAGCATGCCGGAAACATCGGTCCAGTTTTCGTAGATGTCCGCATCCACTGCCTGGGCAACGAGGGAGCCTGTGACATCGCTGCCGCCGCGGGAGAAGGTGTGGATATTGCCGTCGGCGTCGGCGCCATAGAAGCCGGGAATAACGGCGTATTCATACTGGGCGAGGGCGGCGGAGAGCTTTTCCGCGGTCTGATCGGCGATGAAGTGGCCGCCGGGGGTGAAGCAGATGGCCTGGGCGGCATCGTAGAACTCGTAGCCAAGATAGGCGGCGAGGATCTTGCTGTTGAGGTATTCGCCGCGGCTTGCCATATAGTCGCGTGAGAGCTTGCCGTGGAGATGGCTGCGGATCTTTGCAATCTCGCGGCGGAGAGGGAAGTCTACACCCAGCTCCTCGATTATTCCGGCAAAACGCTGGGAAATGGCAGCCAGCTGAGGCTCAAAGTCCTCCCCGGCTGCGGCCATGTCGTAGCAGCGGTAGAGCATATCGGTGACCTTGGTGTCTGAGCTGTCGCGCTTGCCGGGGGCAGATGCCACCACATAGCGGCGTGCGGGATCGGACTTTATTATCTCCGCGACCTTGCGGAACTGTGCGGCGTCGGCGAGGGAGCTTCCGCCAAATTTTACAACTATCTTATTCATCTTTTCATGTCCTGTTCTATTTTAAATATCGTATATGAGGAGATCCTCGAGAGTTTCGCGGCGCACGGCCACATAGCTCTCTCCGCCGCGCAGCATCACGATGGGCGGACGGGGTATGCGGTTATAGTTGGAAGCCATGGAGTAGTTGTATGCGCCGGTGGTGCATACGGCGACGCAGTCGCCTCTGCCGATGGCGGAGGGCATATATATCTTCTCCTGAATGATGTCGCCGCTTTCGCAGCAGCGTCCGACGAGATCACAGAGGAAGTCGGCATTTTCGTTCATTCGGTTCGCGCAAAGACAGGTGTAGGCCGAACCGTATAGTGCGTAACGGGGATTGTCGGTCATGCCACCGTCTATGGAGACGTAGTTTTTGTAGCCGGGTATGGTCTTGACGGTGCCGACAGAATAAACGGTCATGCCTGCGTCGGCGACGATCCCGCGGCCGGGCTCCATGAGAATGGTGGGAATCTCTATGCCGAGAGCGGCGCAGCAGTCCTTTATTGCCGCGGCTACATCGGCTATTTTTCCGGGTATATCCAGATAGGGGTCAGAGTCGACGTATCTTACACCGTATCCCCCTCCGAGGTCAAGCTCGCGGGTGACGAAACCGTGTTTTTTCTGCATATCGGCTATGAACTGCAGCATTACGACGGCGGAGCGCTCGAAAACATCCTCTGCGAATACCATGGAGCCGACATGGCAGTGGAAGCCGGCAAGCTCGATGTTGGGCAGTGCGAGAGTTTCAAGCAGTATCTCCTCGGCCTGACCGGTCTCGATGGCGCTGCCGAACTTGGAGTCGACCATGCCGGTGTTGACCGCCTCATAGGTGTGAGGGTCAATGCCGGGGGTGAGGCGAAGCAGCAGCTTCTGCTTAGTGCCGCGTCTGCCGGCCTCGGCATTCACGGCGAGAACTTCTTCAATGTTGTCCGCCACGAAGCAGCCAACGCCTTTGTCCATCGCGAAAGCAATATCGGCATCGGTTTTGTTGTTGGAATGGAAATAAGCTCCGGACATGTCGAAACCGGCGGAGAAGGCAGTATTTATCTCGCCCGCGGAAACCACATCGACGCCAAGACCTTCCTCAGCCATGATGCGGTAGATCTGTTTGAAGGAATTGGCCTTGCTTGCGTAGAGAATGCGGAAGTTGCTGCCGAAAGAGGCCTCGAATGCGGATCGGTAGGCGCGGCAGTTGCTGCGAAGTCTGTCCTCGTCGAGCAGGTACAGCGGAGTGCCGTACTTTTCGGCGAGAGCACATACGTCCTGACCGGCGAAGAGGAGATGTCCTCCTGAGCCGACAGATATATTGTCACAGATAAAGTTCATAGGGGGATGGTCCTTTCGTTAACGCTGAAGCCTGAGCTTAAAGCATTTTTGCACGAAGCTCCTCGGGAGAAAGAGGAGAGAGCAGTGCGGGGGCAATGTCGAACACGGTTTTGCAGCCGGATTCGCCGGATGCGGAAAGGCGGCATATTGCACGGGCGTATGCCACAAGTATGCTGGCGGTGAATTCGGGGTTGGAGTCGAGCGCAAGCTTGTATTCGATAACATGGCTGTGTTCACCATTGAGGCCGCTGCGTCCGCTGCGGATAACGCTGCCGCCGTGGGGCAGCTCGGCATGGTCTCGGGCCATCTCCTCGGCGGAGATGAACTGCACCGTGGTGTCATAGTCTGCAAAATAATTGGGCATGGTGACGATGGCGCGCTCGATCTCGGCCTTGTCAGCATCATCGGCCGCCACAACGTAGCATTCACGCAGGTGCTTCTGACGTGTGCTGAGCTCCGGGCACTCGCCGCGTCTTACGGAATCAAGAGCCTCGGGGACGGGGACCGTGTACTGCCTGGCGTCCAGAACGCCGGGAATATGACGGATAGCGTCGGAGTGACCCTGACTTACGCCGCGTCCCCAGAAAGTGTAGTCGCTGCCGTCGGGCAAAATCGCGGAGGCATAAAGCCTTGCGATGGAGAACATACCGGGATCCCAACCGCCGGAGATGAGGGCGAGCTTGCCGCCCTTTGCTGCAGCAGCGTCCACATTGGCGAAATGCTCAGGGATACGCGCGTGCGTGTCGAAACTGTCGATGACGTTGAAATCGGCGGCGAGAGCGGGGGTCATGGCGGGCAGATCGGTGGCGCTGCCGGCGCAGATTATGAGAACGTCGATATCGTTTTTGTAGCTGAGAATATCGGCGGCGGGATATACGGCGGCACTGGTGAGAGTCTTGAGGGAGGAAGGAGCACGGCGGGTGAAAATGCCGAAAAGCTCCATATCGGGGTTTTGGGCGATGGCGCACTCAACGCCTCTGCCTATGTTGCCGTAACCGTAAATTGCTATTTTCATAAGGAAAACTCCTTTTAACAGTTTAGAAAGCAAGCATGTCCTTCATGTCGTAGAGACCGCTGCTTTTGCCCATGAGCCACTGAGCGGCGGCGAGGGCGCCTTCGGCGAAAAGGGCGCGGGAGTGGGCTTCGTGTTTGAGGGTGATGGTCTGGTTTTGGGTGCCTACCATTACCTCGTGCTCGCCGACTATGTTGCCCATGCGGATGGCGTGGATGCCTATTTCTGTGGGACTGCGCTTTGCCATGCCGCTGCGGCCGAGATTAAGTTCGGCTTCGGGGCGAACGCTCTGTATCGCGCGGGCAATGGCGAGGGCGGTGCCGCTGGGGGCATCGAGCTTGCGGTCGTGGTGCTTTTCTATTATCTCTATCTCTGCGTCGGGCATTGCCTCGGCGGTCTTTTTGGCAAGCTCAATGAGCAGCGCGATGCCGAGGGAATAGTTGGCGGCGAAGAAAAGGGGGATCTTCTTTGCGGCTTCGGCTATGGCCTCGCGCTCGCTGTCGGTCTGGCCGGTGGTGGCAAGGACGAGGGGGAGGGAATTAGCCACGCAGAAATCGAGAAGTGCATCGGTGCAGGCGTGGTGGGAGAAATCCACAACGCAGTCGATATCGGTGGGAGCGGAGGCAAAGCCGGCGTAGCATACTGTGCCGCCGTCCTCGGCTGCCGTCTGGTCGACGCCGCAGCCGAGTTCGGCGCCGCGGTAGCCGTCGAGAGCGAGCTTTGCGACCTCCTGACCCATGTGGCCGAGGTATCCGTTTATAAGAATTCTCATATCTTTATCTTCCTTTATCAGATGAGTCCCTGTGCCTGCATGAGCGCGAGAAGCTTTGCCTCGTTTGCGCTCTCCATGGGAGTGAGGGGCAGGCGGAGATTGTTGCCGCCGAAGCCCATGGCGGCCATGGCTGCCTTTACGGGGATGGGATTGACTTCGCAGAACAGAGCCTTGATGAGTGCGGTGTACTCGCACTGCATCTGAGCGCTGCCGACGATGTCGCCGTCGAACCAGCGGTGGCAAAGCTCGCTGGTCTTTGCGGGCATGATGTTTGAAAGCACGCTGATGACACCGGAGCCGCCCATGGAAAGGATGGGGACTATCTGGTCATCGTTGCCGGAGTAGATGTCGAGGCTGTCGCCGACGAGGGCAGCGGTCTCAACTATCTTGCTGATGTTGCCGTTGGCCTCCTTGATGGCCTTGATGTTGGGGTGCTTGGCGAGCTCAACATAGGTGGAAGGCTCGATGCCGACACCGGTGCGGGAGGGTACATTATATACGATGATGGGCTTGTCCGATGCGTCGGCAACGGCGTTATAGGAGGCAATGAGACCCTTCTGGGTGGCCTTGTTATAGTAGGGGGTGACAACGAGCATGGCATCTGCGCCGATGGAGCAGGCGAACTTCGTGAGGTCAACGGCGTAGGCAATGTCGTTCGAGCCGGTGCCGACTATGCAGGGCACGCGGTGAGCGATACGCTCGGTGGCGAAAGAGAGAACTTCTCTGTGCTCGGCGTCGGAGAGGGTGGAACCCTCGCCGGTGGTGCCGGCCACCACGATGGCGTCGATACCCGCCTCGATCTGCCAGTCAATGAGACGGCCGAACTGCTCATAATCCACACCCGCGGCAGTCAAAGGGGTGACGATGGCGGTGGCGGCGCCGGTAAACACGGTGTTCTTCATACATTATCTTTCCTTTCTCG
>JAZOBQ010000109.1:0-6022 GCA_045596005.1 Oscillospiraceae bacterium
GAATTCGCACTCGTATATAACTGCCTGACCCTCCCCACCGAGAGTCTTTACGTCAGCTACTGTGCAGCCGACGGAGAGGGCGGCAAGGCACAGCCGAGCTTTGTGCTAAGCCGCCTCGAGTCCATTTTCGGACTCGGCACCGGCAGCGTTGAGCTGTCGCGCTGCCGCGCCGCTGCCTCCGAACCGGCTCTGGAGCTGGCCGCCTCGGCGGAAAAAGGTCCGGTATCCGACCCCTACGCCCTCGCGGCAAAACAGTATTTCACCGAGAGTGGGCAAAACGAAAAGCTCCGCAAACTCAGCTCCGCCGCCTCGCTGAGCCGCGGCAGACTTTCGCGCGAGAGCGTCCGCGCCCTCTACGGCGATAAGCTGCGCCTGAGTGCCAGCCGCATAGACAAAATGGCCGCCTGCCCCTTCTCCTACTTCCTGCAATACGGTCTCAAGGCCAAGCCGAGACAGGCAGCCGACTTCGCCCCACCCGAGATGGGTACTTTCATGCACTTTGTCCTCGAAAACGTCGCGCGCGAAATAAGCGCGCTCGGCGGCTTTGCCGAGGCGAGCGAGGAACAGATCTTCGCCCTGTGCGACCGTTTCGTTGAGCAGTATATCCACGAAAAGCTCGACGATTTCCGCGAAAAATCCCCCCGTTTTGAATACCTCTTCCGCCGACTCATCAAAAATGTCCGCTCAGTAGTGGCGGACATGGCCGCAGAGCTTGCGCGCAGTGACTTCAAGCCGCTCGACTTCGAGCTGGACTTCGGCTCTCTCAGCGACATACCGCCAATCGAGCTCGGCGAAGGCGACTCCAGACTCGTCCTCACCGGCGTTGCCGACCGCGTGGACGGATATTACCACGACGGCAAGCTCTATGTCCGCGTTGTGGACTACAAGACGGGAAAGAAAAAATTCTCCCTGTCCGACGTGTGGTACGGAATGGGTCTGCAGATGCTGCTTTACCTATTTGCGCTCAGCCGCAGCGGCGAGAGCCGCTACAGCGCGGAGATAGTCCCCGCCGGAGTCATGTACGTCCCCGCGCGCGATGTGCTCATAAGCGCCCGCGCGGACATCAGCGACGAGGAGATTCTCGCCGAAAAGCTCAAGGCTCGCCGCCGCAGCGGTCTCGTGCTCGACGACGAGAAGATACTCCGCGCCATGGAAAAGTCCGACGAGCCTGTCTACATCCCCGTGAGCATCAAAAAGGGCGCCTATTCCGGCGATGGACTCGCCTCGGCAGAGAGACTGGGTCTGCTCAGCCGCCACATAGACGCCACACTGCGCGACATGGCACGCGAAATGCACACAGGCTGCATCGCCGCCGACCCTTATTTCCGCACACAGACGGAAAACGCCTGCCATTTCTGTGACTACGCCTCCGCCTGCCACTTCGGCGCGGAGGAGGACAAGATACGTTATCTCGACACGCTCAAGGCACCGGATGTATGGAAAATGCTTGAGGAAGGAGGAGACAAGGCATGAGCTTTCAGTTCACCGAAGGTCAGACCCGCGCCATAGAGACGCGCGGACGCAGTTTGCTTGTCTCCGCCGCAGCCGGAAGCGGCAAGACCCGAGTCCTCACAGAGCGCGTCATGCGCTACGTCACCGACCCTACCGAGGCTGTGGACATCGACCGCTTCCTCATCATCACCTACACCCGCGCCGCGGCGGGCGAGATGCGAAGCCGCATACTCGATGCCGTCTCCGCCGCCGCTGCCGCCGACCCCGGCAACCGCTATCTGCGCCGCCAGCAGGACAAGTGCTATCAGGCGCAGATCGGCACCATCCACTCCTTCTGCACCAATCTTCTGCGCGAGCACTGCCATCTCATCGGTCTGCCCCCCGCCTTCAAAGTCATGGACGAGGACAGAGCCGAGAAAATGAAGACCGCCGTTCTCGAAAAGCTGCTCGAAAACCGCTACGAGCGCATGCACCCCGGCGACAGCTTCGCGCAGCTGAGCGACAGCGTCGGCGCGGGCAGAGACGACCGCCGTCTCGCGGACACCGCGCTGCGCCTATACGAAAAGATCCGCTCCCACCCCTATCCAGATGACTGGATAGCCGAACAGAAGGCCTCTCTCGCCTCGCTGGCCGAACTCAGCGACGCGGCCGACACAGTCTGGGGTCGGCTGCTGCTGCAGGAGATACAGTCCGCCGCACTCTACTGGTCCGAGCGTATGGACCAGGCCGTGCTCGAGATACACGAGGCTGACGATGCCATAATCGCCGCTTACGGCAATGTCTTCCTCGAGGACGCCGCCGCGCTGCGCGACTTCGTAAGAGCGCTCGACGAAGGCTGGGACAGAGCCATGGCCTTCCTCCCTCCCGAAAAATTCGCCGGTCTCGGCAAGCTCGTGCGCTATGAAAACACCGAGCTGAAAGACCGCGTAAAGGCCGTGCGCGACGGCTACAAAAAAGCCGCCGAGGGCTTCAGGAAAGCACTGGTGGAGCCTTCCGTAAAGCAGCTCGGAGATATGCAGAAAATGGCGCCGGCCATGATCTCCCTGCTCGAGCTCTGCGCGGATTTTGACCGCGCATATTCCGCCGAAAAGCGCCGCGAGGGTCTTGTGGACTTCTCCGACCTTGAGCACATGGCCTGCTCCCTGCTTGTTGACAAGGACACGGGCAAGGCCACCTGGATAGCCGTAGAACTCAGCCAGCGCTACCGCGAGATAATGGTGGACGAATACCAGGATGTCAACACCGTTCAGGACATGATTTTCCGCGCCATCTCCCGTGAGGAAAAAAACCTCTTCATGGTGGGCGACGTAAAGCAGTCCATCTACCGCTTCCGCCTTGCCGACCCCGGCATTTTCCTCGACCGTTACGAAGCCTTTTCCGATTTCGGCGTGGGGCAGGACGAGCCGCAGCGAATACTGCTGCAGGAAAACTTCCGCTCACGCAAGAGCATACTCGACGCGGCAAACCTCGTCTTTTCCAACATAATGAGCCGCGAACTCGGCGAACTTGACTATGACGCCGATGCCGCGCTGCGCTACGCCGCACCCGACTATCCCGAAGGCAGCGACAAAGCCGTTGAGCTTTGCTTCATCGACCCCGCTCTCAGCGACAGCGACGAGGAAACGCCCGAGAAAACCGCGCTGGAGGCCCGATACATCGCCCGGCGCATAAAGGAAATGATGGCCGCCGGTACTCCCGTCCACGAAAAGGGCAGCGTGCGCCCCTGCCGCTGGAGCGACTTCGTCGTGCTTATGCGTGCGCCCGGAGGCAAGGGCGGCATTTTCCACACCGAGCTGGCCAAAGCAGGCATTCCCGTTCAGTCGAGGCAGGCCGGCGGTTTCTTCACCTCGCTCGAGGTGGGCATCGCCATCGACATGCTCGCCGTTATTGACAATCCCCATGCCGATGTGCCGCTCATAAGCGTGCTGCGCTCCCCGGCCTTCGGTTTTTCCGCCGACGAGCTTGCCGCCATACGCGCCGCCGACCGCCGCAACGATTTTTACACAGCCTTGCTCACCGCCGCGGAAAACGGCAGCGAACGCTGCCGGAACTTTGCCGAATCACTCGCCGCCATACGCGCCGCCGCGCCCGACCTGAGTCTCGACGCGCTGCTCTGGCGCATATACACCGAGACTGACCTTTTCGCGATCTGCTCAGCCATGAGCGGAGGCGAGGAACGCCGCGCCAACCTCATGTGCCTTTTCGAGCTCGCCCGCTCCTTCGAGGAGACCGGCTACCGAGGTCTTTTCCGCTTCGTGGCTTGGCTGCGCCGCATGGCCGAGCGCGGTCAGGAGCCTCCCCGCTCATCCGACGGCGACTATGTGAGCATAATGAGCATTCACAAGAGCAAGGGTCTTGAGTTCCCCTTCGTCTTTCTTTGCGACCTCAGCCACCGCTTCAACAAAAATGACGCCCGCGAGCACGTGCTCATCCATTCCGAACTGGGTCTCGGCCCCAAGTTGACCGACAGCCTGCGCGGCATCGAATACCCCACTCTCGCCAGACGAGCCATTGAAAAGCAGCTCGAAAAAGAGAGTTTGAGCGAGGAGATGCGAGTTCTCTACGTCGCAATGACCCGCGCGAGGGAACAGCTCATAATGACAGCCGCGTGGAAAAACGCCGAAGCAAAGCTCGCTAAGCTCAGCGATGTTATCTGCTCGCCCATGCCGCCCGCCCTGCTCCAAGGCGCAGCCAATCCCGCGCAGTGGCTGGCCTCCGCCGCCCTGCTGGGTAAAAACGGCGAGATAGATATCCGCATCATAGCCGCCGAAGACATCGACGCGGCAGAGACCGAGGACCTTTCCGAAACTGCGGCTGAGATAAGCGCCGGAGTGGACGAGGGCATTATGGAATCGCTGCGCCGAAGTTTTTCCTATCGCTATCCCCACGAGTTCGCCGTAGAGCTGCCCACAAAAGTCAGCGCAACGGAGCTCAGCCGCATCGGGGACGGCGAGGATCCGGAAGCAGCCGAGCTTGTGAGCTTCGTACCCGAATTTGAGTTCCGCCGTCCGGATCTCAGCGCCGCCGGTGCAAAACTCTCCGCCGCAGCTGTCGGCACCGCCACCCACAGCTTCCTGCAATACGTAGACCTCGGAAAAACGGACAGTCTGTCCGCTCTTGAAAGCGAACTTGAGCGTCTGAAAAACTCGGGTCTGCTCTCCACCGAGGAGGCGAAGGCCGTGGATTGCCCCAAGCTCCTTGACTTTTTCCGCAGCGACACGGGCAAGCTGCTCGGCCGCGGAAAAGTCCACCGCGAATTCCGCTTCACCCTGCTGTGCGACGCCGCCGATTGTTTCGGCGCTCAGACCGCGGGTGAGGAGGTGCTGCTTCAGGGCATCATCGACTGTCTCGCGGAGGAAAGCGACTCTCTGACGATCATCGATTACAAAACCGACCGTGTCAGCGCCGAAGCCGCTCCGGAGCGTGCAAAACTCTATGCATCCCAGCTTCGCGCCTATTCCGAAAGCGCCGAGCGTATTTTCGGAAAGAAAGTGATGCGCCGTCTGCTCCACTTCCTGACGCCCGGCGTCAGCATAGAAATATGATGCCGCTCAGCCTTGAAAAATCACGGTTTTTTGCAAAAAAGCCCTTGCTTTAAAGCACAGGCTGTGTTAAAATGCATTTTGCGTCTTGTAACCATGCCTCTTGCGGCGTACTCAAGACAGCTTATTATGAGGAGAAATTTACTATGAAGCCCGGAATCCATCCCAAGTACGAACAGACCACCATCCGCTGCGCCTGCGGCGAAGTCATCGCCACCGGTTCCACCAAGCAGAACATCACCGTTGAAATCTGCTCCAAGTGCCACCCCTTCTACACCGGCAAGCAGAAGCTCGTCGACACCAGCGGCCGCGTTGATAAGTTCAACAAGAAGTACGGTCTGTAATTCAATAATATCGCTTATTGCAGCAAAAGGCTCCACAGTTTTTGTGGAGCCTTTTTCTGTTTTGCGGGGCTTGTCAGCGGGCCGATGTGGGCATCGGTCCCTACGATAGGTGCTGCATGTGATTATTGCTGCCTTGCAAAATCGTGAATGTAGGGACGATCATCGATCGCCCGCGGCGGGGTGTGGTCACCCCGCCCTACGGTGGGGCAGCATAGCCAATTCATACCCTGCGATTCGTTTCATAAGCCCCACCCCCTCTTGACAATCTCCCCGCACAAATATAGAATATATAGGTTATTATTCCCTGTGTTAGGGCAAGTTTTTTATATTGACGGGGGGAAGGGCCCCCGGTCGAAAGGAGAAACAATAAAAATGGCAAAAGATAAGAAAGTTGAACAGATAACCGACATGGAGGTGGACTTCGCCCAGTGGTTCACCGACGTATGCCGCAAGGCCGAGCTCATCGACTACAGCTCCATCAAGGGCATGTTCATCTACCGTCCCTATGGCTACGCCATCTGGGAAAACATCCAGAAGGAACTCGACGCACGCTTCAAGGAGACCGGACACGAGAACGTCGCCATGCCCATGCTCATTCCCGAGAGCCTGCTGCAGAAGGAAAAGGACCATGTCGAGGGCTTTGCTCCCGAGTGCGCATGGGTCACCTACGGCGGCAGCGAGGAG
>JAZOBQ010000110.1:0-32638 GCA_045596005.1 Oscillospiraceae bacterium
GGTATGACCGTAAAGGAATAGTTGGTTGCCTGAGTATAAGGGATGTTCTTAAAAAGACTCAGAGCGGTGTTGATGTTGCCCTTGACGTACCAGACGCCAAAGAAACCGACAGCCATCATGCAGATACCGATGTTCATACCCATGACCAGGAGTATCAGCAGAGCGATGACGCCGATTATCGCGATAGTAAAGTAATCCAAAAAATCGACCTCCATCTCTGGTATACCGTTAATTCAAAGCACTCCACCCATGAGCGCAGCTCTCGGTAAATCGGGATAATGTCATCAAGCAGATATGCGCGCTTGTGTTCTGGTTTTTAACAGAACACAAGTCAGGGATCCCTGACTTGTTAACACTATTCCGATATACCGAGATTTACGACACATGCAAGCGTTCCGCACACGTCTCCAAATTAACGATGATACTGGTATATTACAACAAAAAGCCTTGATTTTCTAATACATATATGGTAATTTACATTATAACCTCAGGGTTATCTTCCTATTTTTTCTATAACCTTTTGGCACATTAACCAAATACGCGTGTAAATTTTGTAATTTATTTAACAATATTAATTATTGTTTTGAGTCCCTATATATTAAGAAGGTGTAAAGATGACTGAAAGCCAAAGAAACTGTTTCCTCGCCGTTGCCGAATACCGCAGCTTTTCCAGAGCTGCCAGTGCTCTGTATGTCTCCCAGCCTGCAGTCAGTAAAAATATAAGCGCGCTTGAAGACGAGCTCGGCGCCGTGCTGTTCAACCGCCAGGGCAAGTATGTCATGCTCACAAGGGCGGGCGAAATATTCCAGAACTTCCTTATCGAATACCGCCGCGAGTATGAGAGCATGATCAGCCGCATACACTCCATTGACCGCAGCACGCCATACGGCGCTGTGCGTATAGGATGCGGCCTTATATGGAACGCCGCTCATTTCTATACCCGTCTCGCCAGACACTTCGCAATACACTTCCCCGGCATCCATCTGGAAGTTGAAGGTCTGGAGCCTGAGAATTTTCTCCCCGCTCTGCGCCGCAAGGAGGTCGACATGGTCATAATGTATTCCTATGACCTCGACCATCAGCAGGACATCGAGTCGAAAACCATCATGAATATCGGCACCGGATTTCTCCGCTCCGGACTGGTGGGAAAGACGGACGACAGCCTCGAGGCTCTGGTCGAGCAGCCGTTTCTGATAGTTGAAAATCCCGCCGACCGCAGAAACAGCAACATTTACCGTCAGTTCATAAACAAGCTCTATTCCCCCATGGGTCTTACTCCCAAGTTCGTCAACAGCAGAACGCTCTCCTCCGCGCTTGTGGATCTCAGCTGCGGCAAGGGTTCTTTCCTCGTGGACGACTGGACCTCGGCCATCTCGAATTCCGAGTATCATTACATATCCACCGGCAGCACCATTCCGCTGTGTCTGGCCTATCTTCCCAACAGCAGCGATGCTCTGCTCAATCTCGTCATCGATGAGACGATCAAGGTTTTTTCGGGTAATATTTGAGAATAATTATCCTTCGACGCGGAACTTTTCCGTTTTTTCCGCGTCATATATTGCGATGCGCGCAAAACTGCGCGGGCAGATGCAAATTTGATGTAAACGCAGCACATATATTATTATAGGTAAAATCCTTCACAAAGGGAGGCATGAATATGGACAAGAAAAAGAAACTCCTGTTTATTGGCGGCGCGGTTGCGGCTGCAGTGCTTATCATTGTGATAATCCTCTGCTTCGTACTCAGCGGAAACGGCCGCAAATATCAGAAATACTACGACGCCGCGGAGATGGCTTTTCTCCAGGGCGACTATGACGAGGCAATAGACAAGCTTGAACAGGCCATGGATATAGACCCCAGCGAGGAATGCTATCTGCTCATGGCGGAAGCATATCACGCCGACGGCGACACCGATATGGCGATACAGATACTCTATCTGGGTTACTCCCGTGTTGGCGGCGACACTATTGCCAAACGTCTCGAAGAGCTCAAGGGCATCGACCCCGACTCCGGCGACGACAGCACCGAACTTCCTCTCCCCGGCAGCGATGACGAAGGCGGCATCACCGTGGGAGGCAAGGACATCGACCCCGAAACCAAGAGCCTTCTTCTCGCCGACAAGGGACTCACGAACAGCGACATCGTTCCTCTTGCCGGTCTCAAGGCACCCGAAAGCATCAGTCTTTCCGGCAATTCCATCACGGATATCAGTCCTCTCGCAGAGCTGAACACTCTCAACTTCCTGCAGCTTTCCGACAACAAGATATCCGACCTCGCTCCGCTAGCAAAGCTCACGAACCTCAAAACTCTCTATATCGACAACAATCCGCTCGGCGACCTCAGTCCCCTCTACGGTCTCAGCGCTCTCCGCACTCTCAGCATGAAGGGCGTGGCCATCACCGATGTTCAGCTCGAAGCGCTGCAGAAGGCTCTGCCCGACTGCCGCATCTACACCGATGATGTCTCCGTCGAGATCGTGGAGATCACCATGGGCAGCATCACCTTCAAATCCGACGTTACCGAGCTCGACCTGCGCGGACAGAATATCAGTGACCTCAGTCCTCTGAGCAAATGCACCGGGCTTGTGAAGCTCGACCTTCGCAACAACGCCATCAGCGACATTTCACCCCTTATCGATCTTCAGAATCTGGAATGGCTCTGCCTCTGGAACAACAAAGTGGAGGATATCCGACCTTTGATGAGCCTCGGCAAGCTCAAGCACCTCGACCTCGACGGAAACAAGGTCAAGGATCTTTCGGCGATCGAATACCTTACGAACATCGAGGCGCTTTGGCTCAGCAGCAACCCCGTCAAGGATATCGATGTGCTCACCAAGCTGCCCAATCTTCGCCGTCTCGGACTTAAAAACAACGAACTGACCGACGAGCATCTCGACGTGCTCATAAAGCTCACAAAGCTCACCGAGCTCACTCTCGAGGGGAACACCGGTCTGAGCGCAAACAAGTTCGCCGAGCTGGAGGCCGCCCTCCCCAACTGCGAGATCAGCCACTCCGATCTGCTCTACACCGTCAAGTTCGGTTCCACGGAATTCAAGTCCGACGCCACCAGCATCACCGCCGCAGGTCTCGAGATCTGGGACATCAGCGGCCTTGAGCACTTTACTGCTCTCAAAACCCTGATCCTCAGCGGCAACAATATCAGCGACATTTCCGCTCTCAGCAATATAAAAGAGCTCGAAGTGCTTGACCTTTACGGCAACTCCATCAGCGATATAAGCGCGCTTTCCGGCCTCACCAAGCTCCGCTCTCTGAGTCTGCTGGACAATTCTATCAGCGACATTTCCGCTCTCTCCGGGCTCAGCTCCCTCAGCGACCTGCATCTGAGTTATAACTCCGTCAGCGATATTTCTCCCCTCGCAGGACTCAGCTCTCTCAGCGACCTCGATCTCGACGGAAACGGCATCAGCAACGTTTCTGCCCTCGCAGGACTTACCAATCTCACGAATCTGAGTCTCGAGGACAACGACATCCGCGACCTCAGTCCTCTTTACGGTATGAGCAAGCTCAAAACTCTCTATATCCGCGGCAACGACTCTCTGAGTGCCGATGAAGTGCGCCGTCTGCAGGAAGCTCTGCCCAACTGCCTCATCACCACCGATATTGACCTCAGCGAACCCGAGGAAACTCCGGCTATAGAGGAGACTCCTCCTCTTGCTCCTCCCGATACGGAACTTCTTCCCTCTCCGGGTACAGAAATCCCCGACGCCACCGTTCCTCCCGAGGACTTCCCCCACTAAAAGCGAATTATATGTTTAAAACAACTCGAGGGCTGTGCCAAATGGCACAGCCCTCACGCTGTTTCAATAATAACATAATCGGCTGCCAAATGCAATACCTTCCTTTTTGTGCAACATTTTGCACAATTTCGCTTTCCTTTTGGGCAGAATTGATATATAATATACACACGGAGGGCTATACTCTCCGGAGAAACAGCAAAAGGAGTGACTTATATGAAGTATAACTTTATCGAACGCAAGCTGCAGGTCGACGGCGAGATCATCGCCTATGCGCAGAAGAAGGTTGACAAGCTCGACAAGTTTTTCAAAAAGGAAAGCGAAGCCTCAATCACCTTCTCCACCGAGCGTGGCCGCTGCAGAGTCGAAGTCACGCTTAACAACAACGGTATGTATTTCCGCGCAAGCGAACTAACCCAGGATATGCACGCCTCCATCGATTCCGCGGTGGCTGCAATCGAGCGTCAGATCCGCAAGAACAAAACCCGCCTTGAGAAGAAGCTCCGCGAAGGCGCTCTCGAGCGCGACATCAAACCCGAGTTCATTCCCGAAGAGGAATATGACGACGGCGACGATTTCCGCATCGTACGCACCAAGCGCTTCTCCCTCAAACCCATGACTGTCGAAGAGGCCATTCTGCAGATGAACCTTCTGGAACACGAGTTCTTCGCTTTCCTCAATCAGGAAGACGACGACAGTTTCTCCGTTGTTTACAAGCGTAAGCAGGGCGGCTACGGACTTATCTCCGCCGCCGATGTCGACGATTGATACTTCACATCCATATACAAAAAAAAGACCGGGTCTCATGACCCGGTCTTTTTTTATTTGGAATAGTCCTTGAATGAAATGTTCACGTCGACCTCTCCTTCAATGCCGTCCACGGCGGCGGTGCCGTACTGCCACATATCGAAATCATAGATATAGTCGGGTGCAGGCACGGCATACTGAGCAAGCCATATCTCATAGTCTTCGAGGCGCTCAAGGTCGAGCTTGAGATATGCCATTGTCTTGTTATAGTACATCATCGGAATATATCCGGCCTCTGCGATGCGCTCCATAAAGGTCACCGCGCAGTCCGTGACGACTTTGCCGCTGTAAGAGGCGGTGCGGGAACCGTAATTATAAAGAGGCTCCCAGTCAAACACCACGGGATAGTTCAGCGCGTATCCGTCGATGGCGTCAAGCAGATACTCGGCTTCCTCGAGCGCTTCGGCGGCGCTGATGGCCTGAGAGAAGAAGTAAACACCCACATCAAGTCCTGCGTCTATGGCGCCCTCGATATTGGCCCTGAAACACTCATCCATATTCAGCGCGCCCGCAGTATAGCCGCGGTAACCCACGCGAATGATAGCAAAGTCAACTCCGTCCGCCGCGACCTTTTCCCAGTCGATGTCGTGCTGGTAGTAGCTCACGTCGATTCCGTATCTGACATCAAGTTCAGGATCGTCATAAACTATTCTGTCGCCTTCATAACGGAAAAGAGAACTGTCATAGGGATTCATCTCAAGGTCGAAATTGATCCTGGCTCGATCTCCGGCAACGCAGACGAAATACTTGTCCACATAGTCGCTGCTGAGGCAAAGCACCTTGGCTATCTCGCCGCGCTTTATGTTGTCTCCGCCTTTGAAATAGCGTTTGCCGTCGACCACGCTGCCCTCAAATATTCCCTCGGCATAAAGCGCGAGAACATTTGGGTCATTCGTATCGGCGAAGGGATTTTCTGGCAGAACGGTGGTGTCCAGTTCGAGGAATTCGACCATGAGCCGCGCGATATCGCTGCGCTTGATGACCGCGTCGAGATTTTTCACGCTTCCGGCAGGCACATAGCCTTTCTTCTCGGCAAAGCTCAGATATCCGGCCGCCCAGTGCTCGCCCTCCTTTGCCTCCTTTGCGGAAAAGCCGGAGGAAATGGTTATCATCTTCAAAGCCTGTCCCCAGGTAACGTAGGCGCCGGGTTTGAAGGTGCCGTCGTCATATCCGGAGATAACGCCCTCATCGGAAAGGCGCGTTACGAATTCATAAAACCAGTCGCTTTCCGCAACGTCGGGAAACACGGACTCGGGTTTCACCTCCGGCGGTGTAGAAGGCTGCTGAACATCGGCATTTTCGCCTTCGACCCACTTTGCCTTGACATAAAGGTTCCGGCTGACTGTGGTATTTGCTCCGAGAAGCACGCCGTCAGAACTCTCCCAACCGGCGAGGGTATATCCTGCGCGGCTGGCAGTGGGCAGTTTGCCGTATGCCGCTCCGCTGCGGTAACAGTTTATCTTGCGGTCAACGCTGCCGCCGTTCGCGTCGCATATGAGCCACTTCCAGCCATCGGCATTGCCGCTGTAGTCATCGTCGAGGAACATCTTCGCCTCGGCAATGCGGCGAACGAGCAGAGCCTCGCTGACAGTTGATCCTATGTGACACCACGCGGCAAAAGCAGAGGCGATGTCCTCGTCGGAATAGTTTTCCGAACCCTTTATTATCATACCGGGCAGCTTGTTTCCTGCGGCGAGCCAGCTCGTGCCGAGGTTATAGCTCATGGCACACATGGCGTCAAACTGTCCCTGCGTCACGGTAATGCCGTGGCGGTCTATGAACTTATTCACCTCAACGGCAAACAGTCCCATCTTCTGCCTCAGCAAAGCGTCGGCCTGTGCCTCGGTGATGCCGCCCGGGTAATCATACTGTCCGCAGGCACAGCCGTAGCCTATGTACCAGCCGGTGCCGTCGGAATAAACCGTGGGCATAAAACCCTCACCGGTCTTTATGTAATCAACGAGACTGTCGGAGAATGTCATCTCGGTGTAGTCGGCTCCGGCGAACGCAGGGCAAAGTCCCACGACGAGCAGCAGAGCCAGCATAAGGGATATAACACGCTTTCTCAAATAAGCGCCTCCTTCCGTCAATTTCTGCGATATGCTATTATACACACAAAAGCCTCATATTCGCAATCTCCAAATCCTGACGCAAAACCAAAATACGCGGAACAAAGGCAAATAATACGAAAAAAGAATGAAAATAGGTCTTTACTTTAGTTCGCTAATGTGCTATTATGATACCGCAATAAAATTTTCCACCCCGGAGGTACATAAAAAATGAAAAAGATATTTGCTATAGTTCTTGCTCTCATACTTATGCTGAGTCTCTGCGCCTGCGGCGCAAAGGAAGCTCCCGCCGCCGATACCAAGACCTTCATCATGGGCATCGACCCCGAGTATCCCCCCTTCAGCTACATTGACGACGCCGGCAACTACAGCGGCTTCGACGTTGAGGTCTGCCGCGCAGCCTGCGAAAAGCTCGGCTGGAATTTCGAAGTATTCGGCGTAAACTGGGACGAAAAGCTCGTTCAGCTCGACGCCAACGAGTGCGACTGCATCTGGTCCGGCATGACCATTCTCGACAGCATGAAGGAAGCCGGCTATGTTCTCTCCGCTCCCTACTATGACAGCACTCAGGTCCTGCTCGTCAAGGCAGACAGCGGCTACGCTTCCTCCGCAGACCTCGCCGGCAAGGTCGTTGCCGTCCAGCTCGGCACCTCCGGTGAATCCCTGCTCAACGGCGACCTCGCAGACCTCGCCGCCACCTTCGAAAACGTCATCACCTGCGACAGCTTCCTTAAGTGCTTCACCGAGCTCGACGGCGGCGCTGTTGACGCAGTTTTCGTTGACCTGCCCGTTGCCACCAGCTATGCAGCAGAAAACGAAGGCTTCGTGATCATCAACGAAAACCTCGGCGCAGAGCAGTACGGTATTGCTTTCCGCTCCGGCGACGCTGAGCTGTGCAAGGCCATGGAAGGCGCAGTTGCCGAGCTCGTCGCAGACGGCACCTATGCCAAGATCGCAGAAAACTATCCCGACATCATCAACAACCTGATCTTCCTCGGTCAGTAAGCCTTGACCCTCTGGCGGTCATAAGATAAAACGCAAACCCGGAAGCGCTCATCCGCTTCCGGGCTTTCCTACTGTAAGACCCGTACTGTTCCGGGTCGGAAAAGAGGTCTTTTTATGTCCTTGATGACAATGATAATCAAAATGAGCGAGGGTCTCGGCAAAACCTGCGCCATATTCTTTCTGACGCTGCTGTTTTCCCTGCCTCTCGGCATGATCGTCGCCCTGCTCAGAATGAGCAAAAACAAGATCATCTCCACGGTCGTGCGCTTTTTCATATCCATTCTGCGCGGCACTCCGCTCATGCTCCAGCTGCTCGCGGTTACATACGGCCCCTATTATCTGTTCGGCTTCTCCGTTTCCCGCTATAAGCTCATCCCCGTTGTGATCGCCTTTTCTATCAACTACGCCGCTTATTT
Source organism: Oscillospiraceae bacterium (assembly GCA_045596005.1). GTDB lineage: Bacteria > Bacillota > Clostridia > Oscillospirales > Oscillospiraceae > SIG459. The sequence goes on from JAZOBQ010000110.1 coordinate 8,052, forward strand.
TGCGGAGATCTATCGCGGCGGAATCGAATCGATCCCGATCGGGCAATACGAAGCGGCGGCCGTGCTTGGGTATTCGAAATTCCAGACATTTTTCAAGATCATTCTGCCTCAGGTCGTGAAGCGGATACTCCCCTCCGTAACGAACGAAGTAATCACTCTGGTCAAGGACACCTCCATGGCATTCACGGTCTCGTATCAGGAGATGTTCACCATAGGCAAGCAGATCGCAAACTCCCAGACGAGCTTCATGCCCTTCGTGGTTGCCGGCGTATTCTATTATATCTTCAACGCCATCGTGGACTTCGTCATGGGCAAATTCGAGAAACGGCTTGACTACTACCGTTAAGGAGGCTCCGCCATGATTCTTGATATGAAAAACATAAAAAAGAGCTTCGGAGATCTCGAAGTTCTCAGGGACATCTCACTGTCCGTTGAAAAGGGCGAGGTCGTGTCCATCATAGGTCCTTCCGGCAGCGGCAAGAGTACCCTTCTGCGCTGCGCCACCTTCCTCGAGACCGTAGATTCCGGCGAGATTGCCTATCTCGGCGAAAAGGCCGTTTCCACGGCTGCCGACGGCAAAACCAGCTATGTTTCCCCCGCCGAGCTGAAAAAAATGAAAAGCTGTTACGGACTCGTTTTCCAGCAGTTCAATCTTTTTCCGCATTACAGTGTGCTGAAAAACATCATCGACGCCCCTATAAACGTTCAAAAGCGCCCCAAGGACGAAGTCATCGCCGAGGCAAAGCTCCTTCTGGAAAAAATGGATCTCGCCGACAAGGCCGACGCTTATCCCTGCCAGCTCTCCGGCGGACAGCAGCAGCGCGTTGCCATCGCCCGCGCCCTTGCAATGAAGCCCGAGATGCTTTTCTTCGACGAACCCACCTCCGCACTTGACCCTGAGCTCACCGGCGAAGTCCTCAAGGTCATAAAGCAGCTGGCCGAGGACGATATGACAATGGTCGTCGTCACGCACGAAATGCCTTTCGCCAGAGCCGTCAGCGACCGCGTCATCTTCATGGCAGGCGGTGTGATCGTGGAGCAGGGCAGTCCCGAACAGGTATTCGGCGATCCGCAGGAGGAGCGCACAAAGCAGTTCCTGCAGAATTTCAACAGCTGAGCCATGCTTATACGATACACTATTGCCGATCCCACCGGCAACATCACGGCGCTCGTGGAAAGTCCTGTGGCTCCGGAGCTTCGCCGTACAGTCGCCTCGGCGATCATGGCCGCCGAGCCGGAAGTTGAACAGCTTGGTTTCCTCGCTCCTGCACAAAACGGAGCCGATATCGCTCTTACAATGGCAGGCGGGGAATTTTGCGGCAACGCCTGTCTTTCGGCAGCAGCCTGGCATGTGCAGCGCCGCGGTCTTGACGGCGGTACTGTGCCGGTCTCCATGTCCGGTGCGGAAAACCCCGTCAGCACCGAGCTGAATAAAATCACAGAGGCTGAGTACCTCGGCAGCGTTGAAATGCCGCTGCCGACCGCTGCGGAAACGCTCAGCACAGCTCTCGGCGAGCTGTGCCTGATTCGTTTCCCCGGAATAAGCCATCTGATACTCCCGGCCGACGTGTCCCACGCCGAAGCGGAAGCTATGATACGCCCACTTTGCAGTTCTCTGGGCACCGATGCTCTCGGACTAATGCTTTTTGACGAAAGCCGCTGCACGCTCGAGCCGCTCGTTTTTGTCCCCGGCGCCGACAGTTTGTTCTGGGAGCATTCCTGCGCCAGCGGCACATGCGCCGTTGGAGCCTTCCTCGCCCTGCGCGAAAAGCAGAGTGTTCGCATTGAGCTTAAGCAGCCGGGTGGAAGTCTCTCCGTATGCGCGCGATTTGAAAATGAAAGCATCCAGACTTTGTCTCTGGGCGGTGACATAAGGCTCCATTCTCCCAAATGTCTGGAGATTTGAAAAAAATTGTCTGATTTCCCCTTTTTATTTAAATATTGTACTTGAATTGGATGCATTTCTTATGTATTATTTATTGGCACGCGGCTTCGTTTTCCCGAACTGCGTGCCAAAATTTGTTTACAGGAGGTGCGGACATGAAAAGAATACTCGCTTTTATACTCGTGGCCGCCCTATGTCTCGGACTTGCCGGCTGCGGCAAGGAGCAGATCGGCTCCTACACCGTGCTCGAGGAGATAGGCGAAAAGCAGTATGCCTCCATCTACCGCAACGACGACATAATATCCGAAGTGCTTGAAGCCGCGCTCAGTTCCATGGCAGCCAACGGAACTCTCAGCCGCATCTCGAGCACCTGGCTCGGTCAGGATTACATACAGGTCGAAGGCGACAGAGATGCTCTGAGCGGCGTGGAGATGCCTCCCAACCGCACTCTGGTGATCGGCGTCGACACCGATGCCCCCCCCTTTGCCTACACCGACGAGGACAAGCTCAGCGGTTTCACCGTGGACATCGCAAGAGCCATCAGCTCTCTCCTTGGTTGGGACGTTAAAATACTTCCCGTCAAGAGCGCCGAGATCGAGACTCAGCTCTCCTCCGGAAATATCGACTGCGCCCTCGGCTTTGCACCCGAATGCGTGGATGCCACAAAGTATACCATCGGACACATTCTTATGGAGAGCACCATCGTTATCGCCGTTCCGGAAAACAGCAGCGTCAAGAATATCAGACGTATCCGTGGCGAGCGAATCGGCACAATCAGCGACCCCGCTCTCGAAGCCGTCATCTCTGCCCACGACAAAATCAGCAAGCACTCCGACGGTGCCACAGTCTACGTCACTCCGCCTAGATGCATTTCCGCGATGGAAAACGGCTGGTGCGTCGCCATCGTCATGGACGTTCTCATGCTCAAGGCATATTCCAGCTATAATTTTGCTCTCGACTTAAGTGAATAAGAAAAATCGCTGCGGACTTCGAAACGAAGTCCGCAGCGATTTTCTTTATATTTTTTCGAAAAATTCATCTATCTCCGCCCTTGTGCAAGCAACGGAACCCTGAGCAAAAAACGGCTTGCCTCCTCCGCGTCCGTGCAGCTCGGCGTTCATCTGCTTCACCATGGCTCTGAGATCTCCGTCGCGCTGTCCGAGAGCATACTTGTATCCCTCCGCGTCGCTGCCGGAGAAAACGGCGCAAAGTCCGCCGCAGCGACTCATCACGGCGTCAGCAAGTCGACGCACGCCGTCCGAAGACAGACCCTCCTCAAAAACGATCGCACGCTCCGCTGCCTCGAAGCTCTCCGCAATCGAAGCAAAAACGCGGTTTTCCAAGCCAACCAGACGGTAGTTCACAGCCGCCAGTTCATCCTGCACACGCTTCACCGCCGCGGCGGTGGCATCGCTCTTCGCGGAAAGAAGAGCGCCAACAGCAGCGTTTTGCTCAACGGCGGTACAGACATATTCATAGGCGCGCTTGCCCGAGAGCATCTCGATGCGCACTCCCTCGCGGAATGGGTGGACGCTCAGAAGTTTTATAAGACCTATCTCGCCGGTGGAGCGCACATGGGTACCGCAGCAGGCGCAGATGTCAACTCCGGGAAACTCCACTATGCGCACCTCACCGCTGAGCTCTTTCTTGCTTCTGTAAGGCAGGGCGGCGAGTGTCGCTGCATCCGGCCAACTGATGGAAACAGGACGATTTTCCCAGATGAGAACGTTGGCCCGCTGTTCAATCTCTGCAAGCTCTTCGGCTGTGATCGCGCAGTTGAAGTCTATGGTCACAGTGTCGCGCCCCATATGGAAGCCGACATTGTCGCAGCCGAAACGCTCATGGATAAGTCCGCTCACCATGTGTTCTCCCGAATGCTGCTGCATGAAATCGAAACGGCGTTCGAAGTCTATCTCTCCGCGCACTTCTTCGCCCTCAGCAAGAGGAGCATCGCAGTAGTGGACTATCTCTCCGCCCTTTTCGTGGGTGTCGTTCACACGCACATCTCCGAGATATCCGCTGTCGCCCGGCTGTCCGCCGCCTTCGGGATAAAACGCGCTGCGGTCAAGCACGACTTCGTATCCTTTTTTGCCCTCCGTGCAGCTGAGCACATGGGCACTGAAACTTTTCAGGTATGCATTTTCATAGTAAAGCTTTTCTGTCATGGACATCGTTACCTCGTTTCAAATCGGGAATGGTAAAATCAAAGCGGAAAACGAAATTCGTTTTCCGCTTTGGCTGTGCTGTATGTTTAATCAGATTATAACCGGCTTGTAGATGACTGCGTTTCCGTTCGCATCGGTCAGGGAGAACTCGCCGCTCTCGGAAACCAGCTTGAAAATGTAGTGCAGTTCTTCGTTGTCAAAGGAGAGGCGTATCATAACGCTGAGGTCCTTTTGCTGGAGAAGCGTGTACTTGCCGCTGCGTACAAGTCCCTCGCTCGGAGTGAACTTGATGTTGCCCTTGCCGTCAACACTGATATGGCTGCCATCGTCACCATCGAATTCTCCTACGAGGAAACCGGTGGCATCCGCCGCGCCGGAAACGGAACTGGGTATAGTAAACGCCGCTTCGTTGAACCTTATATTCTTGTCCTCAACATCATCAAAGCCACCGTTCAGGCTGATGACGAGCAGTACCAGCATGCATACAGCAAGCAGTCCTGCGGCCAATTTTTTCATGTTCACCGCTCCAAACTGTCAAAAAGCACGAAATGTAGTTGGGTTTTTAATCTATTCCCCCAACATGTACTACATTATAACCGAGGGATTGACATAATGCAAGCATATTTTGTATTTTTTTCAAAAAAACTACACAAAATATAGCCTCATTTTGTATTCGGAACATATGCATTCATACAAATATTCTTATTTTACGCATTTTTTGCATTTTACACAATATATCCGCCGCCGAGTACGCGCTCACCACAATAGATGACGGCGGCCTGTCCTCTGGCGGGTGCGCGCACCGTGTCATCGGTATGCACTCTCACGATTCCGTCCGCCGCAGGAAACACAGTGCATTCAGGACATTCCCACTTTGTATGGCGCACTTTTATGCTGCCGCGTATGGCTTCCGTGGGTTCCGGAATGAGCCAGTTGAAGTCGCGGATACACACCTCATTCTTGAACAGATCCTCCCACAGCGCGAGAATTATCTCGTTCGTTTCGGCTCTGATCTCCGAAACATAGAGCTTGCGTTCATTGTAAAGCCCGGGTAAGCGCTGTCCCACCGTCCAGCGATGTATGCCCTCATGGTGTCCGATCACTTTCCCATCAAAAACGAAGTCTCCCCCTCCAGGCACCTGTGCCCGGCGGCTTATCCAGCCGACATAGTCCTTATCGGGTATGAAGCATATCTCCATGCTGTCCGGTTTGGAGGCCACGGGTATGCCGAAGAAGTCCGCCATTGCGCGCACTTCGCTCTTTTCATATTCGCCCAGAGGCAGCAGCAGCCGCTCCACCTGCTCCGGAAGCAGGCGGCAGAGCATGTAGCTCTGGTCATTGCCCGAGCGCGCCTTGTATAGTCCGCCGTTTTCCGTGAGGGCATAGTGGCCCGTGGCGATATATTCCGCACCTATTTCGTCCGCCCGCTTTATCAGCGATGCAAACTTCACGGCAGGATTGCACATTATGCAGGGATTGGGGGTCTCACCGCGCAGATAGCTCTCCACAAAGGGTCTGCACACCTGCTCCTCCAGTTCGCGCGAAATATCCAGTATATCCAGCCGGACGCCGAGAAATTCCGCAGTTTTCACAGCATCCTCCCTCGCCTCGGGAGAGCCGATATCCAGATAGAGTCCGTGGACTGTGTATCCCTGATTCTGAAGCAGTCTGGCTGCGACGGCGGAGTCCACGCCGCCGCTCAGTCCGAGAAGCACTTTGCTCATAGCCGCTTTTCCTTTCACTTGTTGTTTTCAAGATAGACCATCAGCGCCGCTATATCCGCAGGAGAAACGCCGGAAATGCGGCTGGCCTGTCCAAAGTTTCTGGGACGTATGCGTCCAAGCTTTTCGCGCGCTTCGATGCGCAGACCGATAACGCTGTCATAGTCGAGTCCGTCGGGCAGCAGTCGCTTTTCAAGGCGCGAAAATTCCTCCACCTGTTTCATCTGGCGGCGGATATATCCGGCGTACTTTATGCGTATCTCCGCCTGCTCCCAAACGGTCTTGGGCAGTTCGGGGCGTTCCGTGTCAAATCGGGCGAGTCCGTCATAGCTAATCTGCGGGCGGCGAATAAGGTCGGCAAGCGACGAGCCGTTGAGCACCGCCGCGGTCCCCTGCGCCTCCAGATATTCGTTGAGTTCGGCACTCGGTGCAAGGCCGCTGTGCTCAAGGCGATATATTTCCCTTTCAACAGCGGCATATTTGGCCTCCACTTCGGCAAGGCGTTCGTCGCTGACCAGCCCCACGCGGTTTCCGATGGCAGCAAGGCGCTCGTCGGCATTGTCCTGACGCAGAATGAGTCTGTACTCCGTACGCGAGGTCATCATTCGATAAGGCTCGTCCGTACCCTTGGTCACGAGGTCGTCGATAAGAGTGCCAATGTATCCGTCGCTGCGTTTCAAAACCATAGCCTCGCGTCCGAGTATCTTCAGCGCGGCATTCACGCCCGCAACAAGTCCCTGCGCCGCAGCCTCCTCATATCCAGATGAGCCGTTGAACTGTCCCGCGCCGTAAAGTCCGCCGACACGTTTGGTCTCAAGCGTGGGATAAAGCTCGGTCGGGTCTATGCAGTCATATTCGATGGCATAGGCGCAGCGCATCATCTCCGCCTTTTCAAGACCGGGTATGGAGCGCATCATGCGAAGCTGCACTTCCTCGGGCATGCTTGAGGAAAAGCCCTGGATATACAGCTCCTCCGTTTCCGCGCCCATCGGCTCCACGAAAAGCTGATGACGCGGTTTATCGGGGAAAGTCATTACTTTCGTCTCTATGCTCGGGCAATAGCGGGGACCAACGCCCTCAATAACGCCGGAATATATTGGACTGCGGTCGAGATTTGCCTTGATGGTATCATGAGTGTCGGAATTGGTATATGTCAGATAGCACACGCGGCTGTTTTCAAGTCCGGAAGGGTCGGTGGAAAATGAAAAGGGCTCTATCACTTCGTCGCCCGGCTGGATCTCCATTTTGGAGAAATCAACGCTGCGTGCGTTGACTCTGGGCGGTGTTCCCGTCTTGAAGCGACGCAGAGGCAGTCCCATTGCCTCGAGACAGTCGCTGAGCTTGCCCGCGGCGGCAAGGCCGTCCGGACCGGAGGACTGTATCACTTCTCCGACTATGGTCTGTGCACGGAGATAAGTGCCGCTCGCGATTATCGCGGCCTTGCAGCCATATCTCGCACCCGTTGCGGTGATGACAGAGCAAACCTTTCCGTCTTCAAGCTCTATCTCCACGACCTCGGCCTGTTTCACGCGAAGATTTTCCTCGCGCTCGAGCGTGTGCTTCATTATCTCCTGATACTTTCTGCGGTCGCACTGGGCGCGCAGCGAGTGGACGGCCGGGCCTTTGCCGCGGTTGAGCATACGGTACTGAATCGCCGCTTTGTCGGCCGCCTTCGCCATTTCTCCGCCAAGAGCATCTATCTCGCGGACGAGGTGTCCCTTGCCGGTGCCGCCTATAGCCGGGTTGCAGGGCATATTACCGATAGCGTCAAGATTTATGGTAAAAATAAGCGTGTCCAGACCGAGCCTCGCTGCGGCGAGCGCCGCCTCGATTCCCGCGTGTCCCGCACCGATGACCGCGACAGCGCAGTTTCCGGCATCATAGATGGGAACTCCGCCCGGAAGATGGGTCTTTTTCTCCGTGGGTGCCTCCGCGCGTCTTCCGTCGGCAGGTTTGGCGCTGCCCTCGGGAATTGCGAAGCTCCTGCCGAAGCGGATCACGCCCTCAATATAGCCGTTAGCGCAGTAATACTGCACTCTTCGCGCAGTCACACCCCAGCTCTCGGCCGCCTGTTTTACACTTATATATCCTTTTATCATAGTTTTTCCACCCGTTATTTCGTTTATGCGAAGTATTGTATGCCATTTTTGATAAAAAGTCAATCGGCCTTCGCCGTCTTACCACAAAGCGGAAACGCAAAAACCTTGACTATCGCACATAATAAATGTAGAATATATTGATAGACTTTAATGGGGAGGTATGACTATATGAACTTTGGAAAAAACCTCTCCCATGCCTATATCATCTCCGCCAAACCCGAGGAGGGTTTCGCAAAGGCCACCGAGCTCGCCGCCGCCATGCTCTGTGAGGCTGGCGCGGACGCGAAACGTCCCTGCGGAGTTTGCCGCCACTGCAAAAAAAGTCTGCGCGGAATCCACCCCGACGTGATGGTCATCACCCGTCCTCTCGATGACAAGGGCAGGCAGAAACGCGAAATTCAGGTCGACCAGATCCGCGCCGTGGTATCCACCGCACTCATCATGCCCAACGAGGCCGACAGAAAGGTCTATATCATCCGCGACGCGGGTGCGATGAACCACAGTGCGCAAAACGCGCTGCTCAAGCTGCTCGAAGAACCTCCTTACTTCGATTCCTTCATTCTCATCACTGAAAACGCGCAGCTTTTGCTCGAAACCGTGCGCTCTCGCTGTGTGACGCTGAGTCTCAGCGGCGAGGATGATCCGATCAGTCCGGAAGCCAGGGAAAAGGCGGAAAAATATCTGGCCATAGTCGCAAAAGGCGACGAGTTTGCCCTGCTTAACTTCGCCAACGAACACGGCGACATGAGCGTAGCGGAAAGCACCGAGTTCGCGAAGGCGACGCTCGGACTGCTCACCGATATGCTCTGCGGCAGACTGCCCTCGGCCGGCATTTCCAGAAAAGACCTTATGCGCCTCACGGCGCTCATGAGACAGGCGCAGGAGTATCTGCGCTTCAATGTAAGCACGAAGCAGCTTTTCGGTCTGCTGAGCGTGCGTTCAATCGGAGCCTCAGGCTCAGAAACGAGGATATAACTTTGACTGATGTAGTTAGTGTAAAATTCAAGGGTCGCGGCAAGACTTACTTCTTTGACCCCAACGGTGTTGACTGCCATTCCGGTCAGCAAGTGGTCGTCGAGACCAGCAAGGGTCTCGAGCTTGCTGAGTGCGTGCAGGGCCCTCACACCGTTATGGACGAGCGTATCGTCCCTCCCCTCCGCCCGATTATCCGCGTTGCCACCGCGGATGACCTCCGCGTCGCCGAACTTTGCAAGCAGCGCGAGAAGGAGGCCTTCGGCATCTGCGAGCAGAAAATTGCCGCCCACGGTCTCGACATGAAGCTCGTCGACGTTGAGTGCAACTTTGAGGGCAACAAAATACTCTTTTTCTTCACGAGCGACGGACGCGTTGACTTCCGTGAGCTCGTAAAAGACCTCGCCAGCATTTTCCGTGCCCGCATTGAGCTGCGCCAGATCGGCGTTCGCGACGAGGCCAAGATGCTCGGCGGCCTAGGCATCTGCGGCAGACCCTTCTGCTGCCATGCCTTCCTTGACGATTTTGAGCCTGTCTCCACCAAGATGGCCAAAACCCAGTCTCTTTCCCTCAACCCCACCAAAATTTCCGGTTCCTGCGGCCGACTCATGTGCTGCCTGCGCTATGAGCAGGAGGCATACGAGGAGCTCGTCAAGACCGTTCCTAAAAACGGCGCTTTCGTCCAGACTCCCTGCGGCTACGGCAATGTATGTCAGGTGAATCTGCTGCGCCAGAAGGTCAAGGTAAAGCTTGACGGCGTTGACGAGCCTCCCAGAGGCTTTGACGCTGACGAGGTAGCCGCTATACCCGGCGGCAGACCCAAACCCGGCGATCCTCTGCCCGATGTTCTCGTGCTTAAACCCAAGACCGAAGACGAAGACCTGCCCAAAACCAGCGAGTGGGAGATGCCCCCCATTTTCGCCGAGGACACCGTACCCGAAACTCCCGTGGAAGAAGCGCCCGCCGAAAGCAAGAGCAAATCCTCCCGCAACCGCAGACGCAGAAAAAACACACAGTCCAAGCCTGCGGCCGAACAGACCAAGGCTCAGCAGCCCAAGGCCACCGAGAAGGACGAAGCTCCCCGGCAGCCTGCGAAGGAAGATGCCGGTCAGCAGAAGAAAAAGTCCCGCAACCGCAGACGCAGCGGCGCGGCAAAGTCCGCAGCGCAGAACACTGCCCCCAAACCCGCAGCCGAGCAGAGCAAAGCTCAGCAACCCAATGCATCGGAGGCAAAAAAGCCCGCTCAGGCAAAGCAGCAGGGCAAGTCCCAGCAGCAGCAGCCTAAGCAGCAGAAGACTCAGAACAATCAGAACAACCAGAACGCGCAGGCTGCCGACAAAAACTCCGGCAGTGCGCCCAAGAAAAAGAACAACTATCGCCGCTACCGCGGCAAACCCAAAAATCCCGGTGCGGGCAACGCACCCAAAGCCGAATAAAAACCGCAAAAAGGCTGTGTGCCGTTCCCGGCACACAGCCTTAATATTTTCACCGTCATAAGGAGGAAATCCACACTTCCACGCAAACGGTACTGCTTGCCCTGACCGCCATGACGGGGAAAAACCGGAGCGCTGCAACAGGCACCGCATTATACCTGTTCGATATGTTCAACAAGAACTTCGGGCGATATCTCTATGCTTTCGCTATACTGCACTCTTCCGATGCGGCAGCCCTTTCCAATCGTAACATTTTTGCCGATTATTTGCGGAGCTATGACATTTTCAACATGGATATTGTCGCCTTCTATCCCCTCGTCCACGCTCAATTCTCCGCAGTCACCCAGCTTGAACAATCTGCCTATGAATCTCTTTTTGGCACTCGAGGCTTTTATAGTGATGCTGCTTCCCCCTATGCTCTGGGCACGCGAGCTTCCTTCAACAACCATATCTATCTTGTCGGCATTTATAAGGCCACCGCATCTTACCGAACCCTTAAGCCTGAAGTCCTCTGCTTCTATATCGCCGCCTATGCTTGCTGCGCCAAAAAGTTCTACGCTCTCTCCCTTAAGTTCAGTACATTTCAAAGCACCTGCCAAATGCACGTTTTTGCCGGTAAGTGTGCCGTCAATGTGCGCCGATCCGGACAGGCTCATTTTATCGCTGCAGTCAATGCTTCCCCTGCCTCCAAAGCTGCCGCTGGCATGAAGACTCGTGCAGCGCACCTCACCGCTGAGCTTTATACTGCCGGAGAGGGCTACCTTTTCATATTCGCCTCCGGCGAGTGTGCCGGAACCGCTCAAAGTAAAGTTCATATATCTTCCTCCTTGCAAAAATCCAAAATATAATCGGTGATATCCAGCCGAGTACCGTCAACGCGGCACAGCGAAATATTCTTCACTTCGCTTAAGTCAAAGCTCTTGTCTCCGTATTCCGTGCTGAGCTTTATGCTCCAGCTGCGGGTTCGTCCCGAAAACTTCGCGGAAAGCTCATCAAGCGAATACTCATCTTTCAGGCTGAGTATCTGTTCCATGCGCTCACATACGAGCCGTTCGGGAAAATAGGTTTCCTGCCCGGTCACAGCCGAGCGCTTTATAAACCACTCATCGGGTATGAGCCCTTTCCGCTTCCAGCGGTACAGAGCCCCGTAAGATATACCGTATTTTTCAAGCAGAGCCTTTTTGGAAATAAGCCCCTCCCCAGCTGCATTTTCAGCCATCTGCAACTCATTCCTTTCTTACGTAACAATGTTACGTTATGCGAACATAATAGCATAACATTGTTACGCTGTCAAGCAAAAACATAGCTGCCGTCTCTGCAGCGCAAAAAAGGTGTGCGTCCACGGACACACACCTTCATATTTTTCACCGCTTTGCAAGGAGGAAATCCAAACTCCAACGGCACTGCTTGCTCTGCCGTCTGCTCAGTCGGTAAAAAAGCTCAGTTTTTGCGATAGACTCCGCCTTCGCGGCTGAGCAGCTTTTCGGCAATCATATCGCGGCGGATGGTGCAGAAATCATCGTGGAAATCGGCGATGATTATATTAACCTCGCGCTCGCTGTAGTCGCGTCCTGATTCGAATTCCTCAGCGATCTTCTCGAGGATTATGCGCTCCTTTTTCCGTTGGGCAGGAATGCTTTTCAGCTTTCCGTCCTCAAAAAATGTATCCAGAACTTTGCGGCGGTACTCCTCGTCACGGCGCTGCTGTTCGTCGGCTTCCTCGGATTGCTCCAGAAGTATATCCAACATCTCCCGTTTGAAAAGTTCACGGTTGAGGCTGTAAACAGTATAATACTGGTTCTTCGTGCCGGTCACAGCGCCCGCCTCCGTAAGCTTTTTCAGATGGAAAGAAATTGTCGGTGGGGTAAGACCAAGACGCTGAGCAAGGCGCTCCACATACATATCCTCCAGCGCCAGCGACTTTAGTATCTGAAGCCTCGAACGGTCGGAAAGGCACTTGAAAAGCAGCAATGCTTCGTTTTCGCTCATAACTGCGCACCCCTTTCTTCAAAAACTCTTTCTATCTCGGCCACCGACTCGAGCTTCAGTTTTTCGGTCAGGGCGCTGCTGCTATCGCCTTTTTCACGGGCGGCGGCAAGAGCCGCTCTCCACGAGCTTGGGATATCCCTCAGTTTTTCGGCGAAGAAGCTCTCTGCCTCCGCACCCTTGACCTTCAGTGCAGTTTGAAGCACAGCAGCAAAAATCCCGAAAACATTGGCTCTGATCTTTTCAAAAGCAGCCTCGTCTCCGCGGCTGTCGGCGCTGAGCGCCGCAGCGGCTTCACGGTGGCGAAGCTCTTCGTCTTTCAGAAAAGCAAGCATTTTTTCATTATCCATGCTCATTTATTTCACCTCTTATTTCTTTTTTGTCCCGTCCTCGATTTTGATTATATATTCATCTTTCTTTAAAGTCAAGTTTAAATTGATATATATCTAATTAGATTGTCAAAAAAGAGAGTGTACCGGAAAAGTACACTCTCTTTTTTTCGTTATCTAAACTCAGATGAGCTTTTCGATAAACTCGGTGATTTCGCGCACGGTGTAGAGTTCTCTTGCGGTCTCGTCAGTAATAACAAGATCAAATTCATCCTCAAGAGCCATGATCAGCTCAACGAGATCCAGAGAGTCGGCACTCAGATCGTTGATGATATGAGTGTCCATATTGATCTGGTCAATCTCGATATCGAGCTGTTCTGCGAGGAGCTTGCGAAGTCTCTCGTATACCATACTTTTACCTCCGATTTCTGATTATGCCCATTCGCGGCTTACAGGCTTGGAGCTCTGTACTTCGGGCTTTTCATAGGAAACCACCACGCGGCGGTTGGGTTCAGTGCCGGTGGAAGAGGTGGAAACACCTTCATAATTCTGCAGAGCGGTGTGGATAACATGACGCTCATAGGAATTCATGGGCTCAAGAGCCATGCTTCTTTTATACTTGACAGCCTTGGCGGCCATCTTCTCAGCAAGGTGAACGAGGGATTCTTCTCTCTTGCTGCGGTAGTTTTCGGCATCCACGCTGATGTGCATGCGCTTGTCGTTTCCGCGGTTGACGGAGTAGTTTACAAGGTGCTGGATGGCGTCCAGAGTCTCGCCTCTGCGTCCGATGACGGCGCCCATGCCGCTGCCGCTGAGGTTGGCAGTCAGGCCGCCGTTGTCGCGCTCGGTGATCTCGATCTGAGCGTCAACACCCATGTAGTCCAGAAGTCCGCGCAGGTAGCGCTCCACCTTGTCGCGCTGGCTGTCAACTACCTCGTAGCTGACGCGGACAAGAGCGGGAGATGCACCGATGCCGAGAAAACCGGACTTTGCACGCTCGAGGATCTCAACGGAGACCTCGTCGCGGCTCAGTTCCAGCTGTGCCAGAGCAGAAGCGATAGCTTCTTCCTCGGTCTTACCGGTTACTTCTATGAATTTTGTCATTTAATTAATCCTCTTAACTTAGTTGCTGGTCTCGTCGGAATCCTCTTCGACGAAGAAAACTTCTTCCTCTTCCTCGGCTTCTGCTTCGACAGCGGGAGCGCTTTCCACAACAGGAGCAGCCTCGACGGTCTCGACAGTCTCAACGACCTCTGCGGTCTCGACGATCTCCTCCTCGGGAGCTACATAGCCCTCGGACTCGGCTGCGGCCTTTTCGGTGGCTTCTGCAGCGTGCTCGGGGTTGGTGAAACGGTCGGGAACATATGCTCTGCCACGGGCGTAGCGGCGGTTGCCGACCTGGGAAGCGGGAATATCTTCGTCAACGATGCCGAGTCTTGCGCGGCGTGCAGCCTTCTCCTCACGGATGGCGGCAGCCTTGAGCTCGTCCATCTCGGCCTTCTGACGAGCCTGGATCTTCTTCTTGCTGGTGTTATTGTTGGCAATGGTTGCGCCTTCTGCCTTCAGACGCTCGGTCTCCTGGCGTCTGCGCTCGATCTCAGCAGCACGGATACGGTCGGCAGCTTCGCGCTCGGCCTTTTCCTTGGCAAGGATCTTGCCGAAGTGCTTGTTGAAAATGAGCTCCTGCACGATGCCGAGGAGGGACTGGTAGATCCAGTACATACCAAGAGCAGCGGGCATGATGAAGCAGATGTAAAGGCTCATGAGGGGCATCATGATGTTCATGCTCTTCATCTGGGCCGCTGCCTGGTTGCCGCCGGCAGGGGTGGGGCTCAGCTTCTGGCTCAGCTTCATGCTCAGCCAGCTCAGGAGAGCGGACACAACGGGAACGAGGAACAGACCCAGAGCGGGCAGCCAGCTGGAAACATCGGACCAATCGCACTTGGCAAAGAAGTTCCACTGGGGCATATCGCCGAGGTTGATGCCCAGGAAGTTATAGTTGATGTTTTCGAGCTTGTCGGAAAGACCGGCAAACTGGTCGAAATGCATAGAGATGAAACGGGACTGATCCAGCTGGATGTAAGCATCATTCATGCTGGAGCTGAAGCCCAGTTCGTTGAGTTTTGCGAGGATGCTTCCACCCTCGGCGAGCAGTTCCTTGGGAACGCCCATCATGACGGTCAGAGGTTCACGGATGGCTCTGTACAGAGCGATCAGAATGGGGAAGGGAATAAGAGTCCAGAGGCAGCCGGACATGGGATTGACCTTCTCCTCTTTATAGAGCTTATTCATCTCCATCTGGAGCTTCTGCTGGTTGCCCTCATGCTTCTTCTGAAGCTCCTTGATCTTGTCATTGAGGCCGGTCATGCGCATCATGCTCTTCTTGCTCTTGAGCTGAAAGGGCAGCATGATAAGCTTGACCAGAAGGGCGAACAGGAAAATAGCCAGACCGTAGTTTCCTACCAGGTTGTTAAGCCAAAGCAGCACCCAGCCGAATGGCTTTGCTATCATTTCCATCATAATAAAATGACTCCTAATATCTTCGGCACACTATATTTCAAGGCACCGGATCATAAAAATCGTGCTCTCCCCTATGAAAGGGATGGCAGCGTGATATGCGCTTGATAGCGAGCCATGTCCCCTTCAAAGCTCCGTATTTTTCAAGAGCCTCAAGCGCGTATTGGGAACAGGTGGGGATGAATCGGCAGCTCGGCGGCGTGAAGGGCGAGATTTGAGTACGGTAAAACTTCACGAGAAAGATAAGTATCTTTTTCATCATTTTCCACTCTTTTCTCTGAGCACTCCCAGCTTTCCGCAGGCAGACATGAAGCATTGCTCAAGCTGGCTGTAGGAAGCTCGTACAGCTCTGACTCTGGCCACGACCACAAGCTCGGTACCCGGCACGAATGCCTCCTCATTGAGACGGTATATCTCGCGGAGACGGCGGCGGACACGGTTGCGGACGACGGCCTTGCCAAGCTTCGTGCTTACTGTTATGCCGATTCGGTTTTCGCGTTTTTTGGTTTTTCGGACATATACGACGAGACTTGGTGTCACGGCGCTTTTGCCCTTGGAGTAAAGACGCTGAAATTCATAGTTCTTTTTTAAAGTATCCGTGAATTTCATTTTCCTTCCTCCTTTTTCCGGTTTACTCCGCATGCGCAAAGAGGGCGGTCATATTGCCGCCCTTGTCTAAACCGGTGTTCAGTTACCTCTCGGTGATGTCACACTAACAAATTAGTAGGAGAGGCGTGCTCTGCCCTTTGCTCTGCGGCGTGCGAGAACCTTGCGGCCGTTAGCGGTGGACATTCTCTTGCGGAAGCCGTGCTCTTTCTTGCGCTGGCGCTTCTTAGGCTGATAGGTACGAAGCATCTCGGGTTGACTCCTTTCAATAATAATACTCAACAGGTACTTATGTACCAGTAGTTGACAATGTTATCTTTGTGGACACAAGCCCACGGACGTACATTATATAACAACGCCGCCGTATGTGTCAAGTGTTTTTCCCTTAAAAGCCTCCTACTTGTCGCTTTTCGCTTGCGCTGCTCGTTTGCTTCTCCGTAGGGCGGGCTGCCCTCAGCCCGCCGCCAATTGCGATAATGTGTGCGGGGACGATGAGGCATCGCCCCCTGCTCACAAGCTGCTTTACAGAAGTTCCTCCACCCGGCTTTCGCCGTAAACGGGAATTCCGTTAGCCTTAAAAAGCTCCGCGGTGACTCCGTCGCCCGCAGTGAGCTTTCCAGAAAAGCTGCCGTCATATATCTCTCCGCAGCCGCAGGATGGACTGCGCTCTTTCAAAATTGCCGCCTCGCAGCCGAAAAGCTTCGCGAGCATGAGCGCCTGCTCCGCTCCGCGGCGGTATTCAGCTGTAACGTCGCTGCCATTGTCCATAAATACGCCCTCGCCGATGCGCTCCGATGGATTTCTGGGGGTGGGCAATCCGCCGAGCTGCTCCGGGCAGGCCGGAATGAGCGTGTGCTTGGACTTGAGTTTTTCTATCAGTTCCTTATCAAGTCCCTTGCTGTTGCCGTCATATCGGCAGCTCAGACCGAGCAGGCAGCCGGAAATAAGTATGTTCATGGGTTTACCTCCCTTTTTTGTTGTGACAAGTATAGCACAGCGCCGAAGAGTTTTAAAGCCTCTTGACATACCTCGACCATCAATGTATATTATACCTAGATAATCGATGTAAAAGTTTCTTCAAAAAGGAGCGCATAATATGAAAATCGACAAAAGCCTTCTCTCAGGCTCCACAACCCTTCTGGTGCTGAAAATGCTCAGCGAGGGCGAGATGTACGGCTATGAGATGATTCAGACCCTTGCAAAGCGCAGCGACGACACTTTCAAGTTAAAGGAAGGTACACTCTACCCTATTTTGCACGATCTCGAGGCAAAGGGCTGTGTTGAAAGCTTTCTGCAGCTCAGCCCCGGCGGAAAGCAGCGCAAGTATTACCGCATAACGGACAAGGGCGCGGCGCTGCTGCGCGACAAAACCGCCGAATGGCAGTATTTTTCCGAAAAGGTGAACGACGTGGTCTTCGGCCCCACGCCTAAACCCGCTCCGGTGAACTGACATGGCAAGGCGGGATTTTGACCGCTGGGTGCAGCGCGCCTGCGGATACATATACTATCCCCCGGATCGTGAGGCTGTTTCGCGCGAGCTTTATGACCACTACTATGATGCAGTGGAGGCGCTGACGGATGAGGGCATGAGCAAAAAGGAGGCTGAGAACACCGCGCTTGAGGCCATGGGCGATGCCTGCGAAGTGGGAAAACTCCTCCGTCGGGTGCACAAGCCTTGGCTCGGCTGGCTCCGCTTTGCAAGTTCCCTTGCGCTTGCGATCATCCTCTTTGTCGCTTTTGTTTCCGCCCTTTCCTCCGGCTTTCACACTCTTCGCAACGAGCTTTACTGCCTCACAGCCGAGCCTTACAGCTTCGAGACCAGCATAGGCCACGAAGATGCCGTGCTGCTCGCGCAGATACGCCCTTCCGGCGAGATAAAGTGCGGAGATTATACTTTCTCCGTTTCCGGCGGATGGGTCTCGGAGGCTGCAAACGAGCGCAGGCTCTACCTCGTGGTGGACTACTCCTCTCCCCGTTTCTGGCTCGGCCCGCCGCTTGGTCTTCAGGAATTTGCCCACGTCGCCGAAGATGACGGCACACTACATCTCCCCTATGAATACGACCACCGCATTCAGGATCTCGAGAGCTGGAGGGCGACGTTCAGCGAGTCCGCCGTCGGCGAGTATGTGTTCGCCATGGATGTGGACGATGTGCCGGAGTGGGTGGAGCTGCGCTTCGATAACGGACGGGAATTTTCGCTGCGCGCCTACACCGAGGAAGGAGGCGGACAATGAAAAGAAGAAAACGGGTCATGGGCACCGCCGTGTGTCTGTTTCTGTGCCTTGTTCTGGTCTTTCTCCTATGGGTGGACAGCGGCTTCGGACAATATACTCTGTTCGGCTCACACTCATACCATCCGGAAAGAGTTGTCCGTCAGCTGATGCTGGAAAAGGCGGAGGAAATTTACCGCACAGAAGATGTCCGTCTTTATGACGCAGGCAAGCATCTCCTCATGCTGGAATCAGGTTGGCCGGTCCACGCTCTCTGCAAATTTGAAAACGACGCCGCTTTCCTCTCTCACTATTTCCTCGGTCCTTACGTTTTTGACAAAGAGATCTGGCTGCCGATCTACGCCTACACCCGCTCTCCCGATGCCGCGTACGCGGATATGGCGCTGTTCATAAGTTCTACCGCTCTGAGCAGCGATCCAGAAAAGCCTTTGCAGGGCGAGTATATCCTCCCCTCCACCCCCTGCGAAAACGGCATAGTCTACTTCCCCATGTCGTGGCACAGCCGCTTCGTCGGAGAGGACACTCTGATAAACTCCTTCCGCAACTGTGTAATGAACGGCAGCATAGTCAACGGTATATACTACCGCGCGGTACTGCGTTTTTACGACGCGGACGGCTGCCTTATTTCCGAATCCGTCTTTGAAATGGGCGAAAAAGAAAGCTGATGGCACATGCCATCAGCTTTCCTTATATCGTAGGGCGGGGTGACCACACCCCGCCGCAAAATCATTTCCTTTTCAGCGGCCACGGTATCTGCGCCAGAATGACCGCGGCGAACATCAGCACGCAGCCGAGGTACTCCCGTCCGCTGAGCCTGTCGCCAAGTATCACCGCTCCCGCGAGCACGGAAAACACGGACTCAAGGCTGAGCAGTATACTGACCACCGTGGGGTCGGAGTCGCGCTGAGCGAGAATTTGAAGCGTGTAGGCCACGCCGGAGGAAAACACGCCGACATAGAGTATGGGCAGCATGCAGTGCCACACGCCGGCAAAGTCCTGATTTTCAAATATGAGCGAGAGCACGGCGGACACCACGCCTGCCGTCAGAAACTGCACGCAGCTGAGCTGCACGCCGTCCACACGCTGTACAAAATGGTCTATGCACATGATATGCAGGGCGAAGACAAAGGCACAGGCAAGCACGAGAAGGTCGCTCGCCTCTACGGAAAAGCCCTCCTTGATGCACAGCAGATAAAGTCCGCCAACAGCCAGCACCGCTCCGAGCCACACGGGCAGAGAGGCTCTGCGGCGCAGGAAGATGCCGAGCACGGGCACGAGGACGACATAAAGCGCGGTTATAAATCCAGCCTTGCCGGGCGCGGTGTCCGCAAGTCCCGCCTGCTGGAAGTTTGCCGCGATTGCCAGCACCACGCCGCAGCACACGCCGCCAATGACAAGGTCGCGCTTCGTGCCGCTCTGCGACGCCTCGCCGCGCTTTTCCCTTGTGCGCTTGAAAATGGCGGAAACCGCCCAGAGGACGAAAAAGGCTATTATACTCCTCGCCGCGTTGAAGGCGAAAGGCCCCACGAAGTCCGTGGAAACGCTCTGTGCCACGAAGGCGGTGCCCCAGATGAAGGCCGCCAGAGTGGGGAAAACTATCTGTCTGATCTTGCTGTTCATAATAATCATTCCTTATTGAGCTTCCCCCGGGGGAAGCTGTCCGCGAAGCGGACTGATGAGGGATATTGCTATGGCCTCATCATTTGTCATTTCCCCAGATTATAGCACCGCGCAATAAACTTTTCAAACTCTATATGCTTTTTCTGCACTTTGTGGTAAAATATCCGGGATTGGAGATGAAGTATTATGAAAAAAATCGCACTTATAACCGGTTCCTCCCGAGGCATAGGCCGCGCAATAGCCACCCGCCTTGCCCGAGAAGGCTACGCCGTATGCATAAACTACATCGAGCGCGAGGACAAAGCGCGCGAGCTCAAATCCGAGCTCGAAGCCAAGGGCCACCGCGCCATGATATACCGCGCCGACGTATCCGACCGCGGACAGGTGAACGCCATGGTCGCCGCTGTGAAGGCGACTTTCGGCCCCGTCAGTCTGCTCGTCAGCAACGCAGGCGTCGCGGGACAGTGCCTGTTTCAGGAGGTCAGCGACGAAATGTGGGATCGCTTTTTCGACGTTAACGTCCGCGGCGCTTTCAACTGCGCACAGGCAGTTCTGCCCGACATGATACATGAAAAGGCGGGCAATATCGTCACCATTTCCTCCATGTGGGGACTGCGCGGCGCCTCCTGCGAAGTCGCCTACTCCGCCACCAAGGCGGCACTCATCGGGCTCACCAAATCCCTCGCCATGGAGCTTGCCCCCTCGGGCATCCGCGTCAACTGCGTCGCTCCCGGCGTTGTGGATACTGACATGCTCTCCTCGCTACCCGCCGACGTGATGGATTCCCTCGCTGACATGACCCCCATGGGCCGCCTCGGCCGCCCCGAGGACATTGCGGGCGCCGTCGCCTTTTTCGCGAGCGAAGACGCCGGATTCATCACCGGTCAGGTACTCACCGCCGACGGCGGCTTCATACTGTAAACATGTATGCAGCCTGTTAATAGCCAAGGCAGTTCAAATCTGATATAAAAAGGTATAGTCCACATCATCTAAGGAGGAAAAGCATGAAACGCATTATCGCTTTGCTTTTGGTATTCACACTCTTCTTTTCCCTCTCTCCTCTTGTTTTTGCTTCAAATAATGAAGCCGAAAAATCGGCTGAAAGGCTTGGCAGTCTCGGTCTTCTCAAAGGCGTCGGCTTCAACCCCGACGGCAGCAGGGACTACGACCTCGACAGCGGGCTCACCCGTGAGCAGGCCGTCATAATGCTCGTGCGTCTGCTCGGCAAGGAGGACGAAGCGCTCCGTTCCAATTGCAAAATGCCCTTCACCGACGTTTCCGACTGGGCGGCGGACTATGTTGCCTACGCCTACGAAAAAGGTCTCGCGAATGGCACAGGTCTCACCACCTTCCACGGCACAACTCCCGTCACCGCCGCGCACTACCTGACCTTCGTGCTGCGGGCACTGGGCTATTCCTCGGAAAGCGACTTTAAGTGGGACAAGCCATGGGAGCTTGCGAAAAAAGTCGGCATAAACAGCGGCGAATATAACGACTCCACTTCCTCCGCCTTTATCCGCGCCGACATGGCAATAGTTTCCTCCCGCGCTCTGGATGCCGAGCTCAAGCTCGGCGGCATGACTCTGCTCGAGAGCATAAAAAATGTATATGACTTTTCCCCCGCCGACTATCTCGACCGCAGGCTCACAGACTCTGAGCTTGCCTCGCTCAAGTCTGCATCTCTCGACACTCTGCGCAAGAAGATATCCACCGTGGGCGATGCCGTTGCCTTTCTCGACCAGTTTTCTCCCCGCTGGTTTTCCGGTTTCAGCGATTCTCTCCGTCTTGACATCGAGTTTCTCTATGACCTCCACACCCGCCCGGAGGCCACTTTTTCACATACCTACACCGCCTTCACCGCGTGGTGCATCACCGACGATTTTGAAGATGTCCGATATCTGATATGCACCGGCGCGCTCCAAGATTATTTCCGAACCTCCCCCGCTCTCATTCTCCCCATAACAGACGGTTACTACATATATTCCCCCTATGAGACTTCGTCGCTTCTGGATCCCGGAAGCAGCGAGCCTGTAAAGGCCATGACGCTCAGTTCCCTCAGCGGCATTGAGGAAAGCGTAAGCATCAACTGGACCAATCCCAAGCCCTATCAGATTTTCATCGCTCCTGCCGACCAGAAGGACCTGCAGTTTGCGGTGGACGAAGCGGCACAGTGGGCGAGCTTGACAAGCGGCAAAGCTGAGCTTGTTTACTCCATCAGCGACGAGGAAAAGGCCGAGCTCGAAGAGCAGAGGCGCGAAGAGATCGCCAGGGTCTCTCTCGAAAATCTCCGCAGCAGATGGAACAGCTACGGTTTCCCCGCGTCCTTCGCCCCCAGCATGAGCGAAAGCAAGATCAAAGCGCTCATCGGCAAAGACATAGACACAGTTTCCGGCTCGCTCAAAACCCTCGGCGACGTTTTGTACTATCTTGCTCTCGGCGGATATTACACCACGAACGGCGATATTAAGGTCTGGGAGGACGGGCTGTGCTGGAGCTTCAACGACGCTCCGGAAACCGTTTTCGCCAACAATGCCGGAAACTGCGGCGGAACCGCCGCATTCGTGGCGTATCTGCTCACCGGAGACTATAACGAAGCCGGCTGCATTTCCATGACGCTGGACATAGACATCGGCGGCGGTCATGTCATCACCTATCTCAAAGACGGCGGCACTTACTATGTCTTCGACTCTCGCGCGCTTGTGGACAGCAACTACAGTTGGAACGGAGGAATCACCTCCGGCAGCACGCTGGTTTCCGCGGGACAAAAATGGCGCAGCGAAAACGACCCCAGCTATAAACTCATGTTCGCCTACCCCACCACCGAAGGTGACATTCCGGCTCTCGGCGACTACAAGACCGTGTATCTGCCCACGCAGTACCGTGACCGCATCACCATTGTCTACGAGGCCACATCCGAAGGCTATAAATATGACTGGCGCAGCATAAGCGCAGATGTGCTCGAAAAAATCAACGGTCTGCGCAGACCTGTGTCCTCTACGCCAGACAGCGATGTCACAATAGACCGCAGCGGCAACTATTTCACCCGCGTGCTCACTGACGCCCAGCTGGTCAAGCTGAAATGGGCAGACAAGGAAACTCTCCGTTCGCACATTTCAACGGCAGCCGACGCCGTAGCATGGCTTGAGCAGTTCAACCCCAACCACTATAGCGGTTTCGAGGGTGAAATACGCCTTGACATTGATTTTCTTCTCCCCCTCCACAGTTCCGATGAGGCCACGACCGGTCAGACCTACTCCGCCTTCACAGCTTGGTGTCTCTCCGACGACTATGACGGCATAAAATACATAATCTCAATAATGAGGCCCAGCGAATGGATCCAGACCCTCACAGGACTTGCTCTGCCTTGCGAAGGCGGCTACTATGTCTATTCCCCCTGCTCCGATGCGAAGGAGTACATGAGTGAATATTTCCACGACGCTCAGCTTTCCGACCTCAGCTCTCTCGAAAGCAAACTTGTCCCCACCTGTTCCAGTCCCTATGGTCCCTTGCAGATATTCGTTGCCGATTCTGAGCAGCCCGGGTTGAGATTTTCTCTGGACGAAGAGCGCGGCTGCGCCGTCGTTTCCATCGGAAAGGCGGACGAGGTGTTTGTACTGTCCGACGACAAGAAAGACGAGCTTGAGCAGCTTGCGAAACTCGAGCGAATCAAGTTTGCCTGGGACGCCCTGCAGCGCAACTGGTCGAGCTACGGCATGCCCGCTTCCATGGCTCCCACAATGAGCAGGAGCGAGGTCGAGGCACTTGTGGGCAAGGACATCGACACCGTTGCCGCAGCCTGCAAAACACTCGGCGACTGTCTCTATTACTACGCGCTCTCCGGTTTCACAGGCAGCGGCGGCGACCTGCAGGTTCACGACCCGAGCATTGGCAGCAGAAGTCTTTTCTGGCACTTCAATTATGCCCCCGGTGCAGTTTTTGACATGAACACCGGCAACTGCGGCGGCAGCTCCGGTCTGACAGCTTATCTGCTGAAAGGCGACTATGCGACCGTGGGTATGCTCGGTATGACCTTCGAAGAAGGCGCCGGCGGCGGTCATTTCATAAACTATCTCTACGACGGCAGTAAGTACTACGCCTTTGACATAGTCAATCTTCTGAGCGAGTTCCGCCAGAACGGTTTCTGTTTCAACAGCGGAAATTCTCTTAAGTCCGCCGCGTACGATTGGGCTGACCAAAGCGGCTTCCCTGTCAAGCTCATGTGGGCATACCAATCCTTCACCGGCGACATCCCCGTAGGTTGGGATTGGCCCAACCGCATAAGCTATCTGCCCGCCGACTGCAAAAACGGTGCGGAGATAATTATGGAGACGCCCGCAGAAGGCTATGTCTATGAGTGGGTGGACATCAGTCCCTCCGTTCAGGCCAGCATCGACAGGGCACGCAATCCCTGAATACACGAATACATAAAAACCATGCCCCATGTTTTCGGAACATGGGGCATGGTCTTTTTCTTATTTTTTCTGGTTTTCTTCCATCTTTTTATACTTCTCGTAGCGCTTTTCTGCCTCATCCCTGCCGATGGCAAAAAGCTCTTCTGCGTTTTCGGGGAAGGAGCGGCGGAGAGATGCATACCTCGTCTCGCCGGAAAGGAAGTCCATAAAGTCCATATCGGGAGCCTTGCTGTCTACAGTGAGCGGCTCGTCCTTGCGCGGGTCGTAGCGGTATAGATTCCAGTAGCCGCTGTGGACAGCGCGCTTCATTTCCTCCTGAGTCTTGCCCATGCCGAGGCGTATGCCGTGGGCGGAGCAGGGGGTGTAAGCCACGATGACACTGGGGCCGGGATAGCTCTCGGCCTCTCGCACAGCCTTGAGCAGCTGAGCGGGATCTGCGCCCATGGCTACCTGAGCAACATAGACGTTGCCGTAGGTCATCATCATAGCACCGAGATCCTTCTTGCGGCTGCGCTTGCCGGAGGAGGCGAACTGCGCCACCGCGCCTATGGGCGTGGCCTTGGAGCTCTGTCCGCCGGTGTTGGAGTAGACCTCGGTATCGATAACGAAAA
>JAZOBQ010000111.1:0-5595 GCA_045596005.1 Oscillospiraceae bacterium
ACCATTTCCTCGATGCGTGCGGGGTGAATGCGTCCGTCGGCAATCAGCTTTTCGAGAGCCATACGGGCGATCTCGCGGCGGACGGGGTCGAAGCTGGATACGGTGATGGCCTCGGGAGTGTCGTCAATGATGAGGTCACAGCCGGTAAGGGTCTCGATGCTGCGGATGTTGCGGCCTTCACGTCCGATTATGCGTCCCTTCATCTCGTCGTTGGGGAGGGGTACGACGGATACGGTGATCTCGCTGGCGTGGTCGGCGGCGCAGCGCTGGATCGCTATGGAGATGAGTTCGCGGGCATGGCTGTCCGCCTCCTCCTTGTAGCGAGCCTCGATCTCCTTGACCTTGAGTGCCATCTCGTGGGTGACTTCGGTCTCGATGGTGGAGATAAGGTAGGCCTTTGCCTCCTCTACGGTGTAGCCGGAGATGCGCTCGAGCATCTCAAGCTGGCTGTGTTTGATGGTCTTGATCTCTTCCTGCTGAGCCTCAACTTCGGCTATCTTGCGGCTGAGATTTTCGGTCTTGCGCTCGAAATTGTCCATCTTCTTGTCAAGGTTTTCTTCCTTCTGCTGAAGACGGCGTTCCTGCTTCTGCAGGTCTGCGCGGCGTTCTTTGACCTCGCGCTCGTACTCAGTACGGTTTTTGTGTATTTCTTCCTTTGCCTCGAGAAGAGCCTCGCGTTTCTTGCTCTCCGCGCTTTTTATGGACTCATTGATGATTCTACGGGCCTCTTCCTCCGCGCTGGAGATCTCACGCTCGGAGACCTTTTTGCGGTAAAGTATACCCATAAGGAACATTGCAATTGCAACTATAACAAGCACTACTACGGTGCCGATTATCCATCCTAAATTTGGCATAGTAAAGTAAACACACCTCCATTCTTTAAGAATTTTGCGGTGGTTTTTTGTTTTATGTTGTTTTTATCGCCACGAAAACGGGCTGCGCCCGGAAACGAGGTATAAGAAAATAGGTCATAAAACGAACCTATCGGTAAATCAAAGCTATCATTAATGCTTAACAGCCTTAAAAGCGGAGGCAGATGCCGATTTCTCCCCAAAGAGCAACTTTCTCCACCGATATATTTTATTACCAAAACAGTATTATGTCAAGCCAAAAACGGAGTTTCAATCCTCCTGATCTGCGCCCACGCCGAAGGTTTCCAGCACCACGTCCTTGAACAGCTCTCCGGTGGAGGTGAGCTTCTGCGGATTCCAGATGAAGATGGATTCGCACTTGGCGTCCTCGCCCTCGAGCGGCAGAACGACAACATTGGGACGCTGGTAGAGTTTTTCAAGATTTTCGGGCAGGATAGCCACGCCGAGACCCGCATTCACGGAAAGAATGACCGACTCTGCGCGGTTATAATAGTTGATGATGCGCGGGCTGAAGCCGCGGTTGCGGCAAATTGTGGCGACTTTTTTGTTGAGACTCACGTCCGCACGCGGCACGGACACGAAAGGCTGGACGCTTACGGTCGACCAGTCGCCGAGGTCGATGCTGTCCGCAACTGTCTTATTCACGAAAAGCGCCATGCGTCCGGTGTGGATAACTCTGTATTTATATCCCATGTTGTCGGGCGTCATGGGGTTTACGGCGAAATAGAAATCGTGGTCGTCGGAACGCAGCGACTCCACCATGTCCGCACCGTCCATGAGGCTTATATCCATCTGCACATCGGGTCTCGCCCCATAAAACGGTATGAGA
The DNA here is from genome assembly GCA_045596005.1 of Oscillospiraceae bacterium. Classification (GTDB taxonomy): domain Bacteria; phylum Bacillota; class Clostridia; order Oscillospirales; family Oscillospiraceae; genus SIG459. The sequence goes on from JAZOBQ010000111.1 coordinate 1,702, forward strand.
CATTCGCTGAGGAATATGCTCTCCGACGAGAGAGCGGCGGCCTTGATATGCCCCTTTATTCCCTTGGCTATGTTGTTCATTCGGTTTTCCGCCTTGATGTTCAGGTCGAGTATCTCCTGAACGTAGGGCAAAAGCTCGCGTCCCGCTCCCGTCAGCGTGACACCTCGCTTGCTGCGGTGGATAAGCTCAACGCCGAGGGAGTCCTCCAGCGCCTTTATATGATGGCTGACAGCAGGCTGAGATATGTAGTACTGCTGCGCGGTTTTGGAAAGATTCAGCGTTCTCGCCACAGAAGCAAAAAGCTCATACTGGAGCATATTCATAGTCTGATCCTCCTTTGGGGGTATATGCCCATGATATCAAAATCCGTTGGTGTACACAAGCTATTTATTAATGTTTTTTATGACAAAAAAGACCCTGCACCGGCGTGCAAGGTCTGAGACTGTCAAAGAACCCTCGCTTGAGAGCAAGTAAACAGAGCAGCGGGGGCGTGTGCAGGGTCTTAAATTCAGATATACTCACCGTTTGCGCCGCGAAGGCTGACTTCGCCGTAAAAAACGCTCTCGCGCGTGCCGTCAGGATAGCGCACGAGCAGGGAGAAGTCTCCGTCTATCGACTCGGCGAAAGCCGTGCGGCAGCTCCCACCGCGCACGATAAGCACTTCCCGTCCCAGATTCAGACAGGCCGAAGCATACTCCGCGCGGTATTCTTCGCTCTTTTCCGGGGATAATTCCCTGAGCGAGTCCAGCTCGGCCAGTATTGCGGCGGCGAGCGCTTCAACGGATATTTCACGCCCTGCAAACGCTGAGAGACTGGCGGCATTGGGCAGTTCCTGCGGAAAACTGAGCGTATTGACGTTTACACCCACGCCAAGAATAAGCGCGCCGGAGTGCATCTCCGTCAGTATACCGCAGATCTTTTTGCCCTCTATAAGCAGGTCGTTGACCCATTTCACCCCTGCCTCGAGGCCGCACACACGCTTTATCGCGCGTCGAACGGCAAGAGCGGCGCAGGCGGTGAAGGCCGCGGGAGCTGCATCAAGCCGGTAGAGCACGGACATATAGAGTCCGCCCTCGGGAGACGCGAATGAGCGCCCCACTCGTCCGCGTCCGGCACTCTGTCTTCGCGCGATGACGGCAAGACCGTCCGGGGCATCGGGCAGGGTCTTCAGATATGTATTTGTGCTCTCCGTTTCATCGAGACAGATTATGCGATTAAGCCGTTCGGCGGAGATATATTCGGAAAGAGAAGATTTCATAGCCTTACCTTGTCTTTATCTTTATGCTGACCGCTATCGCCGTTCCCAAAAATACGCCGATGTATCCGCCCATCATTCCCACCGCAGCATCCATCTGCTCCGCGTGTGGAACAAAATACAGCACCACGAACATCAGCTGGTACAGGCTCGACAGTATGCCCCCAAGAAGGTGCAGCCAGTACATCTGTTTGCGCGTTGCGGCAACGGAGTCCTTTTTCGCGTTAAAACCTGCCAGCATATCATAGCTGCCGCTTTTAAACATGGCACGGAAGGAAAGCGTCACGATCATAAGCATGAACGCGCACATCCACGGCGCTATAGTTACCGCCATAAAATTTACATAGCCGCAAAAACCCAGCACGGAATGCAGCACGGCGGCGGCAATATTGAACAGCAAAAACCAGGGACTTATTTTCAGACCGTCGCCGGAGCTTTCCTGCAGCAGCTCCGATGCGGAAACTCCCAGCGCAGCTGCTATCACAGTCAGCGTTTCAAGGTCGGGGAGGCTCTTGCCGCGCTCCCAGTTACTCACCGCCTGCCGTGTCACGCAGCATTTGTCCGCCAGTTCAGACTGACTGAGTCCGGAACGTGTGCGCAGCTTTGTGAGATTGTTTCCAAAGGAGTCCGTCATGTGCGCTCACCGCCTTTTCTTCTTTTTTCTCTGTGTCTTGTTTGTCATTTTTTCTTCATTATACAACTCCCATGCCCCGTCGTCCAGAAAAAGCGGGGGCAATAGTTTGTTGCGGGGCAGCAAAAGCATGTTTTCGCACTGAAACGCGTTAAATTATTGAAAAATTGTCCGCTTTTTCACTTGTAATTTACTTGTCCGTACATTATAATGAGTTCCAAACCCTTTTTATCAGACTTTCCTTTAGAATCGAGGCAAAAATATGAAAACCTATTTCAACATGACTATAGATGAAAAGCGCGCCGAGCTCGACGTTCTGCTCGCCCGCTACGAAAACGAGAAAAAGGTCGGCCACAAGCTGGATATGTCCCGCGGCAAACCCGACCCCACCCAGCTCAACCTGAGCATGGATATGCTGCAGCAGAACCCCTATGACCTCATCTACACCCGCAAGGGCACCGACGTTCGCAACTACGGCGAGCCCGCCGGCGTGGACGAGGCCAAGGAGCTTTTTGCCGAGCTGCTCGGCGTTAAGATGGAGAACGTCATCATGGGCGGCCAGAGCAGTCTCGCGCTCATGTACGATATGATGATCAAGGCTCTCGTCCTCGGCGTTTACGGCGGCAGCAAACCCTGGGGACAGCAGGGAAAGCTCAAGTTCCTCTGCCCCGTGCCCGGCTATGACCGCCATTTCCGCATCTGCCAGGAATTCGGCATCGAGATGATCAATGTGCCCATGACCCCCGACGGCCCCAATATGGACGTCGTGCGCGAATATGCCGAAAACGACCCCTCCGTCAAGGGCATCTGGTGCGTACCCAAGTACTCCAACCCCCAGGGCATCACCTATTCCCCCGAGACCGTTGAAGCTCTCGCCGCGCTCAAGCCCGCAGCAGATGATTTCCGCATTTTCTGGGACAACGCCTACTATGTCCACGGCTTCCGCGAGACCGACGACTATCTGCTGAACATTTTTGAGGCCTGCGAAAAGTACGGCAGCGAGGACATGGTTTATGAATTCATGTCCACCAGTAAGGTCACCTTCTCCGGCGCCGGCGTCGCTGTCTTCGTCGCCAGCAAGAACAACGTCGACTTCCTGCTCAAGCAGATGGGCGTTCAGACCATCGGCTACGATAAGATAAACCAGCTGCGCCACGTCAAGTACTTCAAGAGCGTGGACGGTCTGCGCGCACATATGAAAAAGCAGGCCGACTACCTGCGTCCTAAGTTTGACTGCACCCTCGCCGCACTTGACAGCGGACTTGATGCCACCGGCATCGGCCGCTGGACCCGTCCCAACGGCGGCTACTTCATAAGCTATGACGGTCTGCCCGGCACTGCAAAGCGCTGTGTAAAGCTCTGCGCCGATCTGGGCGTAAAGTTGACTGATGCCGGCGCAACCTTCCCCTACGGTATCGATCCGGAGGATAAGAATATCCGCATCGCCCCTTCCTTCCCCTCCACCCCGGAGCTTTACAGCAGCATCAAGATTTTCTGCCTCTGCCAGCGTATCGCCGCTCTTGAGGTCCTTCTCTCCAAGGAAGCATAATAAGCATAATAAGCCCGCTGTCAGCGGGCTTATTTTCAAAAGGGAGTATTATTATGAAATATATTATTGCATCCGACATACACGGCTCTGCCCACTGGTGCAGAAAGCTGGTGGAAAACTTTCACCGGGAAAAAGCGGACAGGCTCCTGCTGCTGGGCGACATTCTCTACCACGGCCCCAGAAACGCCCTGCCCGAAGAATACGATCCCATGAGCGTTGCAGCCATGCTGAACGCCGCGGAGCTTTGCACCATGGGTGTGCGGGGCAACTGTGATGCCGAAATTGACCAGATGGTACTGGATTTCCCAATGTTCTGCGACTACGCACTTCTGAGCCACGGCAGGCGCAGTATTGTCCTGAGCCATGGACATATTTTCTCTCCGGACAATCTGCCTCCCATGAAAAAGGGCGATGTGTTCATTTCCGGGCACATCCATGTCCCCGTATGCGAGGACAGAA